>NZ_JBXANU010000001.1:0-529567 GCF_058802085.1 Pseudomonas sp. GW822-FHT02G04
CGGTAGTTCAGTCGGTTAGAATACCGGCCTGTCACGCCGGGGGTCGCGGGTTCGAGTCCCGTCCGCTGCGCCATATTTTCCGAGTCAGGTTTGCCTGCCTCGAGATTGAAAAGCCTCGAAGCTTTCAATCAGACGAGTTACTTGAGCGTCAGCTCAAAGCGATACGCAGCGGTAGTTCAGTCGGTTAGAATACCGGCCTGTCACGCCGGGGGTCGCGGGTTCGAGTCCCGTCCGCTGCGCCATATCTGCCTCAAGGCCCACTGAACGCCTTGGAGCTACGAAGAAAACGCTGGTATAGCCAGTGTCTACTTCGAGTCGATAGCAAAGACCCTGGTCGAAAGACCGGGGTTTTTTGTGTCTGCGATTTGGCTTTTGCTCCTCTCGCGTCTTCCCGCTTCTACCTTTTTGCACGCCCGATGCACAAAGGACTTGGTTCACGGCATCGACATTAATTAGAATCACTCTCATTTACGATAACTCCTTGGCACAGGGCTTCTTGAGATGAGTGATGCAGCGATGCCGAAGGAGCAAACCCTCCACGACCTGTACCGCGATCACCGTGGCTGGCTTGAAGGCTGGTTGAGGCGGCGCATGGGCAACGCGTGTGATGCGGCGGACCTCAGTCAAGATGCGTTCCTGCGCTTGCTCGCCAGCTCTCAACGGATTGCCGACCTGCAGGAGCCCCGCGCTTATCTGCTGACTGTGGGCAAACGACTGCTGAGCAACTTCTATCAGCGTCGTAGCCTCGAGCAGGCCTATTTGAATGCCCTGGCCTCGCTGCCTGAAGGCAGTGTGCCGTCACCCGAGCAGCGCTGGCTGCTGCTGGAAACCCTGCAAGCCCTGGACGAATTGCTCGACGGACTGCCGACGGCGGTGCGACGGGCGTTTCTCTGGAGTCAGCTGGAAGGCTTGAGCTACCAGCAAATTGCCGACCGCCTGCGGGTGTCGGAGCGCACGATCAAACGCTACATGGCGCAAGCCTACGAGCATTGCCTGTTGGTGGAGCTGTGAGCAGTCCGTCGCCTTCGGTGGAGGCCCGCCAGATAGCGCGCGCCGCCGCGCAGTGGCTCGCCTTGCTGGAGTCCGGCAGCGCGAATGAGCAGGATCACGCTGGCCTGCAGCGGTGGCGCGACAGTTGTACCAGTCACGAACAGGCCTGGCAGAAAGCTCAAGCCCTACGTCAGCGTTTTGCCGATCTGCCTTCAGCGTTGGCGCTGCAAAGTCTGGATCGCCCTGAGCCAGCTCGACGGGTGGTGCTCAAGCGCGCATTGGGTGCAGTGGTGTTGGTGCCGGCGGCGTGGCTGATCAGCCGGCAATTACCGTTGGAGGTCTGGCGGGCCGACTTGCATACGTCCACCGGGGAGCGCAAACAGGTGCAGCTCGCCGATGGCGGTTTCTTGCAGCTCAACACGGCCAGCGCCGTCGATGTGGATGTGCAGGGCCGACGCTTGACGTTGGTAGAGGGCGAAATATCGCTGAAGGTGCCTGGCGTCTCACCGTTGACGATCCAGACCCGATTCGGGCAAGTCATTGTCAGTCAAAGTGAGGTCTGTGTGCGGCAGGAGGCACTCGGATGCCGCGTGTCGGTGTACAACGGTTCTGTGCAATTGCAGCCGTTGCAGGGGCCGGCATTGGTATTGCGCGGTGGTTTGCAGGTTGACCTTCGAGCAGCCGGTGCCGGGTCGATAGCCGCATTTGATGTGCTCGCGCCGGGCTGGCGCGAAGGCGTGCTGATTGCCAAAAACCTGCCGTTGGGGGATTTCCTGCGTGAGCTCAGCACCTATCGACCGGGTGTCCTGCGCTGGGAGCCTGCGCTCGAGGCGCTGCGCGTCACCGGCAGTTTCCGTCTGGACGACACCGATCGCGTGCTGGCGCTGCTCGCGGCCAGTCTGCCGCTGGAGGTGCATTCGCGTACGCGTTACTGGGTGATGTTGCTGCCGCGCAAAAATAGTGTGTGAAGCCTGTCCCTTTTTTCTGACTCGCTTGTCATTCAAGGCAACTGAGCGAATCAAGAGAACTTCTTCAATGCCCGCAGTAATGCCTTGCTGTCCGCGTCCGGCTTCTTCCGGCCTGCGTCCGTTGTTGCACCTGAGCCTGTTGCTGAGCCTGAGTGCCAGTCCGTTGTTTATCACTTCCAGTTGGGCCGAAGATGCCACTCGGCGCAGTTATCAGGTGCCTGCCGGGAGCCTGAGCGATGCGCTGACCCGGTTTGCCGGCCTGGCTGGGGTCAATCTGTCGGTCGACCCGGCGCTGGTGAGCGGTCGCAGCAGCGCGGGTCTTTCCGGCGAATACGCGGTCGAGGAGGGCTTTACCCGACTGTTGCAGGGTTCCGGCCTGCAGCTGCAGCCGTTGAGCGAACAAGCGTACATCCTGACCCCGACGCCAGAAGGCAGCAGCCTGCAATTGGCCCCCACCTCGATTCTCGGTGCCACTGAATCGGCGGGCGGCGATCCGTATGCCGGCGGCCAGGTCGCACGCCGCGGTTCTCAAGGTTTGCTGGGCTCGAAAGACTTTATGGAAACGCCGTTCAGCATGACCACGTACACCAGTGAAGTGGTCAAAAACCAGCAGGCTCGTACCTTGGGTGACCTGATCGCCAACGATCCTTCGGTTCGCGCCACCAACCCGGCGGGTGGGCGTTATGAGCAATTCACCATTCGCGGGCTCAGCCTGTTCAATAGTGATGTCGCCTACAACGGTCTCTACGGCGTCCTGCCGACCTATACGATCGACATGGAGATGGCCGACCGCGTCGACATCCTCAAAGGCCCGAGCCAGCTTATCAACGGAATTTCGCCGCGGGGCAGCGTCGGTGGCGGGATCAACGTGGTGCCCAAGCGCGCCACCGACAAACCCATCACTTCGTTTACCGGTAGCTACGCTTCCGACAACCAGGTCGGCGGCGCCGTGGATGTTGGCCGGCGCTTTGGTGAAGACAACAAGTTCGGTATTCGTTTTAACGGCGTGAAGCAGTCCGGCGACACCGAATGGGATCATCAGAGTGTCGACCGCGAGATGGCCGTGCTGGGCCTGGATTTTCGTGGTGAGCGCCTGCGACTTTCGACGGATATCGGGCGCACCGAGCGCGATACCGACGCGCCACAGGAACGCGTGCAGGTTGGCGCCAACGCGCAGGTTCCGCATGCCAGCGATGTCCGTCACAACTATGCGCAGCCCTGGAGCAAAGCGAGTACCAACGACACTTTCGGCGCGGTGAACGGTGAATTCGATGTCAGCGATTCCGTCATGCTGTACGGCGGTGTGGGCGCGCGTAAAAGCAACCATGACTTTCTTCGTCATGCCGTTGCAGTCACCAATAACGCAGGTGATTTCAGCGTTCAGCCGCGTGATTTCACCCGTGACGAAAATGTCCGGACGGCCACGGCAGGGGTGCGCAATTGGTTTCATACCGGTCCGGTGAGCCATGAAGTCAACCTGGCCGCCAGCTATTTCTACATGGACTTCGAAAATGGCGGTGCCCGTTATGCCGCGGCCCGCAGCAACCTCTACGAGCCCGTGGAAACACCCACACCTGTCAGACCCACTCGATTCGATTCGAAGGTCTACACCGAGAACCGCTTCAGCGGCGTGGCGTTGTCCGACACACTGGGTTTCTTCGATGATCGGCTACTGCTGACCCTCGGCGCTCGCTGGCAGCGGGTGAAGGTTGATGACTGGACGGATAACGTCAAAGGCGACACGGCCTACGACGAGGAAAAGGTTTCGCCGTCGGGTGGCATCCTGTTCAAAGCGACCGACAAATTGTCGCTGTATGCCAACTACATGGAAGGCTTGAGCCAGGGCAAGATCGCGCCGTCGACCTCGGTGAACGAGGACGAGATATTTCCGCCGTTCATCAGCCGGCAGGTCGAGGTCGGCGCCAAGTATGACGCGGGTGCGTTCGCCGTGACCGCCGCGGTGTTCCGGATCAAGCAGCCGGCCTATGAGACCAACGCCACGACGCGAGTCTTCGGCCCGAACGGCAAGCGTCAAAACGACGGTGTGGAACTGAGTGTGTTCGGTGAGCCGCTCAAAGGTTTTCGCCTGCTCGGCGGTGTCATGTACATAGACAGCGAGTTGACCAATACCACCAATGGCACCTTTGACGGCAACCGGGCGCCTGCGACGCCGAAATACAACGTCAACCTGGGCGCCGAGTGGGACGTGCCGACCGTGCAGGGCCTGACCCTGACCAGCCGCGGTATCTATTCCAGTTCGCAGTATCTGGACCAGTCCAACGACAAGGAAATCGACGCCTGGGAGCGTTTCGACGTGGGTGCACGCTACGGGTTCAAGATCGACGAAAAGAACATCACTCTGCGTGCCAATGTCGAGAACGTGGCGGACAAGCGCTACTGGAGTTCGGCCGGAGCCTCGGATGACAGCGAGCCGGGCTTGACGCTCTCGACCCCACGAACCTACCTCGTTTCGGCGACGGTCGACTTCTGAATCAACGACGGGTCTGAGACTTCCCCGGCGGATACAAAAAAGGGGCCGCGTTCAGCGGCCCCTTTTTCACCTCTATAGGTCAGTATCCGAGCTTGTCCCGTAATCCGTAATACCAGGCGCCCAACGCCGCGAACGGCGTACGCAGCAACTGCCCGCCGGGGAACGGGTAGTGGGGCAGGTCGGCGAAGGCGTCGAAGCGTTCAGCCTGACCACGCAATGCTTCGGCCAGTACCTTGCCCGCCAGGTGCGTATACGTCACGCCGTGGCCACTGCAGCCCTGGGAGTAGTAGATGTTGTCGCCCAGGCGCCCGACCTGGGGAAGACGCGACAGGGTCAGCAGGAAGTTGCCGGTCCAGGCGTAATCGATTTTCACGTCCTTGAGTTGCGGGAAGGCCTTGAGCATCTTCGGTCGAATGATCGCCTCGATGTTCGCTGGATCCCGCGCGCCATATACCACGCCGCCACCAAATATCAGGCGCTTGTCAGCGCTCAGGCGGTAGTAGTCGAGCAGGTAGTTACAGTCTTCGACGCAGTAGTCCTGAGGCAGCAGGCGCTTGGCCAATTCATCTCCCAAGGGTTCGGTGGTGATCACTTGAGTCCCGCAGGGCATCGACTTGGCCGCCAGCTCCGGCACCAGATTGCCGATGTACGCGTTGCCGGCGACGATGATGAACCTGGCCCTGACCTTGCCCTGAGGCGTATGCACCACCGGGTTGGCACCGCGCTCGATGCGCATTGCCGGCGATTGCTCGTAAATAGTGCCGCCCAACGATTCCACGGCTGCTGCTTCGCCCAAGGCAAGATTGAGTGGGTGAATATGTCCGCCGCTCATGTCGAGCATGCCGCCGACGTATTGATCGCAAGCCACTACCTCGCGGATGCGACGCTGATCCAGCAGCTCAAGTTGCGTGTGACCGAAGCGCTCCCACAGGCGCTTCTGGGACTCCAGATGGCCCATCTGCTTGTCGGTAATGGCGGCGAACACACCGCCATCCTTCAAGTCGCACTGGATATTATATTTGGCCACTCGCTCACGAATGATCCGCCCGCCCTCGAATGCCATCTGTCCCAGCAACTGAGCTTGCTTGGGGCCGACGCTGCGCTCGATAACATCGATATCACGGCTGTAGCTGTTAACGATCTGGCCACCGTTGCGTCCCGACGCACCGAAACCGACCTTGGCGGCTTCCAGCACCGTAACCTTGAAACCGTTTTCCAGCAGGAACAGGGCAGAGGACAGGCCGGTGTAACCGGCGCCGATTACACAGACATCAGTCTCTACATCATCCTGCAAGGCCGGGCGCGCTGGTACCGCATTGGCCGACGCGGCGTAATAGGACTCTGGGTAGGGAGTGTTCGCCATCCTGCAGCCTCTGTTTAATATATTTTACGAGTGCGTTGATCCTACCCGAGTTAAAAATCGACCGCCAGCCACCGGAAAATCTTCTTTGCCACAGCGAAATTAAATATTTTGCATATTCATAGGGTTAGGTGAAAAAAAGGTGTTGACACCCCTCCGGAATTCCGTAGAATGCCGCCTCACAGCAGGCACGTAGCTCAGTTGGTTAGAGCACCACCTTGACATGGTGGGGGTCGTTGGTTCGAGTCCAATCGCGCCTACCAAACAAAATCCGCTCTGCTGGGCGGTCTGGAAGGGCTCACCGAAAGGTGGGCCCTTTTTTGTTGTCTGCGATTTGCAAAACTTTTGCAAAACCCTCAAAAATGCCAACTCGGCACCCCACCTCCACTAAACACAGTTTCTGAGCTAATACCGCCATAGCCGTCTACATTTGCACGGGACATCCCTTTCTGAGAGAACGGATATGTTTAGATCTCGCTCGTTGATCGCCGCTATGACGTGTCTAGCCCTGGTGTCCGGTTCAGTGACTGCATTGGCCGACCCGGGAAACGGGAAAGGCCAGGGAGGAGGCAAGGGTAATCCACAATACAACCAGGACCATGGCAACTCCGGCCATGGCAACAAGGGGAAAGGTTCAGGGGGGGACGATTGGAGTCACGGCCCGAGCATCAACCACGGTAGCATCCTTGGCATCGTGGGTGGTTATCGTGACTACTGGAGCCCCGGGCCGGCCTTGCCACCCGGTATTCAGAAAAACCTCGCACGCGGTAAACCTCTGCCGCCGGGGATCGCCAAAAAACTCGATGGCCGTCTGCTCGGCCAGCTTCCCCACTACGACGGCTATGAGTGGCAGCAGGCTGGCACTGACTTGATTTTGGTGGCCATCGCTACCGGGATCATCTACGAGGTGCTCAATGGTGCGTTCGATTGATGTGAGGGCGATAAATTTCAATTGCGCCCCCGCAGCATAACGACCAGCAACATCACGGGAAGCAGTGTGCCGGTTCGATCGCTGCACATTGCCTGCCCGCTGGTCGCCGGCCTTTGAACTGTGTGGGGGGGAGACGGTCAATTATTCCGTGCAATATCAACCTCCACGGAACCCCGCCATGCTATTAAAAAACAAGAGTTTTGTTGCCGTCATGTCCTGCGTGATGATGCTTGCAGCCGCCCCGTTATTGCCCGCTGAACTGTCCATCATGAGCTCCGCCTACGCGAAGGATGGTGGCAATGGCGGTGGTGGCGGCGGTGGTAACGGTGGTGGCAATGGCGGCGGTAACGGCGGCGGTCATGGTGGCAACGGCGGCTCCGGCCATTCCGGCGGCGTCAGTAGCAATGGCCGTGGCGCAGGCTTGAGTAGCGACCATGTCGGCCTTGGTGCAGGCTTGAGTGGCACCCATGTCGGCCGTAGCGCAGGCTTGAGCAGCGCCCATGTCGGCCGTGGCGCCGGCTTGAGTAGTGATCATGCCGGCAAAGCCGTTCGAGATCATGGCGTCAACGGCAATCACTTTGGTAGCGAACGTAACAGTGGCCGCGGCCATGGCTCCGTCACTTCGGGCATTGCGCATTCCAGGGACACGCGAGGAGTGGCGAAGGCCTCTGCCATTTCGGCCACTACGCCTGGTGATCACAACACGAAAGGGTTGACCAGCGCTCGCACTTCGATTTCAAAACGACTGGATTAAGTCCTGGTCTCTCAAAGCCGGGTTCCCATCAGGGGCCCGGTTTTTTTTCGCCTGCTATTTGCCCAATGGTGATGTGCGGGTAATCGTCGCCGCCACCTGCGTGAGCAAATCCCACACGATGGACTACTACTGTAAGGCTGATTCAACTTTGTCCTGATAGGAGCATGTCGATGCTGGCTCACTGGTTTTTGGCGGCGATTCACCTCTTGGCCTTTGGTCTGGGCTTTTGGGCTGTACTGACCCGCGGCACCGCGTTACGTCGTCTGAGTGCCGGGGCAGGGGACGCTCGCCGTGTTTTGATTGCAGATAACCTGTGGGGGATCTCTGCAGTCACTCTCCTGATCACGGGTGGGATGCGTGCCTTTGGCGGGTACGAAAAAGGCACTGATTACTATCTTCACCAACCCCTGTTTCATCTCAAGATGACGCTCTTCGTCTTCATCCTGTTGCTCGAGATTGCGCCGATGGTGGCGCTGATCAAATGGCGGATTGCGCTGGGGCGTGGCGCGGCTATCGATACCGGGCGTGCAACGCTGTTTGCCCGTATCAGTCATATCGAAGCGCTGTTGCTGGTACTGATGGTCGTAGCGGCCACGGGCATGGCGCGTGGCGTGACGTTTGGTTAGCCGGGGAAGGGGGACGCTCTTTCTCGCAGCAAATCCGAAACGTCTGACAGTCATGGCAGGAGCCAAGGCAGTAGTATCGGCTCCGTGTTGCGATAGCATCGCAAAGAGAGACGGAGCGCAGAACGCAGAACGATGCGGCACTTGAATCTTAGCCAGCCGTTACTCGAGGCAGAATGGGCTGGCTACTGACTGCAGCAGGATTCAGGGCGTTTGTGGCTTGTCCGGGGCGGTCAGGCCAGCCTGAATGCGTTGATAAATTTCTTCGCGATGCACCGCAACGTCTTTCGGGGCGTTGATGCCAATCCTGACTTGCTGGCCGCTAACGCCCAGAATGGTGATCGTAATGTCATCACCGATGTTTATGCTTTCACCGACTTTGCGGGTGAGTATCAGCATGGTTTTCTCCTTGATTGCTTTGTAGGGCACCTGGTTCGGACAGTGCAGAGGTCGGTATTAGATATAGATTAGTGCGAAGTTTCACGGTTTGGGTGCCTCTTTCTGACGCGCAGATGCTGCATTAATTCCCAAGGTGTAACTATACAGAGGCCGCCACCATCATTCTCGTTGTTTTGAGCCCATTTTGCGGCACTCGGGATGGATCCATGGATGTTAAAATCGCCGCTTTAAGCATTCGGAGGAAAGCGTTGTGCGCAAAATAGTCTTGGTAATCGCGGTACTGACGCTGGCCGGATGCGGTGAGGATAAAGGGGTTGACGCTCAAAAGCCGCAACCGGCAGTCGCCTCCGTCCCCGCAGCGGTAACGGGCCCGCAGTGGGACGTCGAAGTGCGCGGTGAGACACCTCAGGCGGTCAGTGACCTGAGCGGCTGGTTGATTGAACACAGCTTCGTTCCCAACGTCGTGAAGGAAAATGGAAAGGTTCGTATTCTGGTCGGGCCGTTCGGTTCGCAAGCCGAGGCGCAGGCCAGGCAGGCTGAAATAACGGCGGCGCTCACCCGGGCGAAAAAAATGAACATCGAATCGCTGATCGTCGAACACCCGGCGGCCCAGTAACCGTCCTTTTCGCAACGCGCAGACCCGCATGCCGGGCGATGTGCCAGGGAAGCGATCTGCGAGGTCGCTCCCCTGATGATGTGTCGGCATAAACGTTACATCAAGGTATTTTGCGGCAACCCCAGCAGGCCGGTCAGGGTGTTGATGATCGCCTGTTGCCGGGCACGGTCTGTCTGGTGCACGGCTTCCGCGGCGGCAACATCAGCGTCGCAGTGGGGACACGTCACTTCGTGTGCATGGATGTACTGCAAGCATCCACGACACAGCGCCAGTTGTGGTGGAATACGTCCTTCGTCCGGCGATTTCTGGCCCTGGTTCGCCCAGGCCAGTTTGATCACCTGGCCGCTGTCGCTGACGCTGTTCACCTTCTCGCCGGTATCGATGCGTTCGGTAATCAGATCAAAACGTCCGACGGCGAAGGAGGTTTTTGCCGCATCCTCGAGTTTGACGATGCGCTCGCGCAACCCGCGCTTTTGCAGGTCCAGCGCGCGGTAATGGCAGTAGGGATTGTTGCCGGGTTTGCCGAGCAGGGAATGCGAGGTCCAGGTGCAGCCGCCACGGCAGACGTCGTTGTAATAGCAGCTTCGGCAGTAGCCCCACAGGTCATCGACCCCCCGCAGGCGCCCAAAGTGCATGCCTTCGCTGTAGTGCCAGATATCGTGCAGGCTCATGTTGCGTACGTTGCCGCCCGAAAACCCCACCGTTGCCAATGACGGGCAACCCTTTACCGTGCCGTCGGCTTCCAGCGCCAGCACGGTCTGGCCGGCGGCGCAGCCACTCCAGTGCACGCGCTCGTCGCCGAAACCACGCCACATGTGCTCGTAAGGGCCGTAGTAACCAATATTGTTGCCCACGTTCATCAGCAGGCCGCGATCGACCCCTTCACGGTAGAGGCGCGCCAGTAACGGCATCACTTCCAGCAGTTGATAGGGCTGCAACAGCAGCTCCGGGTGATCGACGGCATTGCCCATGGCGACCGTCAGCTGGATCTGCCAGTGAGTGGCGCCGAGGTCGATGATCAGGTCCATCAGCTCGGGCAGGTCGGGCAACGTGGCCGCGCCGATTTGTGTGTTGACGCTCACCGCAAGCCCGGACTGTTTGGCGCGTCGCAGGGTGTCCACCGCCTTGTCGAACGAGCCCGGAACATTGCGCACTGCGTCATGCAATGGGGCCAGTCCATCCAGTGACACACCGACGCCATTAAGCCCGGCATCCACCGCTGCCTGCATTTTCGCGGGCGTCAGGTTGCGGCCACCGGTTTGTATGGCGCAATACATGCCGTGATCGTGGATGGCCTGGATCAGCTGGGTCCAGTCTTTGCGCAAATACGCTTCGCCGCCGATCAGGGTGATCTCGCGGGTGCCGAGTGCTGCCAGGGAATCGATGACGTCCAGGCATTCCCGGGTGTTCAGTTCATCGGGGCGTCGATGGCCGGCGCGTGAACCGCAATGCAGGCATTTGAGATCGCAGGCCAGAGTGATTTCCCAGACCACATGCACCGGCACGTAGCGTTTGAGGTCGGTTTCACTGAGGTAGCGGGCAGGGCGACTGTCTGACATGGGAAATCCTTGCGCACCAACGCGTGCGCGGCACGAATCCATCGAAGTGTTCGCGCCTTCCTTGAGTCAATGGCGCGACCGGATTTACCTTTTGTTGTTGATCAATAGCGCGGACCCTGTAGGTGCGGGCTTGCCCGCTCCCACAGGGGTTTGCGCTTAACTGACTGGGGTTAGCGGGCCTCCAGGCGCGCGATTTCAGCGTTCAGCTGCCCCAGCGCGCTGCGCAGGGCACCACTGTTGGCCAATTGCTGTTCACCCTGGCTCACCACGGACTTCAGTTGCGCCAGATCACCGCTGGTTTGCGCTTGCTGTACCGCGACGGCATAGAGCGGCACCGGGTGGTACGGATGCTCTGGGCGCTCAATCACGGGAGCCTGGCTGACGGCTGCGTGTTTCACGTAATGCCAGATACCCTGGTCCTGGTACTTGTAGTCGACATAACCGCTCGCCCAATCGGCGCCTAAAATGCCTTTCAAACCGAAAGTCTGGGCGATCTGGCTGAGAGGGCCGCTCGGGCTGCCCGCCAGGGTGAGGATGATGTGGTTCTCGGCCGTCGGCACCAGTTTGGCCTCAGAGTACTCACCCCATACACGGGCACGGAAGTTGAGAGGCGGATAGGTGCTTTGGAAAATGCTGGCAACCCCGCTGACTTTTTTCTTTACGGTATCTACCAGCAGATCCAGGGTTAAAACCGGTGAGCCCAGTAGATGATTGCTGACATTCAGGCGGGTATGAAAAAGTCCGATTGACATGGTGCTACTCCCTTATTTGTATTCAGGACAACTCGGGCATGTTTCGTGAGCGGGTCAGCGGCGTTCCTGCCGGCTGATTTCGCCCTTGGCCGTTTCAAGCGCGCTCTGCAGTTGGGGTTGCTGATCCAGTTGTTGTTGGGCCAGGCGCGCCAGGTTTTTCATCTGGGCCAGGTCACCGCTGGCAATGGCACTTTGAATCGGCGCGGCGTACAGCGGCATGATCGGTGGATACGGCAGAATGACCGGGCCGGGCTCCAAAGGCACTGATTTATAAGCGTTGGAGGGTACAGACTCGACAAGATGAGCGGGGGCAGTGACCTGGACCCACCGTTCGCCATTGAAGTACTCGTAATTGGCGACGCCTTCTCTCCAGTCGCTACCGACCACCAGATGCAACTTGAAATTCACGACGGAGTTCGAGCCCGGGCCGCCGTTATTGCCTTGAGCGGTGATCAGGATCTTGCTGACGCCAGGACTCATGACCGTCAGGTAGGTGTATTCGCCCCAGACATCGGAGTGCACATCCAGCGGCGGGTTGGTGGCCTGAGTGATCGTGGAAGTACCGCTTACCGTTTGGTCAGGGGTAAATACCAGAAGATTGAGTGCCAGACTTTGTGCGCCCGGTGCTGAAGTACCAATTCGGTAGCAGAGTGGGAACAAGCCGACAGGTTGCTGATTAGAACCAGACATAATTATTGCCTCCATTGCAATAAGGGGAGCGGAAATAGCTATTAGTGCTTTTCCAGGCGTGCGACTTCCTTCACCAACTGCTCGTAAGCGGTTTTTAGCTCTTTATTTTCTGGCGTGGATGCATCGCGTTGTTTCAACAGCGTCTTCATTTGCGGCAGGTCGCCTGCCTTGATCGCGCCTTGGATGGCCACCCCATAGGGGGGCATGCTATGGCGAGTTGAACTGCTCATAACGACTCCTTCCGTGGTATTTGCGGGCACTGCTGTCATCAGCAGTTTTTGCAGTTAAGCAGGCGCCGATAAATATGCAATGGACTGCACCGGAGTAATGTTTAATATTATTTTATTAATAGCGACGCGTTTGGATATGAAGTGTTTGATATTAAGAATGGCGATAGATTAACGCGCTTTCTCATCATTCATTATTGTTGTTATCGCCATTGATAATGAGTGATGGATTCAAACAGCGCTGACCTTGCGCCCAAACCGCTCCCGATACACTGACGGTGGCACGCCGACCACGCTGCGAAATGCCACGCGGAAACTCTCCACCGAGCGATAGCCGCAGTGCTGGGCAATCTGATCGGTGTTTTGATTCGTGCTCTCCAACAGCTCCCGGGCCCGGGCCAGGCGTTCATGCTGCAGCCACGCTTTGGGCGGCATGCCGCTGGCTTCGGTGAACCGGCGCAGAAACGTGCGCTCACTCATGGCCGCCTCGCTGGCGAGGTCGCGAACCTCCAGCGGTTCATGCAGACGTTCCCGCGCCCACTGCATGACCCGCGACAGATCGCTGCGCGGCGTCGGGCTGACCGGTGACGGAATGAACTGTGCCTGCCCGCCGGTGCGTTGTGGCGACATCACCAACCGCCGGGCCACCGAGTTGGCCACCTGCGTGCCGAAATCCCGCGCGACCAGATGCAGGCAAGCATCGATGCCGGCGGCGCTGCCGGCCGAAGTAATCAACTGACCCGAATCGACATAGAGCACGTCCGGATCCACCAGAATGTTCGGGAAACGCTCGGCCAGTTCAGCGGTGTAGCGCCAATGGGTGGTGGCGCCGTGACCGTCCAGCAAACCAGTGGCCGCCAGTACGAATACCCCGGAACAGATCGACAGCAACCGCGCGCCTCGGGCATGAGCCTGACGCAGGGCAGCGAGCAAGGGGGCGGGCACCGGCGCGCTGCGGTCGCGCCAGCCGGGTATGATGATGGTTCGGGCGCGCTCAAGCAGTTCCATCCCGCCGTCGGCCAGCACCTGAATGCCGCCCATGGCGCGCATCGGCCCTTGGTCGACGGCGACGATGCAGTGCTCGTACCAAGGGAAATCGAACTCCGGCCGCGCCAGGCCGAAGATCTCCACGGCAATGCCGAATTCGAAGGTGCAGAGGCCATCGTAGGCCAGAATCGCGACTAAACCTGGAGTGGGTTGCATTTGGCGGAAAGTTCCCGGTGAGTGTCTTGTGCGCCACTGTAGCGGCAAGACCGGAACAGATAAAGTCTTCTCACACCCACCGAGACTTTGGAGTACAGCCCATGCCCAGCCTGGTTCGCGAGATTCCCGCAGCCCCGTCCGCCATCGCCCTGATGCACTTCAGCAATCGTCTGACCTTCGAAACCGATTGTTCCGACGTCTACAGCAGCCAAGAGGCCGGCGAGGTGGATTTTGTTCTGGTGGACGTGCGCGGACCGTTGGCGTTCGAACGCGGACATGTGCCGGGCGCGATCAACATTCCGAGTCGATTGATCACGGCTGATGGCCTGGCGGCCTATCCGAAGTCCACGCTGTTTGTGGTCTATTGCGCCGGACCTCACTGCAACGGCGCCAACAAGGCGGCGGTGAAACTGGCGGCGCTGGGTTACCCGGTCAAGGAGATGATCGGCGGGGTGACCGGGTGGCTGGATGAAGGGTTTGAATTGAGTGTTGCGGTGCAACCCGCCGTTGCGATGCCCCTAAGTTGTGAATGCTGACTAATTGTGGCGAGGGAGCTTGTTCCCGTTGGGTCGCGAAGCGGCCCTGAGAACGGCCAACCACGCCCCCTGAATAAACCGCGTTCTCAGTATTTACGACTGCTTCGCAGCCGAGCGGGACGGTGCGGCGATCCGACAAGCTCCCTCGCCACAGATTCAGCGATTAGCTGATGAAGCGTTCCACCATCCATCCAGCGTCACCTGCAACCAGTCAAACACCGCTGCGTAGGCGGCGCTGTCCTGTGGTTCCCGCCGCAGTGGTGATTCCTCGCCAAAGTGCTCGTTGAGGATTGCCACCGATTCGGCATTCCATTCCGGGTGGAACTGCAACCCCACCCGCGTCGGGCCGACGCGATACATCTGCTGTTCACAAACCTCACTGCTGGCCAGCAACTGCGCAGAGGGCGGTAGATCGATCGCGTCTTCATGCCACTCCAGCACCTTCAGCGTCTGCCCATCGATAAAGGTCACAGTAGTCCAACCGGTTTCTGTGCGAGGCATCCGCCGCACATCGCCGCCCAGGCTCAGCGCCAGCAATTGCGCCCCCAGGCAAATCGCGAACACCGCCGCGCCCTGATCCAGGCTGCCCGCCAGCCACTGACGCTCCGTTTCCAGCCACGCCGGCCCGGCACCGGATTCATACGGCCCGCCCAACAGAATCAGCGGTGCCGCGCTCACCGGCGGCAACTGACCGAGGTCGGCGCGAAACACGTTCAGGGTAATGCCTCGGGACCGGGCCCATTCGGCAATGGCGCCGGGGCCTTCGGCAGGATGGTGCTGGATCAGATTCAGCGCGGGCATCACGTTTCTCTTGAGGGGGCGGTTGGCGGGTCAATGTGACGCAAATAGTTATTCATCGCCAGTGCGACTCTTCGATCGGATCAGTACCGAAAACATGTAGGTTTTGTCTGAAACAAAGGATTGTCCTACAGTCCTTGCACCACCTCGGAGCACACTTCAAGTGCCTCGAATCCTTCGGCTTCTTTTCTATAAGTATTTGTCGCCTAAACACAATTTGCCCTCCTGTAGCCGCTCTAGACTGCCGGCCACTTCGGTCTTCACTAACCGAAAGTTGCCAATCGAAAGCTGCCAATAAAAGCCTCCGCACACAGGAGTTATAAATGAAGAAGCGAGTGATGTTCGGTGCCCTGGCACTGTCGATGTTGTCCCTGACCGCCGTGGCCGAAGACGCCAAACCGATTCGCCTCGGGATCGAAGCCGGTTACCCACCATTCTCGATGAAAACCCCTGACGGCAAACTCACCGGTTTCGACGTGGACATCGGTGACGCGCTGTGTGAACAGATGAAAGTGAAGTGCACTTGGGTCGAGCAAGAGTTCGATGGCCTGATCCCGGCCCTGAAGGTCAAGAAAATCGACGCGATCCTGTCGTCCATGACCATCACTGACGACCGCAAGAAGAACGTCGATTTCACCATCAAGTACTACCACACCCCGGCGCGCTTCGTGATGAAGGAAGGCACCGACGTCAAGGATCCGCTGACCGAGCTCAAAGGCAAAAAAGTCGGTGTGCTGCGCGCCAGTACCCACGACCGCTTCGCCACTGAAGTGCTGGTGCCGGCCGGCATCGACCTGGTGCGTTATGGTTCCCAGCAGGAAGCCAACCTCGACATGGTTGCCGGTCGCATTGATGCGATGCTGGCCGACTCGGTCAACCTGGACGACGGTTTCCTGAAAACCGACGCCGGTAAAGGCTTCGCGTTTGTCGGCCCGACCTACGAAGACGCCAAGTACTTCGGCGGCGGTGCCGGTATTGCCGTGCGCAAGGGCGATAAAGAGCTGGCAGACAAATTCAACACCGCCATCACTGAAATCCGCGCCAACGGCAAGTACAAGCAAGTGCAGGACAAATACTTCAACTTCGATGTTTACGGCCATTAATACGCCGTAGAAAAAATTGGCCACCGTGGATGCGGTGGCCATTTTTTTACCTGCGAAACACATCCTACGGGCGCGCGGTGCATCAGAGGGAGACGGTGCATCAGCGGGAAGAGATGTTAGGCTCTGTCCCGAATCCTGCGCGCTGTGAAGGAAGGTTTATGTTGAAGTTTCTCGCTCTGCTCACGCTGCTGGCGTCCACCGCCGTCCACGCTCAAATCCCGCTACACACCGATCTGCCGCTCAAATACCTGGAACAGGCCAACGTTGAATCCCGTAACCAGCCCTTGGTGATTTTCCTGCATGGTTACGGCAGCAACGAGCAGGACCTGTTCGGCATCAAGGATGAATTACCGCCGCAGTACAACTACCTGTCGGTGCGGGCGCCGATGACGTTGGAAGAGGGCAGTTACCAGTGGTTTCGCAAAAAGGGCGAGGGCGCCTATAACGGCGAGACGGATGACCTGAAGACCAGTCGCCAGGTGCTGCTGGATTTCGTCGCACAAGCGGCAAAGAAATATCACACCGAAACGGACAAGGTATTCCTGGTGGGTTTCAGCCAGGGCGCGATGATGTCCTACGAGGTCGCGTTGCGTCATCCCCAGGCGGTAGGCGGGATTGCGGCGTTGAGCGGGCGCATCCTGCCGGTGCTCGAATCCGAGCTCAAACCGGATGAAAAACGCCAGCAGCTGGCGATTTTCATCGGTCATGGCACCGCTGACAAACTCCTGCCCTACAACGACGGCACTGAGGCCGACAGTCTGTTGCAGCGCCTGTTACTCAAGCCCGAGTTTCATGCCTATCCGGGTGTCGGTCACAGCATCAGCGCCACCGAGATGCAGGATTTGAGCGCCTGGTTGCAGCGCCTCAATCCCTGAGTCGGTCGGACTTATTTGCCGCTGACGATTTGTTTCACCAGCGTTTCGTGGCCGGTTGTGTCGTTGGGGCGGGAAATGATCTGAACGATGGCCATGCGCGTGCCGGAAGCGGCCATCAGCGAGGTGTCGAGGGTCATGCCGCCACCTTGGGTGGCGGTGCTGTCGATCTGTCGCAGGCCCAGCCCCGTGCCTTTCTGGGTCAGGCTTTTTTCGCTCAGTTTGTTGAAGTCCGGCAGGGCCTTGCGTTGCTCGGTGGCGAAAGCGGACACCGTGGCGTCGAGGAACTCACCGTCGTTGTCCTTGACGTTGGCGCCGCCGGGAATGGTGTTTTCAGCGGCGATGACTACGGTTTTAGTGGTCTGGTTGGTGTACATCGTACCCGTCGCCCCGGCGGTACCGGTGGCCGCGTCGCCGGCCGGCAATGGGTTGGCGATGAAACCCTTGGGCAGGGTGAAGGTGAACTTGCCGCCGAGCATCGAGACCTTCTGGGTCGGCGCTTTGTCGCTGGAAGTGGCCTTGGCCGCCTGCGCATTCAAGGCTCCCAGGCTGGCAGCCGCTGTCAGCAGCAGAACAACGGCTTTTTTACTCAACAATGACATTCAAACTCTCCGAGGGATGGTCGCGCTATGACGGCGATCATCCCACGGATCGCGATTTGCTACACCGGGTGCGTGGTGATCATCGTTGCCGTTCGTTGAGGCGATAAGGCGTTGGGCGCAATGCCCGTTGTTTAGTCACCAACAACATCCCGAACGAGGCGCCGATCCCCAATACAAATCCCATCCAGCCGAACCTCGGCAACGCCAACGCCAGCACCAGACAAAACGCCGCAAACGAATACATCCCGGTAGCTGTAGCCCGCAGCAACGCCGCAGTAAACGCCGGCCCGCGAGTCTGCTGGGAAAACACCGCCATCACACTGCCCAGCACCGGGAATACCGCGAGCAATCCGCTCCAGCGTTCGCCGACGGTGCTGGCCAGCAACGTCACGGCCAACGTGAGCAGGGCGCCAGCCATCATGCGCAGCAGCAGTTTGTCGGACTTTGGCGCCGTGCCTGAAACGACGGGTTGCACCGAGGGAAACAGGTACGGCGCGGCCAGCAACGCGGTGGCGGCGGCGATCACCGAGAGCGTCAGCGACGGCGGGATCAGCGACAACACAACAGCTACCAGCGCCCAGACCAGCAGCGCCATCGTCAGCGCCCACGGCCAGCTCAAGCGTTGTGCGATCTGGGCATACATCACGCAGAAGGCAATCATCGCGAACATGGCTGACAGCGCCGCCGTTGCCGCTTGAGCGGCGAACACATGGCCTTGTTCGATGGCGAGGAACAACAGAATTGGCCCGACCACCACCGGCAACCCCGACAGCCAACCGGCCACGCTCGGTCCCCAGCGTTTACCGGCCAGGGAAATCAGCAACAGAAACCCTGGAATCACCAGCAGTTTGAGCATCAGCACGCACGCATCTCCATTTGTGTGTGCCGGTCACGTTAGCATTGCGGGCGATGGTTTGCTTAAGGAGGTCTCTGCGCAAGCGTTGAGCGCCTACACCCGAGTGCGTGAAACGTCTAAGCTGCGCGCTCCCACCTGTTATCGGATGCTTGCGTGAAATTCAGTTTGCCCAAAGTCGGCACCGCGCCGTTTTGCCCACCGGAAGTGGCCGGCACGGTTGCCGTTGACCCTCGTGCATCGTTCTTCAAGCGCGTTCTGCGTTTTGCCGGCCCCGGTTTGCTGGTGTCCATCGGTTACATGGACCCGGGCAACTGGGCCACGGCCATCGAGGCCGGTTCGCGGTTTGGCTACAGCCTGTTGTTCGTGGTGTTGCTGGCGAGCCTGGCGGGGATGGTGGTGCAGTGTTTGTGTTCGCGTCTGGGCATCGCCACCGGGCGCGATCTGGCGCAGTTGTGCCGGGAGCGCTACAGCACGCGGACCGCACGGACCCAGTGGCTGCTGGCGGAAATTTCGATCATTGCCACCGACCTCGCCGAAGTGCTCGGCTGCGCCCTGGCGTTCCACTTGCTGTTGGGCTGTTCGCTGACGTTTGGCATCGCGCTCACCGCTTTCGACACGTTGCTGGTATTGGCCCTGCAAAACCGCGGCTTTCGTCGGCTGGAGGCAATCATGTTGGTGCTGGTGGGCACTATCGGCGCGTGTTTCTTCGTCGAACTGTTGCTGATCAAACCCTATTGGCCGGACGTCGCTCGCGGTTTCACTCCGTCACTTACTGCGATCGGCGATGCGGCGCCCTTGTACCTGGCCATCGGCATTCTCGGGGCCACGGTGATGCCGCATAACTTGTTCCTGCATACCTCGATCGTACAGACGCGGATGATCGGCAAGGACCTGGCCAGTAAACAGGACGCGGTCAAACTGGCGCGCATCGACACCATCGGCTCTCTGGCCCTGGCACTATTGGTCAACGCGGCGATTCTGATTCTTGCTTCCGCGGCCTTTCACAAGACCGGGCATACCGACGTGGTGGACATCCAGGATGCCTATCACTTGCTCGATCCGTTGGTGGGCGGGGCGTTGGCCAGCGTGCTGTTTGGTGTGGCATTGCTGGCGTCGGGGCAGAGCTCGACCTTCACCGGCACCATCGCGGGCCAGGTGATCATGGAGGGCTACCTGAACCTGCGCTTGCCCTGCTGGCAACGGCGCTTGATCACTCGTGGGCTGGCGCTGATCCCGGCGTTTATCGGCGTGTGGTTAATGGGCGACGGGGCGATCGGCAAACTGCTGGTGTTGAGTCAGGTGGTGCTCAGCCTGCAACTGCCGTTCGCGTTGTATCCGCTGATTCGCATGACCAATGATCAGACGCTCATGGGGCCGTTTGTGAATCGGCTGCCAACGCGGGTGTTGGCGTGGGGATTGTTTACGGTAATCAGTGCGGCCAACAGCTGGTTGATTTTGCAGTTTGTGGGCTGATCCCGGAGGGTGAACCTGGTGAAATTTGCCTGAGGACCAGACAAAAAGGAACCCGGTTTGTGGCGAGGGAGCTTGCTCCCGCTTGAGTGCGTAGCACTCACAAAATCTGCGGAAAGTACCGAGATTTTGGGGCCGCTGCGCAGCCCAACGGGAGCAAGCTCCCTCGCCACAGGGGATTGGTGTCTCGAACAGGCTTACATGCGCTCGATGGCCAATGCCACGCCCTGACCACCACCGATGCACAAGGTGGCGAGGCCTTTTTTGGCGTCACGCTTGATCATCTCGTGCAGCAAGGACACCAGCACCCGGCAACCCGAGGCACCGATCGGGTGGCCCAAAGCGATGGCGCCGCCGTTGACGTTGACCTTGCTCAGGTCCCATTCCAGGTCCTTGGCCACCGCCAGGGATTGTGCGGCGAAGGCTTCGTTGGCTTCGATCAGCTCCAGTTGATCGATGGACCAACCGGCCTTGCTCAGGCAACGACGGGTGGCGCTGACCGGGCCGATGCCCATGATCGCCGGGTCGACGCCCGCGTTGGCGTACGCGGCGATTTTCGCCAGCACCGGCAGGCCGAGGGCCTTGGCTTTCTCGGCACTCATCAGGATCACGGCGGCCGCGCCGTCGTTCAGCGAAGATGCGTTACCGGCGGTCACCGAGCCGTCCTTCTTGAAGGCCGGTTTCAGTTTGCCCAGGGACTCGGCGGTGGTGCCGGCCCGCGGTTGTTCATCGGTGGCGAAGGCCAGCGGATCGCCCTTGCGCTGGGGGATCAGAATCGGGGTGATTTCATCGACGAAGCGCCCGGCTTCGATGGCGGCCACGGCTTTCTGCTGCGAGGCGGCAGCGAACGCATCCTGGGCTTCACGGCTGATGCCGTACTTGTCCACCAGATTCTCGGCAGTGATGCCCATGTGGTAATCGTTGAACGCATCCCACAAACCGTCGCTGATCATCGTGTCGACGATCTGGCTGTGGCCCATGCGCAGACCGGTGCGCGCGCCGGGCAGCACGTAATTGGCCAGGCTCATGTTTTCCTGACCACCGGCGATGATCACCTCGGCATCGCCGCAGCGAATCGCCTGCGCCGCCAGGTGCAGCGCTTTGAGGCCCGAGCCGCAGACCTTGTTCAAGGTCATGGCCGGTACGGCGTGAGGCATGCCGGCCTTGATCGCAGCCTGACGCGCAGGGTTCTGCCCGGCACCGGCGGTCAATACCTGACCCATGATCACTTCATCGACCTGCGCCGGGTCCAGAGCGGTTTGCGCCAGCAACTGGCGGATCACCGCAGCACCGAGGTCCACCGCGGACACATTGGCCAACGAGCCCTGGAAACTGCCGATGGCAGTGCGAGTGGCAGCAACAATCACAACGTCTTGCATGGACGGATTCCTCACTGGGCAGCGAACTGCATTTCCGGGACGTGGTCAGGCACGATCAGTTTGCCGGCGGTCTTGGCGACGATTTCCTCGACACTCACGCCCGGCGCGCGTTCCTTGAGAATGAACGCGCCGTTGTGGATTTCCAAGTAGGCCAGGTCGGTCAGCACGCGTTTGATGCAACCGGCGCCGGTCAGCGGCAGGCTGCAGCGCGGCAGCAGTTTCGACTCGCCGTCCTTGGAGGCGTGGGTCATGGTGACGATGATGTTGTCCGCACCGGCCACCAGGTCCATCGCGCCGCCCATGCCCTTGACCAGTTTGCCGGGGATCATCCAGGAGGCGATGTTGCCTTCGACGTCCACTTCGAACGCGCCGAGCACGGTCAGGTCGATGTGGCCGCCGCGGATCATCGCGAACGATTCGGCGGAGGAGAAAATCGACGCGCCGATACGCGCGGTCACGGTTTGCTTGCCGGCGTTGATCATGTCGGCGTCGACCTCGGCGTCGGTCGGAAAGGCGCCCATGCCGAGCAGGCCGTTTTCCGATTGCAGCATGACTTCCATGCCTTCGGGGATGTAGTTGGCGACCAGGGTCGGAATGCCGATGCCGAGGTTTACGTAGTAGCCGTCCTGCATTTCGCGGGCGACGCGCTGAGCCATTTGTTCGCGGGAGAGTGCCATTGTTGTTATTCCTTCATTCGGTCCGGGGGCAGGGGATCACTTACGCACGGTGCGCTGTTCGATGCGCTTTTCGAACGTGCCGCAAATGACCCGGTCGACGTAGATGCCAGGGGTGTGGATCTGCGACGGGTCCAGCTCGCCGGGTTCGACGATTTCTTCGACTTCGACCACGGTGATCTTGCCGGCGGTGGCGGCCAGCGGGTTGAAGTTCTGTGCGGTGTGGCGATAGACCACGTTACCGAAATGGTCGGCTTTCCAGCCTTTGACGATGGCGAAGTCACCGGTGATGGATTCTTCCATCAGGTACTGGCGGCCCTTGAACTCGCGCACTTCCTTGCCTTCAGCGACCGGAGTGCCGACGCCGGTGGCGGTGAAGAACGCCGGGATGCCGGCGCCGCCTGCGCGCATTTTCTCGGCGAGGGTGCCTTGGGGGGTCAGGACGACTTCGATTTCGCCTTTAAGCAGTTGGTCTTCGAACAGTTTGTTCTCGCCGACGTAGGAGGCCACCACTTTGCGGATCTGCCGGTCTACCAGCAGCACGCCGAGGCCGAACCCATCGACGCCGCAGTTGTTGGAGACCACGGTGAGGTCACGGGTGCCCCGGTGCTGGATCTCGGCGATGAGGTTTTCCGGAATCCCGCACAGGCCGAAGCCGCCGGAGATTACGGTCATGCCGTCTTCAAGACCGGCCATCGCTTCTTCATAGGAATACACGCGCTTGTCGAACCCTGCCATATGCACCTCTTTTATTCTTTGTGGGCGGCTGGCTAGCCGGATGGGGAGGGAGTGTCTCGCTGCGTGATTTATTTGTTAAGTTGATTTTTAAGGTTGATTGATAGATAAAACTCACTAATTCTAGGGTGTGCGTACGAGGTTGGAGATACGGGCATGACCGTTAAACAGATTCGCGCCTTCCTGGCCGTGGCCCAGAGTTTGAGCTTTGCCGTGGCTTGCGAGCGGCTGCACCTGTCCCAGTCGGCGTTGAGCCTGACCATCAAGGCGCTGGAGGAGGGCCTGGGTGGGCGCCTGTTCACGCGCAATACCCGCAACGTCGCACTGACCGCCGAGGGTGAATCGCTGCTGCCACTGGCCCGCCGGCTGATCGCGGACTGGGACAATGCCGAGGATGAACTGCGCCAACGCTTCACCCTTCAGCGCGGCCGCGTGACACTGGCGGCGATGCCGTCGTTTGCCGGCAACCTGCTGCCGCCGATCCTCAAGACTTTCCGCGCGCGTTATCCCAAGGTCAACGTCACGGTGAACGACGTGATCAACGAGCAGGTGTTGGAAATGGTCCGCGACCGCCAGGTGGAGCTGGGCGTGGCGTTTGAGCCGACCCAGAGTTCGTCGCTGCAATTTACCCCGTTGTACATCGACCGGTTCGTGGCAGTGGTGCCGCTTGATTCACCGCTGGCGGACCTGGGCGATATCGATTGGCAAACCCTGCTCAAGGAGCCGTTTATTACCTTGCAGCGCCCGTCCACGGTGCGGGTGATGCTCGAAGAGCACTTGCAGGCGCGGGGCATGAAATTGCCGGTGGAGTTTGAAAGTCATCAGTTGGCGACGGTCGGGCGGATGGTGGCCAGCGGATTGGGCGTGAGCGCGGTGCCAGCATTGTGCGCCGGGCAGATGCGCGAGTTGGGCGCGCGCTGTATCACCCTGCGCGACCCGGTGGTGGAACGGGCGATCGGGGTGCTGACGACGGGGCAAGAACTGTCGGCGGCGGCGCAGGCATTGTTCGATATTCTCAAGGCTGAAAACCTCGGCGAGCGTCTGAGCTGATCACGGTCACCTGTAGGAGCGGGCTCGTGTGGCGAGGGGGCTTGCCCCCGTTGGGGCGCGAAGCACCCCTAAAACCAATCACCGCGATCTTGGATTTAGAACGCGGTGACTGGTTTTACGACTGCTTCGCAGTCGAACGGGGCGATGCGGCGTTCCGACAAGCCCCCTCGCCACACGAGCTCGCTCCCACAGAGATTGGGGTTTCGCCAGTCTGGGTGATGATCCTGGTGTTACTTACGCGCCTCCAGAATCAGGTTGAACGGCGTTTCCGTGGCTCGCCGGAACTGGGTGAAACCCGCTTCGGTGAAGACCTTGCGCAACCGAGCCTCGCCCGCCTGGGCGCCGAGCCCGAGGCCGACCTCCTGGGACAGCGAGTTGGGTGTGCAGATAAAGGTCGAGGCGGCGTAGAACAGCCGTCCCACCGGGTTGGTGTTCTCGTCGAGCGTGTCGTTGGCGAAGGGCTCCACCAGCAGCACCGTACCGTCGGGTTTGAGCGATTCATAGGCATGCTTTGCGGCACCGACCGGGTCACCCATGTCGTGCAGGCAGTCGAAATAGCAGATCAGGTCATAGTCGTCGCCCGGATAACTCTTGGCGTTGCCCTGGAAGAACCGTGCCCGTCCGGACACGCCACCTTCTTCGGCGCGCTGAGTGGCGACGGTGATCGAAGGCGCGTGGTAATCGAAACCGACGAACCGTGAATCCGGGAAGGCCTGGGCCATGATCACGGTCGAGGCGCCGTGGCCGCAACCGATGTCCGCCACTTTCGCGCCAGCCTCCAGTTTGGCAACCACCCCGTCGAGCGCCGGCAGCCACTCGCTGACCAGATGCGCTTTGTAGCCTGGACGGAAGAACCGCTCGGTGCCGCTGAACATGCACGGATGGTGATCGCCCCAGGGCAGGGCACCGTTGCCGCGCATGGCGTTGACCAGTTTGTCCTTGTCATGGAAAAACGAGGCAACCACCGCCATACCGCCGGCTACATAAACCGGTGAATCTTCGATCGCCAGCGCCAGGGCTTGCTCTTCGGGGAGGCGGAATTGGCCGTCGCGGTGTTCCATGTAACCGGAGGCGGCGTGGGCGCTGAGCCATTCACGTAGCAGGCGGGTGTTGCAGCCGGTTTTCGCGGCGAGTGTTTCGGGGGTGACTGGCTGACTGTCGGCCATGGCCCGGTACAGGCCGAGTTCTTCGCCGAGGATGACGTTGGCGAGCATCGCCGCGCCACCCATGTCGCTCACCAGTTTGCCCATGAAATCATTGAGTCTGGCCTCGTCCATCTTGTGTGCTCCTTCAACAGGATCACAGCCCGCAGGCATTGTTTGTCGAGGCATGCACCTGTGGGCGGTGATCGTGGGAATGAACAGGACGATAACCGCGTCCTGGCTCCCCCCTACGGGGGTAATCAACAAGTCTAGTTCGTGTATCCCTCTGTATCTGGCTGCCTGTCCGATACAGTGCGCTGAGAAGAGGGGCGTTTGCGCACACAGACCCGACACACCGCGTCGCTTAACTGGGCCTGCCGGCCGGCACTGAGCATTCAGGCGCTGGAGACCGGATCCCAGGATGAGATCGACATCATGCAAATTCCCCGCACATCAACGCAGACGACTGTCGGGCTAGGCTTGCGCCGCGGTTTGATCAAGGACCTGCAAGCGGCCCCGAAGGGCGCTTTCGACTTTCTGGAAGTCGCGCCAGAAAACTGGATCGGCATCGGCGGCGCGCATGGCGCGGCGTTTCGTGCCCTGGCCGAGCGTTATCCGTTGTCCTGTCACGGCTTGTCGTTGTCATTAGGCGGGCCGGCGCCGCTGGACGTCGGGTTTCTGCGGGAAGTGCGGAGTTTCCTCGATCACTACAAGGTGCCGCTGTACAGCGAACACCTGAGCTACTGCAGCGATGACGGGCATCTTTACGATCTGCTGCCGTTGCCATTTACCGAAGAAGCGGTGCACCACGTCGCCGCCCGGATTCGTCAGGCACAGGACATTCTCGGTCGGCGCCTGGCGGTGGAAAACGTCTCCTATTACGCCGCCCCGCAACAGGACATGGACGAACTGACGTTCACCAACGCAGTGCTGCGCGAAGCCGATTGCGACCTGCTGCTGGACGTCAACAATGTCTACGTCAACTCGATCAATCACGGTTCTGATCCGCAGACGTTTCTGGCCGGCCTCGACGCGGGGAGGGTGGTTGCAATGCACGTGGCGGGACACTTCGATGAGTCCGATACGCTGAAAATCGACACCCATGGCGCCTCGGTCAAACCGGTGGTCTGGGCTTTGCTGGCGGAGGCGTATGCGCGGTTCGGTGTGCAGCCGACGCTGCTTGAGCGGGACTTCAACTACCCGGCGTTTTCTGAATTGGTGAGCGAGTTGCAGACCATCCGCCGACTGCAAGAGGAGGAGGCGAACCGTGGATAAACCGACGCTGTATCAGCAGCAAGACACATTGACTCGTTACCTGCGCGACCCCGACCGCTATGCGCCGCCCGCCGGGATGGAGGTGGCACGGGCACAGGTTTATCGCGATCTGGTGTTCTCGAATCTGTCGTCGTTGCTCAGTGGCACCTTTCCGGTGTTGGTGAGAATACTGGGGGACAGTGACTGGCGTTCTCTGGTGCGAATCTTCCTGCGGGACTACCGCGCTCACACGCCCAAATTCGGCGAGATCGCCCGGGAGTTTGTCGAGTTCCTCGCATCGATGCCTCAGGCGCTGAACGATGGGCCGTGGCCACCGTTCATGGTCGAGCTGGCGCATTACGAATGGGTCGAAATGGCCCTGCAACAATCCGACGCTGAGCCGTTGCCGGCCAGTGATGCTGGATTGCTGCTGGATCAACCGTTGCAGGTTTCACCACTGGCCTGGCCGTTGGCCTATGGCTGGCCGGTGCAAAAAGTGGGGCCGGATTATCGGCCGCAAGTGCCACCGACTCAGCCGACGTTGCTGTTGGTGCGTCGGGCCGAGGACTGGAGTGTGCACTTTTCCGAATTGAGCCCGTTGGCGTGGCGATTGTTGCAGCGGATCGGGGGATTTCCTCAGCTCGATGGCCGGTCGCAACTGGAAGGGCTGGCGGTGGAGGCGGGGATGGCCGGGTCGCTGGAATTCATCGACAGTGGCATGGCGTTGCTGCGGCAGATGCACGGAGAAGGGGTAATCGGTATAGCGGCCTGACCGTACGTAATCCTCCAGCCACCACACATCAATTGTAGGAGCGAGGCTTGCCCGCGAAGACGGCGGCACAGTCAACATAGATGTCGTCTGACACACCGCTTTCGCGGGCAAGCCTCGCTCCTACAGTGGTGCAGTTTGAGCCGGCAATTTGAGTTCCGCACACAACCCACCGTCCACGCGATTGCTCAAGGTCAGTGACCCGCCAATCGCCAACGCCAATTGCTGGGCAATCGCTAACCCCAACCCGGTCCCGCCGGTGCTGCGATTACGCGAATTCTCCACGCGGTAGAACGGCTGCATCACCTGGGCCAATTGCTCTTCGGCAATCCCCGGCCCTCGGTCCATGACCTTCACCGACAAGCTGCCGTCGGCCTTCGTTTCCACCCACAACTCAGCCGCGCCAGCGAATTTCAGCGCGTTGTCTACCAGGTTCACCAGCACTCGCCGCAGGGCATGGGGCCGGGTGTCGATGACTGCGGCGCTTTTGCCGCCCAGCTGCACGTCTTTGCCCATGTCCTGATAGTCGAACACCAGGCTGTCGAGAAACGAGTCCAGATCGGTGCGGCGACTTTCCTCGGTGGCGCCATGGATGCTGCGGGCGTAGGCCACGCCTTCGCGCACCAGGTGTTCCATCTCGCCGAGGTCGTTCCACAGTTTGTCTTTTTCGCTGGAGTCGTCCATGAATTCGGCACGCAGTTTCATCCGTGTGATCGGGGTTTGCAGGTCGTGGGAAATCGCCGCCAACAGTTGCATGCGCTCCTTGAGATACGCCGCAATGCGCGCCTGCATGGCATTGAACGCCCTGGCTGCGTAGGCGACTTCGGTCGGGCCTTTTTCATCGAGGTGCACGGCATGAGCGTTGGGGTCGAGGGTTTCCACCGCTTGAGCGAGGCGGGTGAGCGGGCGGATGGCGATTCTCACGGCCAGCCAGGTGCAGGCGATCAGCAGCGCCAGTTGCCCCAGCAATACCGCCGGCAACCACGGCGACAACGGCACCATCGCGGGTCGCACATCGATGGTGACGGGGCTGCCGTCCTTCAGTTTCAGATGGGCCTGGAAGTGTTTCTTCGGGCCGGGGATGTCGGTAAAGGTCAGCGGATATTCATGGCCGATGGCGTCCTGAATCGAGGGGACTGCAATCGGTACATCGCCGGGCGCCATGGGTGTGCCGGGTGAGCCTTCATTCAGCAGATAGCCATAGTTGGCACGTTCCAGTCGCTGCAGCCAGTTCGCGCGTTCGTCGGCCGGCAAGCGGTCGAGGATGGCGAGGGAGGTCGAGACGTCGGTTTCCAGGTTGCCCAACATGGTGCTTTTCGCACTTTCATAACGCTCGTAGTACTGCGCGCCAAAGGACAGCGCCTGGGCGAGAATCAGGCCGATCAGGAAAATCAGCGACAGCCGCGAGGCCAGCGTACGGGGCCAGTGCAGCGCCAGACTCATGACGGCGCACCGAGCACTTCCACCGGCAGGGAAAACACATAGCCTTCGCTGCGTACGGTCTTGATATAGGCAGGTTCCCGGGCATCGTCGAGCAGGCGCTGACGCAAACGGCTGACCAGCAAATCGATGGAGCGGTCGAACAGATCAGCGTCGCGGCCTTGAGTCAGGTTGAGCAACTGGTCGCGATTGAGCACCCGCTGAGGATGATCGAGGAACACTCGTAGCAAACGATATTCCGCGCCGCTGAGGGCGACCATGGTGCCGTCCTGGTCCAGCAGATGCCGGGCCGAGGTGTCCAGGCGCCAGCGACCGAACCCCAGCAGGCGACCGCTTTCGGTGATCACCAGATTCGGCGGCAGCATCCGCGTGCGGCGCAGCACTGCGTTGATCCGGGCGAGCAGTTCGCGGGCGGCGAACGGTTTGACCAGGTAGTCGTCGGCGCCCATTTCCAGGCCGATGATGCGGTCGGTTTCATCGTTGCGCGCGGTGAGCATCAGCACTGGCGTGGCCTTGTGTTTACCCGCACGCAACTCGCGGCAGAGCAGCAGGCCATCGTCGCCCGGCATCATGATGTCGAGCACGATCAGGTCCACCGGCGTGGTCTCCAGAAATGCGCGCATCTGCCGCCCATCCGCCACCACGGTGGTGCGCAGGCCGTTCTTCTTCAGGTAATTGCCTACCAGTTCCCGGATCTCGCGGTCATCGTCCACGATGAGAATGTGATCGACGTGTTCCATGGTCGCCATGCCTCTTGAGTAGGAATTTTCGCGCAGTCTACCGAGTCAAGGCTCGCTCGCCCGCAGCGGTTTGTATTGCAGTGTATCTGGCCTGTCGGCGGATACACGGGGACGCAAAAACAGCCGGTTTCAGGGGTTTTGTATCGCTGTGTATCGCAGGCCGGCGTTGATACATAGCAATTTACCCGCGCCTGTTCCAGACACAGACGGGATACCTCGCGGGCTTCTAATGGCTTCCATCGAGGCAAACCCAAACCGCCTCGGACCCATCAACGATTTGGCAACGATTGACCTATTGAAGCCCCGAGGAAACCACCATGAACACCAAAGCCATCTACGCCGCCTGCCTGTTTGCCGCCCTGAACATCTGCACCTTATCGGCCCGCGCCGAAGCCGATGTCACTCCCCAAACCTACACCTACGGCACGCACCTGGACATCCAGAAAGTGTTGTCGATGAAACAGGACGCCACGCCTTCCTGCGGGATTGTGAATGCGCGGATGACCTACCTGGATTCCCAAGGCAAAACCCAGGTTCTGGATTACAGCAAATTCGCTGACGACTGCAACGAAGGCAACTGAGTCCTTTGCTTATCCATCATCAATCCCATTTTGAAACAGGAAGAACCCCATGAACAACGTCACCCGCTTTTTGACCGCCATCGTCTTTTCCGTAGCCGGCGTCGCCGCTCATGCCAACGCTTCTGTTGAACAGAGCAGCTGTGGCAGCAGCACTTGTTTCCAATTGACGCCGCTGCTGGCCGAGGCTGGTTCCAGCCGCACACCGCAGGGGCAGCTGATTGCAGAGAACGGCTCCAGCCACACACCGCAGGGGCAATTGGTTGCAGAAAACGGCTACAGCCGCACACCACAGGGCCAGCAGTTGGAAAACCAGATGGCTTGAAGCCAGGCACTGTTTTGATGAACTCAATATTCCCAGTGTGGGAGCAGGCTCGCTCCCACATGGGACTCGTATTCTCAAGGTGATACCCATGTTTCTCATCGCATTCCTGGGCGGCATTTTGACCGTCCTCAGCCCCTGCATCCTCCCGGTCGTGCCGTTTCTGTTTGCCGGTGTTAAACGCACACGCTCCTCGATCCTGCTCACCCTCGGCGGCATGGCCCTGACCTTCGCCCTGATCTCCAGCCTGGCCGTGGTCAGCAGCGACTGGGTGATACAAGCCAACAATACCGGCCGTCACGTGGCGTTGATCGTGATGGTGCTGTTTGCGTTGTCGCTGATCTCCGCCCGCATCGGCGGCTGGCTGGTGCGGCCGTTCGTACTGTTGGGCAATCGCCTTGACCCCAACACCCGCAAAATGTCCGGCCCACTGGGCTCGGTGATGATCGGCGTCGCCACCGGTCTGCTCTGGGCACCGTGTGCCGGGCCGATCCTGGGGGTGATCCTCACCGGCGCGATGCTGCAAGGCGCCAATGCCCAGACCAGCTTGCTGCTGGTGGCGTATGGCCTGGGCAGTGCGTTGTCCCTGGGCACCTTGATCTTCGCCGGTCGCGGACTGGTCAATCGCTTGAAACCGTCGATTCCAGTCACCGGCTGGCTGCGTCGCGGCGCGGGTGCTGCGGTGTTGGTCGCGGCGGCGGTCATTGCCACCGGAACCGACAACACGCTGCTTGCGGGCACCTCGTCCGAAGGCGTTACCACGGTGGAACAGCAGGTGCTGGAAACCGTGCCGAAAGTGGTGGATTACCTGGTCAGCAAGGTCAAGGCCGACTCGACCATGGACTCGGCCAAAGGCCCGATGCCGTCACTCTCCGGCGCGGTCGAATGGCTCAACTCGCCAGCGCTGAATAACGACTCCTTGCGCGGCAAAGTGGTGCTGGTGGATTTCTGGACCTACGACTGCATCAACTGCCAGCACACCTTGCCCTACGTGAAGGACTGGGCAAAGAAATACGAAAAGGACGGCCTGGTGGTGATCGGCGTGCACACCCCGGAATACGGTTACGAACGCATCATCGACAACGTCCGTGACCAGGTGAAAAAACTCGGCATCACCTACCCAGTGGCGATCGACAACAACTATGCAATCTGGCGCGCCTTCGACAACCAATACTGGCCGGCTCACTACCTGATCGATGCGAAGGGGCAGGTGCGTTACAGCCATTTTGGCGAGGGTCGCTACGAGACTCAGGAGCAGATGATCCGGCAGCTGTTGGAAGAGGCCAAGACGCCTGCCGCGTAACCGTTCAAATCAATGGCTCACAGGTTTCGCACCATGAGCCATTGGTTGTTTTCCCAGGCCTGAAAACGCTCCAGCACTGTCCACCCGCGTCTGGCGTAGTAGTTGTTCTGGTCCCGGGTATGCAAATAGATCTTCGCCACGCCACATTCCCTGGCCTGCGCACATATCCCGTCAATCAAACGCTCCGCCAATCCTTTTCCCCTTGCTTGGGGTGTGACGAACACACAAGCCAGCCAAGGACCCAGGTCAGGCCGGTGAGCCAGGTCGGCGGCGGCCAGTGCCGCGCCGCCCAGCAGGCGGTCTTCATCCAGAGCGATCAAGCATTGCCACTTGCCGTCGAATTGGCCGTCAGCGAATTCCCGTTGCCACTGAGGCAAGGGCTGGTCGGCGTATTCATAGTGGAATTGTTGGTGAATCCATGAAGCGAAAGTGTCGCTGTGGTGCATGTGGTGAACGAGCCAGTCCAGGCGAGGCATGGGAGAGTCCTTTCAAAATTCGATAGCCCATAAGAGCTGATTCAGGGCGCATCGGCAATCCCGGGTTCCGGGGTGTTAATCCGGCGTTACAGATGCATGACCATGCATCGGAGACCGGTGTATTTCGTGAGTCTGCCGGACGACCGGGCAGGACGGATACGTATCCGGGAGCTTTAGTGTGTGGACGGGGTCACTTGCGACCCTGCCATTACAATCATGAAAGGAAGAGGGTTATGCCTAAGTTCATTATTGAACGCGAGCTTCCGGGAGCCGGCGCACTGGCGCAACAGGAACTCAAAGCGATCTCGCAAAAATCCTGCGATGTGTTGCGCGGGTTGGGGCCGCAAGTGCAATGGCAGCAGAGTTACGTCACGGGCGACAAGATTTATTGCGTGTACATCGCGCCGAGCGAGGAGCTCATCAGGGAGCATGCCAAACAAGGTGGCTTTCCGATCAACAGCGTTTCCCGAGTCATGAGCATCATCGACCCCACCACGGCGGAGTAAGCCGAGACCCGTTCCAACCCGCAGCGGAGCAGACTTCATGAGCACACCCATTGATCTCACCGCCCTGAAAAACCGTCAGATGACTGCGTGGGCCAGTGGCGACTACGCCGTGATCGGCACCACCCTACAGATCGTCGGCGAGCAATTGGCTGAAGCTTGTGACTTGCTCTGTGATGAGCGGGTGCTGGACGTCGCTGCGGGCAACGGTAATGCAACGCTTGCCGCTGCGCGCCGGGGTTGTAAGGTCACATCCACCGACTACGTGGCCAAGTTGCTTGAACGTGGTGAAGACCGTGCCCGGGCGGAGCACCTGAACGTGACCTTTCAGGTGGCCGACGCCGAGGCGTTGCCTTTCGAGGACGCCAGTTTCGATGCCGTGCTCTCGACCTTTGGGGTGATGTTTACCCCGGATCAGCCCAAGGCCGCCACGGAGCTGGCGCGGGTGTGCCGCCCGGGAGGCCGGATCGGCCTTGCCAACTGGACGCCTGAAGGCTTCGTCGGGCAGATGTTCAAGGTGCTGGGGCGCCACATGCCGCCACCCGCCGGGGCTCAGCCGCCTTCAAACTGGGGCTCCGAAGCATGGTTGCACTCACAGTTCGATCAGCGCGACTTTCTGCTCCAGGTCACACGGCGGTTGTTCAACTTCCGCTACCGCTCGGCCGCTCATTTCATCGACACCTTCCGCACCTGGTATGGCCCGGTTCACAAGGCCTTTGCGACCCTGCCGCCTGAAGGGGGTGCCGCTCTGGAAAACGACCTGACAGAACTGCTCAATCGCCTGAACCGAGCGGGGGAGCGGTCGTTGGTGGTACCGAGTGAATACCTGGAGGTGGTGATCACCCGGCGCTGAGTCGAGAACACAAAATCCCTGTGGGAACGGCCTCCTGTGGCGAGGGGGCTTGCCCCTGTTGGGTCGCGAAGCGGCCCCAAAAGCTTTGCGACTGCTTCGCAGCCGAACGGGGGCAAGCCCCCTCGCCACAGGGGTCGCGCCCACAAAGGTATGTGCACAATTTGGTATTCAGCCGTTGCAGTCACTCATCCAGTGACTCGGTATACACCACCCACACGCTGCACGGCATTTTGTACAGCACATGCTCCACCGTGCTGCCGATCAACCGGCCCATGCCGCGATGGCCGATCCGGCCCATGACGATCACATCCACATCATGGGTCTCGGTGTAGTGGGTCAGTACCTTGGTGGGGTTGCCCATGACCATGTGCCGCTGCTCCGGCGCGATGCCGTTGCGCGCGGCCAGTTCGTTGAAGGCATTCTCCTGGAGGTCGAACAGGGTCTTGACCTGGTCCGAAGAGAAAAGCGCCGAACCGTTATAGAAGTTGAACTCGTCCGCGCTGATAGATGAAAGGTCATAGGCGTAGACCACATCGAGTTCGGCATTGCAGGCGCTCGCCAGTTTTGAGGCTTCGTGAAGGATCCGGTCGTTGAAACTGTTGTATTGATCATCGCGGTGAAACGGGTCGATCGCCGCGACGATCTTGCGCGGCAACGCGCGAGTGGCATGGCTGACGAAATGCAACGGCACCGGGCATTCACGTAACAAATGCACGTCGAGGGGGGTAAACACCAGCCGCGACAGCCGCGATTGATGTTCCAGCGCCTTGATCAGCACGTCCATCGGCTGCTCTTTGAGGTGAATCAGGATCTCCTCCAGCGGATTCTCGACCCAGGCCACCTCGGTGGTGACGTTCACACCTATCTTGCGCAAGGGGTGGGCCTGTTCTTCAAGCCACTGGCGGTGGCGCTCGACATAGCCCAAGCGCATCTGCTCCATGGCCTTTTCGTTGACCAGGCTGGCGGTCGCCAGGCCTTCCAGATAGTCGAAGGCCACGATGTGCAGGGCCGCCCCCTCGGCCTTGGCCAGCATCGCAGCCCGGTCGAAGGCGGGGCTGTGTTCCATCAGCGGTGAGGCGACCAGCATGAAGCGCGGTTGACCAGACATGACAAACCTCCCGTGGGTAAACGAGCAGACGGTGGTCGTTCAATACATCTCAATCCTTTGATTATTGACCATGATCAGTCTAAGGGGCGTCTGGTCGCTCGAATGGGCCTGCTCGCGATGCGACTTCAAGCGTTTTCCAAAGGTCGCGCATCGTCGGGTTTTGATTGGCGATCGAACAATACGAACGTATCTCCAGTCGGGCCTTCCACTCATCGCCGCCGGCCAGCACCAATTGCCCTCGCTCCAGTTCATCGGTCACGGCGCTCAAGGGCAACCAGGCAACGCCGTAGCCCTCGATCGCCATTCTCATCAACAGCATGGCCATGTCCGCCTCAAAGCAACGATCAAGCACGCAAGCCGTCGGCGCATTCTTGATGACGATATCGGCCACGCGCCCCAAAAAGGTGGTCGCGGTATACGCCAGGTGCGGCACTGGCTTGGCGGCCGTCCCCGGTAGCCGATGCAAGGGTTTGCCGTTCTTGTCCGGCGCGCACAGTGGAACAAACGAATCGTGCCCCAGGGTCAAACTGCCGAACTTCTCGGGGTCGAGCTGGATCGGGGCGAGGGGATGGTGGTAGACGATCATCAAATCGCAGCTGCCTTCCTCCAGCGCAATGACCGCATCGTGGATATTCGCCGCCACCACGCGAGCATTGAAGGGCTCATTCTGTTGTTGAAACTGGGTGAGCCACTTAGGCAGAAATGTCATTGAAAGACTGTGCCCGGCGGTGACCTGAATCGAGCGCCCCGGCATTCTTTCTCCTTCGCGAAGAGCCAGTCGCAATTGCAGCAACGCCGACAAAGCCTCGCGCCCCTCTTCACAAAAGCTGCGGCCCGCTTGAGTCAGTTGGACAGGATAGGTGCCGCGATCCACCAGTTCGGCTCCCACCCATTCCTCAAGTGAACGAATGCGCCGAGACAGCGCGGACTGCGTGACGCAACGCACTTCCGCGGCTCGAGAAAAGTTCTTCCATTCGGCAATCGCCAGAAGATCGTCCAACCATTTGGTTTGCATGTTGGCTCCTCATTGCGCCTCTGGCGAAGAGTTTACTGCGGTGCAATGGAGTCATTGAGGGTATTTCGCAAACTATTCCAAAAACGCATCACCCTATGGTGATTACTCATCATCCCGCGCCAATGGCGTCCCTAGAATCGGTGCTGTAGCCCCGCTGCCGCAGAGCATCGGGTCATTCCAGTCTTGTCTTCTGCCAAGTAAAAAAAGCTACAACATCACTTGAGGAAAGCACCGTGAAAAAAAGTAATTTACCCCGCCAGATCGCGATCGGCATCGCGATGGGCGTCATCGTAGGTTGGGCTTGCCACCATTTTTCAGCGGATGAGAAAGCCGCCAAAGAGATTGCCTCCTACTTCTCGATGGTGACGGACATTTTCCTGCGCTTGATCAAGATGATCATCGCACCTTTGGTTTTCGCCACATTGGTCGGTGGTATTGCCAGCATGGGCAATTCCCGATCGGTAGGACGGATCGGGGCGAGGGCGATGGCCTGGTTCGTTTCCGCTTCAGTGATTTCGTTGTTGATCGGTATGTTGCTGGTGAACCTTTTCCAGCCAGGCGCAGGCCTGGATCTTCAGACGACTCAGGCCGGCGCGGCACCTATAGCGGTAAACACGGGGGACTTCAGCCTCAAGGTGTTCATCAGCCACGTATTCCCTCGCAGCATTGCTGAAGCCATGGCCAACAACGAGATTCTGCAAATTGTAGTGTTCTCGCTGTTCTTCGGTTTCGCGTTGGCGGGTGTCAAGCGCGCCGGCTACACAAAGATCACCGACAGTATTGAAGAGCTGGCGAAGGTGATGTTCAAGATCACCGACTATGTCATGGCGCTTGCACCGATCGGTGTCTTTGCCGCCATCGCTTCGGCCATCACCACCCAAGGTCTGGGCTTGCTGGTCGATTACGGAAAACTGATTGCCGAGTTCTACCTGGGCATTGTGATTCTGTGGGGCGTGTTGTTCGCTGCTGGCTACCTGTTTCTGGGGCGTTCGGTATTTACGTTGGGCAAGTTGATCCGAGAACCCGTGCTGTTGGCATTCTCGACGGCCAGCAGTGAGTCCGCCTATCCAAAAACCATGGAGGCGCTGGAGAAGTTCGGCGCACCGAAGCGCGTATCCAGCTTCGTACTGCCATTGGGGTATTCATTCAATCTCGACGGTTCGATGATGTATCAAGCCTTCGCGATCATGTTCATTGCCCAGGCTTACAACGTTGACTTGAGCCTCACACAGCAGCTTCTCATCTTGCTGACGCTGATGGTGACCAGCAAGGGCATGGCAGGTGTAGCCCGGGCCTCAGTGGTTGTCGTCGCGGCGACGTTGCCCATGTTCAATCTGCCGGAAGCGGGCATTTTGCTGATCCTGGGCATCGATCAATTCCTCGATATGGCCAGGACTGCCACCAACGTGGTGGGCAACAGCATCGCAACGGCAGTGGTCGCTAAATCGGAGCCTTGCGAGGAGCCGGACGACGTCCCTCAAACCGAGGCATCCCCACGTCCTGTTCGCACTGTAGCCACTGCCTGAGAGTTATCACCATGAAAGCTGAATCGAAGCTGTCCCGTGAGTCGTCGTTTGTACGCAAACTGGGGATCGTTGGCGGGCTTGGCTCACTGGCCGGCGGCGATCTGTTCTACAAGTTGGTGAAGTCCAGGGCGGTGCTCGAGGATCAAGGCCGTTATCACTTTCTGTTCGAGCAGCACCCGTTCAAAGATGTGCTGATGCCATTGGATCGGGGCGCGAGCATGACCTCCAGAAAGTTCTATGTGTTCCAGGTTTGCCAGACCTTCGAGGCCAGTGGGGTCAACGCGATCGTACTGCCTTGTTTTGCCAGCCACACCTTCCGCGAAGAGATACAGGAGGAGATAGGCATACCGGTTCTGGACATGATGGCCGCGTTGCGCAGGTACATCGATCATGTCGCTGAACCCGGCAGTGCATTGGGCATTCTCGCCTCAGACTATGTTCGCCACTGCGGCATGTTCGAGCGCTATTTCGGCAGCGATTTCAAGCTCGTTTACCCAGGTGATGACGAGCAGTCAGGGTTGATGGAGGCGATGTATGGCGTCAACGGTATCAAGGATGGATACCTTGACGGTGTGCCGCTGGAGTGTGTGTATCGGGCCTGCCTTTCGCTTCAGGAGCAGGGGGCCGCGATAGTCTTGCCGGGCATGACCGAGCTCTCGTTGGTCTGCGGCGACCTGCAGCGTCGGGGCATCACGGTGCTGGACATCAATGAGATTTATGCCGGCTTCGCGACCGTGGAGAAAGGTCAGTCGAATCGCCCCCCCTTCAAGCTTGGGATCGTGGGCGGGGTGGGGCCTGCGGCAACGGTCGATTTCATGGGGAAAGTGGTTGCGCATACACCGGCCGGCCGCGATCAGGAACACATCAAAATGGTGGTCGAACAAAACCCCCAGATTCCTGATCGTACCGCCAGCCTGCTGTATGACGAAACCGATCCGACGATGGCGATGTATGCCACCTGCAAGCGGCTTGAAAGCGCCGGAGCCAATGCGATTGCGATCCCGTGCAATACCGCTCACGCGTTTGTCGAGCGTATCCAGGCACACTTGCGTGTGCCCATTGTGAACATGCTGGCCGAGACGGTAGAGGCTATCGTCCAGCAGTACGGCGCCGAGAAAACAGTGGGACTGCTGGCGACGTCAGGCACGATCAAAAGTCAGGTTTACCATGAGGCGGCCCGGCGAGCCGGGTTGCACATAGTCGCCCCCGGTGTGGATTACCAGGCGTTGGTCATGGATGCGATTTATGGGGCGCTTGGGATCAAGGCCGGGTTCACCGAGGGCCTGTGTAAAGATCAGCTGCTGATCGCCGCAGAACACTTGTGTGAACTGGGCGCCGATGTGCTCATCCTGGGATGTACGGAGTTACCGCTGGTGCTGCAGCATAGCGAGGCCTTCATGATCAAAGGTCATCAAGTGGCGTTGATCGACCCGACGACCATTCTGGCTATGAAGTGTATTCGGCTTGCCCGTGAACATTCGCGGGAGCGATCGGATTTGCATCTTGGCTAAACAACCTTTGCGCCCCGTGCCTCCAGCAACTCCCGTAATACGGAACGGTGGCAGTGCGCTTCGTCTTCGCAGTAACACCCCACGGCCAGTGAGGTTTGATGGGAGAGGGCGGCCAGCAGGTCCAGCAGCTGACTGGGCGCGGGATGGTTCATCTCGGCCTTGAATTTGCGCTTGAAAGCCTCCCAGGCTTTGGCATCTTCTGCCGCCTTGGCTTCGGCCACCAGTTCGGGGCTGGGGGACAGCAGCGGTTGCCACACATCATAGAAATCACGGCTGGCGAATTCGGCCTTCGGTACGCCACGGGGCGGGCGGCGTACTGTGCCCAGGCGCAGGCCTTCATTCGCGGTGCGGGGTGAGCCGAGTCGCACGATATGGATGGGCATGATTGCAGTGCCTATTTGAGCCGCGAGCCGTCGAACCACTCCAGCGCCGTGCGCCAGATGCAGATCCCCAGGAAGTACGCTGACATCAGCAGCCACAGGCTCATCACCAATGGGTTGATGACCGGATGGTTGAGCACCAGCGACAAGCTGCACAGCAACCAGATGGCCGTCACGGCAATGTTGATCGGCATGAAGCGGCGCACGCGAAACGGGTGCAGGAATTTCATTCGGGTCACGGTCAACAGCGCCAGGCCGATCACGGTGAGCAACGTTATCCACGGCGACGGACCGATGATGTACAGGCACAACGCAACCACGTTCCACGCGGCGGGGAAGCCCTGGAAGTAGTTGTCCTTGCTCTTCATGTTGACGTTGCAGAAGCAGAACAGCGACGACACCAGAATCAGCGACACGGTCAGCAGCAGGGTGTAGTCCGGCAACGGGATGTAACGGTAGATGAACAGCGCCGGGATAAACACATACGTCAGGTAGTCGATCAGCAGGTCGAGGATCGAACCGTCGAAACTCGGCAGCACCGATTGCACATTGACCTTGCGCGCCAGCGCGCCGTCCAGCCCGTCGACGATCAGCGCCACGCCCAGCCACAGCAGGCAATGGGTGGGCTGGTTCTCCAGCAGGGCGAGGGTCGCGAGGAAGGCAGTGACCACGCCGGTGGCGGTAAAACCATGGGCGCCCCATGCTTTGAGTCTGGCGATGTGTACGGTGGATATCACGGGGGCGTTCTCCAGAAAATGAAGCAAGCCAGTCATCACCCTGCTATTGAGGGCGTCGGCAAACCGGGTCGGGTTGCAGGTATCGACCGGATTTTCGGGGATAAGGTTCACCACCTTTGAATCTTAGACGCCACGCAAAAAAATACCCCGAAAATTCCGGGGTACGCGTTGAGCACTACACGCTTGTATCGTCAGCTTAACGAGGAAAGAACACGCGCAGTCGATGGTTATCCGGGTCAAGGGCGACGAAGGTGCGACCGAAGTCGAGTTCTGTCGGCGTTTGCACCATGGTCAGCCCGAGAGCGCTCCAGTCGGCAAACAGTGCATCGACTTGTTCGGCGGACTCCATCGGGAACGCCAGTTCAGTCCCGCCGCCCGTTACCGTCACCGCAGGTTCCGCGGTATGCCGTGACCAGAGCCCCAGTTTATAGCCGCCGTCCAGGACAAACAGGGCGAAGGTCGGCGACTCTTCCACGGGCTTGCGCTCCAGCAGAAACTCATAAAACCGTGCACTGACGGCGGGGTTGTCCACGAAAAGCAAAATGAAACGGGGAGTGATCATGGGGTTGCTCCATTAGAAGGTGGACGCAGCATAAAAGGAGGCGCTGTCAGTTTCTGTCAGGAGTGTGAAGGGGCACCTTTTGACGTCAGCCAGACGGAGTTGGCGGAATGTCCGGCGAGGACTATCGTTGCCTGACTGAGTTTCTGCCCATCAATGAGGACGTCGTCATGAACACCAGCGATTTGCTTGAGCAATTACTGCGGGCCGGTCAGGGCTCATTGTCGCAACAAGGTGGTGGTGCGGCGTCGACTCAAGGCGACTTGGGCGGCCTGGGTGGCTTGCTCGGTGGCCTGTTGGGTGGCAGCGCGGGTGGCGGTGCTGGCGGCGGAGGTTTGGGAGGTTTGCTCGGTGGTCTGTTGGGCGGCGGTTCCCCTTTGGGCGGTTCAAGCCAGACGCGCTCGGGCGGCACCAATTACGCGGCGCTGGCCTCTTTGGGGATGATGGCGTTCCAGGCCTATCAGGCATGGCAACGTAACCAGGCCTCGGCACCACAACAGGCGCCGCGTACCGTTGATCTGTTATCCGGTCCGGAAATCGAAGACCACAGTCACGCCATCCTTCGCGCCTTGATCGCCGCCGCCAAGGCCGACGGCCGTATCGACGACGCCGAGAAACAAATGATCAGCACCGAAATCGGCCGCCATACCGACGACCCGCAATTGCAACAATGGCTCGATGACGAAGTCGCCCGGCCGCTGGACGCCGCCGATGTGGCGCAGTCCGCCCAGGACCCGGGCATGGCCGCCGAGATGTACCTGGCCAGCGTGATGCTGGTGGACGATCAGCAGGACGCCGAGCGCAATTATCTGGATGAACTGGCTGCTGCGCTGAAGATCGATCCAGAGCTGCAACTGCACCTGGAGCAACAGGCCAAGGGCGGCGTTGCTTGAAGGACCTTTGGCATTTTCGGAACTGCTGAAAATCAAAAGATCGTCCGAACGCGGCCCGAGCCTTCGGCAGCTCCTACAGGTGTTGCGTACATCCGTTGACCCGGGGTACATGCGGCCGGTGTAGGAGCTGCCGCAGGCTGCGATTTTTTTTGTGGCCACCTAATCGGTAACCTTCAAACCCAATGCTGCAAAACACTCTTCGATCGATCGCCGCTGCGTCTCGGCATACAAGCCCAACTCATCAATCGTCGACCGCCCCAACGCCTTTTCGAACGCCTGTTGGTTCGAATGCACGCCATAGTGGGTTTGCGCCGCGTCCCCCAGGTTCGACTGAAAAATCCCCGCCGCACTGACCGGCAGGAAATCTTCGTACACCAGCGGTTCAACCCGCACATACCCGTCGTGGAGCAAATCTTCCAGCGACGCGCCGTTCAGATCATCCGCCGCCAGGTCTTTTTCCGTCACGAAGTAGCGAAAGTACGCCAGTTCCTGTTGGCGCATGTCCTCGACGGTGTCAGGGAATTCGCCAAAGTGCTGCGTCATTAGTGCGTTGTAGCGTGCGGCATTGGCTTCGTTGGGGAATTCCTTGAGTTCATCCCGGGCAGCATTGAGCAAGCGGTCGTAAAGCGCCCGGCCCTTGGGCGTGAGCGCTGCGCCGCGTTGTTCGATTTCACCGAAGCGGGCGCTGTGGCTGCCACGCATCTCGGCTTGATCGGTAAAAGCAATCGGCTCATCCAGCGCCTTGAAGCTGGTCTGACGCAGCAGGATCGGGCATTGACGGCGGGGTGGGCCTTCGATCACCGCTTTGGGGGTAATGCCATGGGCGGGCATTTGTGCCTGGACGATGTCGATGTCCAGAGTGCGCGGCGTCAGGTGGTTAATGTGCGGGCCTTTGAACGCCACCACGTCGGCGATCAGTCGATGCTGGGCGCTGAGTTGCTGGTACTGCTCGGCGGTGACGGTGGCGCTGTGGTGCCAGCGGAAGGTTTCCAGGGCTTGTGCGACGAAGTCCTGCGCCTCGTATTCGGTCAGGCCGCCTTGGGTTTCGGCGCGTTCGATGAGCGTCAGCGCGGCCGGGGTGAAGATCGAACGCTGGTCCAGCACTGACTGGGCGAAGGCCCGCAGTTTGGCGTCTTCGATCAGTTCCAGGCGCAATAGCGAGGTGAACACCCGGAAAGGGCTGACCTGCAATGCCGCCTCATGCACGGCGCGGAACGCGGTGGAGTGCACCGGCACGCCGGCCGGGGTCAGGTCGTAATAGCCCACCGGCTGCATGCCCATTACCGCGAACAGGCGGGCGAGGGTTGCCAGTTCAGTGGCGGTGCCGACGCGGATCGCACCGTGGCGTTCAAGGTCCAGCCGCTGGATTTCCCCGGTGCTGTGCAACTGTCGGGCGATTTGCGGGTTGCTGTCCAGCACATGGCGATTGGCCTGTTCCACCAGCTCCATCAGCGCGCCGTACAGCGGCACTTCTTCGCGGTACATGTCGGACATCGCTTTGGAGAAGCGTTGGCGGATCAGGTCAGGGCTGACGAAGTTCGGGTGGCTCATGAAAAAAATCCTGGCGCAGTGACGTAACGGATGCCGGAAAAGATCGCAGCCTTCGGCGGCGCCGACAAACGAAGTTTCTGACGAACTTCATTCTGCCAAGGACTGTTGTTGCAACGCAGAAGTGTTCGGTTAACGCAGCACTTGGTCCACCAGTTCGATCCAGTGCCTGACTGGCGTGCGTCCGGCACTGTTGAGGTGGCTCTGGCAGCCGATGTTGGCGGTGGCGATGACGTCGGGGTGGCCGCTTTCCAGGGCGTTGAGCTTGTTGTCGCGCAGTTGCCGGGCCAGCTCCGGTTGGGTGATCGAATAGGTGCCCGCCGAGCCACAACACAAATGACTGTCGGGCACCGCTGTGAGATTGAAGCCCAACCGCGTTAGCACGGCCTCCACCGCGCCGCCGAGTTTTTGCGCGTGCTGCAAGGTGCAGGGGCAGTGAAAGGCGATCCGTCGGTCGGTGGCGGTGCAGACCCGCTCCAACGGTTCATCTGCCAGCACTTGCACCAGGTCCAGGGCCATTTCGCTGACCCGCCGGGCCTTGGCCGCATAAACCGGGTCGCGCTCCAGCAGATGCCCGTAATCCTTGATGAACGCACCGCAGCCGCTGGCGGTTTGCACGATGGCTTCGGCGCCGTTTTCCAGGTGCGGCCACCAGGCGTCGATGTTGCGTCGGGCGCGGTCCAGGCCCATGGCTTGGGCATCGAGGTGATAGTCCAGCGCACCGCAACAACCGGCTTCCGGCGCCGGAATTACGCTGATGCCCAGCCGATCCAGCACACGCGCCGTCGCGGCGTTGGTGTTTGGCGACAGGCCGGGCTGCACGCAGCCTTCGAGCATCAACACCCGTCGCGCATGCCGAGGGGCAGGGCGCTCACCGGCGGCGGGGAGGTCGTGGGGCAATTTCGCCTCAACGCCCCGTGGCAGCAACGGCCGGAAGGTGGCGCCGATCTGCAATAGAGTCTTGAACAGGTTCGGGTTTGGCGCCAATGCCCGCAGGCCCTGACGCAACAGCCGTTGACTGGCCGGGCGCGGCACCGCTTGATCGATCACCGCGCGGCCAATGTCCAGCAGGTTGTGATAGTCGACTCCGGACGGGCAGGTGGTTTCGCAGTTGCGGCAGGTCAGGCAGCGGTCCAGGTGCAACTGAGCTTTGGCCGTGGCGGGGGCGCCTTCGAGCACTTGCTTGATCAGGTAGATACGCCCGCGTGGCCCGTCCAGTTCGTCGCCGAGCAGTTGATAGGTTGGGCATGTCGCGTTGCAAAACCCGCAATGCACACAGGTGCGCAGAATCTTGTCCGCTTCTTCGGCGCGGGGCAATTGTCGGGACTGTTCGCTGAGGTTGGTTTGCATACTAGAATTCCGCGTACATCCGCCCAGGGTTGAACAGCCCTTGCGGGTCCAATTGCGCCTTGAGTTGCCGGTGATAGCGCAGCAGCGCCGGGGCCAGCGGCTGGAAAGGCGTGTCTGTGACGCCATGGCTGAAACAGGTGGCATGACCGCCGAGTTCAAGGGCTCGCGATTGAATGTTATCGGCCGCGGATTTCAGCCAGCGTTGCGCGCCGCCCCAGTCGATCAGTTGTTCGCCGGGCAAGTCCAGAGGCCCGAGGTTGTTGGGTAATGACAGGCGCCACAGCGGCAGGCCTTCATTGAAAAAGTCTAGCCGTTGTTCGTTCAGGTCGGGCCAATAAGCGGAGTCCATCTGTTCGCCGCCGAGCCGTTGATGGGCCGCCGTGACCGAGCCTTCGCCGCCTTCCAGACGCAGGTACAAACGCTGGCCATCGTGGCTGGCGGCGCTGATGGGCAACGGTTGCTGGCCCCATTGCGCCAGATTGGCCAAGGCGCGGGCGCAGTCGATGTCCAGGCTGATGCTCAGGCATTGCCGGGGTTTGGGCAGCACTTTGAGCGAGACTTCGGTCAGCACGCCAAGGCAGCCGTAGCTGCCGACCATCAGGCGCGACAGGTCATAACCGGCGACGTTTTTCATCACTTCGCCGCCAAAGCGCAGGTGAGTGCCCAGGCCGCTGATCACCCGCGTACCGAGGACAAAGTCCCGCACCGAGCCGGCCCACGGGCGCCGTGGCCCGGACAGCCCCGCGGCGATCATCCCGCCGACAGTGGCGCCTTCGCCGAACGACGGCGGTTCGCAAGGCAGCATTTGCCCTGCTGTGTCCAGCGCGGCAAACAATTCACTCAGCGGTGTGCCGGCGCGTACGCTGATCACCAGTTCCGTCGGGTCATAGCTGACGATGCCGCAGTGGGCGCGGGTGTCGAGCACTTCTCCGGCCACTTCACGGCCGAGAAAGGCCTTGGTGTTACCGCCCTGAATACGCAGCGGCGTGGCGTTTTCCTGCGCCTGCCTGACCTGATCGAGCAGGGCTTCACTGGCATCGAAATCCACCATCAGAAACGCTCCAGCTCAGGGAACGGCAACTGCCCGGCGTGGATATGCATCGCGCCGAATTCCGCGCAGCGGTGCAGGGTCGGGATGTTCTTGCCGGGGTTGAGCAAACCCTGCGGGTCGAATGCGGCTTTCACTGCGTGAAACAGGGTCAACTCATCACTGTTGAACTGTGCGCACATCTGATTGATTTTCTCCCGGCCCACGCCGTGCTCGCCGGTGATGCTGCCGCCGACTTTCACGCACAGTTCGAGGATCTTGCCGCCGAGGGCTTCGGCCCGTTCCAGTTCGCCGGGCTGGTTGGCGTCGAACAGGATCAGTGGGTGCATGTTGCCGTCGCCGGCGTGGAACACGTTGGCCACCCGCAAGCCGTATTCTTGCGCCAGATTGGCGATGCCCTGGAGCACGCCGGGCAGTTCGCGGCGGGGGATGGTGCCGTCCATGCAGTAGTAATCAGGCGAAAGTCGGCCGATGGCCGGGAAGGCGTTTTTGCGCCCGGCCCAGAACCGCACGCGCTCGGACTCGTCCCGCGCCTGGCGCACCTCGCTGGCGCCGGCCTGTTGCAGCACCTCGCGGACTCGCTCGCAGTCGTCATGGACATCGGCTTCGACGCCGTCCAGTTCGCAGAGCAGGATCGCTTCGGCGTCCACCGGGTAACCGGCGTGGATGAAGTCTTCAGCGGCGCGGATCGCCAGGTTGTCCATCATTTCCAGACCGCCGGGGATGATCCCGGCGGCGATGATCTCGGCCACCGCGCGGCCGGCCTTTTCCACGGAGTCGAAACTGGCCAGCAGGACTTTGGCGACCTGGGGCTTGGGCAGCAGTTTGACCGTGACTTCGGTGATGATCCCCAGCAAGCCTTCGGAGCCAGTGAACAGCGCCAACAGGTCAAACCCCGGCGCGTCCAGCGAGTCGGCGCCGAGGGTCAGGTGTTCGCCTTCAAGGGTCAGTATTTCGAGTTTCAGCAGGTTGTGCACGGTCAGGCCGTACTTGAGGCAATGCACGCCGCCGGCGTTTTCCGCGACGTTGCCGCCGATGGAGCAGGCGATTTGCGAGGACGGGTCCGGCGCGTAATACAAACCGAAGGGCGCCGCTGCCTGGGATATCGCCAGGTTGCGCACCCCCGGCTGGACTCGTGCGGTGCGGGCGGCTGGGTCGATGTGCAAGATGTTGTTGAACCGCACCATCACCAGCAACACACCTTTGTCCAGCGGCAGTGCACCGCCGGACAACCCGGTGCCGGCCCCACGTGCCACCACCGGCACATTCCGGGCATGGCAGAGCTTGAGCAGTGCCTGCACCTGTTGCAGATGCCGGGGCAGGGCCACCAGCATCGGCGTGGTGCGATAGGCCGAGAGACCGTCGCACTCGTAGGGTTTGAGCTCTTCCTCGCGCCAGAGGATGTCCAGGTCCGGCACCTCCTGTTGCAAGGCCTTGAGCAGCACGGCCTTGTCGACATTGGGCAGGGCGCCGTCGATGCGTTCGTCGTAAAGAATGTTCATCAATCGCGCCTCGTATGAATCGCCGAGCATCCCCCCGAATTATCTGCCGAACCGTAGCAGCTGCTACGAGGCGGTGGGGGTCATGTGATGCGCCCGCAAAAACTCCCGGTACAACCGTGCTGTGTTGGTCGGCTGTTCAACCATCGGCATGTGACCGACACCGTCCCATATCTCTACCCGCAGATCGGCGATGCCCTTGCTCCAGACGGGCACGCTGCTGACGTCGATCAAGCGGTCCTTGCGCCCCCACAACAGCAGCGCCGGGCATTTGATATCGGGCAGTTTTGGCTCCATCGGCGGGCTGGCCCGGAAGTCCCTGAAGATTTCTTCCAGCTCGTCGCGCTGCTGTTCATAGCGCTGGGCAACGGCGTCCAGCACGATCCCCGGTACCCATGGCGGCGAGGCCATGGTCATGTCGTAGAAGTGCTGGAACTCTTCACGGGAATGAATCAGGAACGGGTTGTGGCCGCGAGCCAGGTGCCGCTCCATGTCACTGGCCTGCGGGGCAGTGACGCCGGCCGGGTCGAGCAGCGCCAGCGAAACAATACGCTCGGGGTAATTGGCCGCCAGCCATGCCGCGATGTAGCCGCCCATGGAGTTGCCGATCACATGCACCTTCTCGACCCCGCAGACATCGAGCAACTGGATCAACCGCTTGGCCTGGACCGGAATGTCATAACCGCCACCGGCCTTGAAGCCGGTTTCGCCATGGCCGGCGAGGTCGGGGATGATCACCCGGTAGTCGTTGACAAAATGCCGGGCGAAACGCAGCCAGACGTTCTTGTCGGCGCTGTAGCCGTGCAGCATCAATATGTTGCTGGAGGCTTCGTAGGGTCCGCCTTGCCAGGTCGAGACGGTCATTTCGGTGATCGGCACGATAAGCTTGTGCAACCGATACAGCCGGGCTTCCAGCGCCATGTTCAAGTCATAGAGCCAATAGCCGATGGCCGGGTAGCTCAACCAGCTCCAGGCCACGAAGACAGCGATAGCGACAACCAACAAAAGCATCAGGCTATTCCTTTGCAATGATCAGGACGGAATGTGGTTGGCGGAGCCTCGGCATGGGTCTCCCGTTATCGTTGTTTATCGATCCCTTCCTTCATGTATAGACAAACATTGGGCACTCGCCTCATGGCAATGCCATGTTATTCAGATTGCCAGCCGGAGATGGCTATTTGACGTTGCCCTGATAGACTTCAAACACACTTTCACCCATGTGTTGTCAGGCTCGGTTCAGTAGTACAGAGGCCTCTATGGAAAAAAAGGGAGGAAAGGGACTTTCATTGGCCAGGAGGCTTTATGGGTCGCGCATCCTGGGGCTGGCCCTCGGATTATTGTGTGTCGGTGCAGGGATGTACCCACTCGACCCCGCGCCCTGGGTCTGGGTGGTGATGTTGTTCAATGGCGTCATCTGGCCGCATGTGGCCTATCAATGGGCGCGTCGGGCGAAGGTTCCTTACCACGCCGAACACCGCAACATTCTGCTGGACGCGTTTCTCGGCGGTTTCTGGGTGGCCGCCATGCAGTTCAATCCGCTGCCCAGCGCGGCGACACTGTCGATGATGGCGATGCACAACGTGGCCATCGGTGGTTTGCGTTTTCTGTTGGTGGGCGCCGTTGTGCAGGTGCTCGGGATCGGCCTCGGGCTGCTGGTGTTCATGCCGGCCTTTGTCCCGCAAACCAGTCCATTTCAGCTATACGCCTGTTTGCCTTTGCTGTCGATTTATCCGATGTCCCTGGGCTGGATCTGCTTCCGTCAGGCCCACACCCTCGGCCGACACAAACGCGAGTTGCTGGCCCTGAGCCGCACCGACAGCCTGACCGGCCTGCTGAATCACGGTGCCTGGAAAGACCAGCTGGAAATCGAGTTTCAGCGTTGCCGGCGCCAGCAGCAGGGCGGGGCGATTGCGTTGATCGACATCGACCATTTCAAGACCATCAACGACACCTACGGCCATGTTGCCGGGGATATCGTCTTGCGTCAGCTGAGCAAAATCCTCAAGCAGAACCTGCGGGCGGCGGATGTCGCCGGGCGCTATGGCGGCGACGAATTCTGCGTGCTGTTGCCGGACCTGCCGTTGGAGCGCGCCGCTGTGGCGATGGATGCGCTGCGTGCTCGTTTCGCCACATTGGGGTACGAGCAGAACCCGGCGCTGAAAGTCAGTTTGAGCATCGGCCTGGCGGCCTTCAACCCGACCCACGAGGAAGCGACCCTGTGGCTCAACGACGCCGACCAGGCGCTCTACGAAGCCAAGACCACCAGCCGTAACCGCGTCATTTGCCATGGCGACGGCAAGCCGCGTAAAGAGTTGCTCGACTCGGTCTGACCCCCATGTGTCGCATCCGGTGTAGAGCCTTGTGTCGTAGTCAGGTAGGGTTTCAGGACCCCGACACGAAACAAGGATCGATTCATGACGTTCAAGCTCCCGCGTTCCTTCCTGGCCACCAGCCTTGGCCTGACCCTCGCTCTCGGCACCTTCACCCCCGCAGCCTTCGCCGAACCCCACAAACAAGTCCTCGCCGATGCCGAACAGTACAAGGGTGAAGCCCTGAAGCTGCTGGAGCGGCTGGTGAACATCGACTCCGGCTCCGGTTATGAACCGGGCCTGACCCAGGTGAGTGACATCGCCATCGAAGAGTTGAAGAAGCTCGGTGCCACCATCGAACTGGTGCCCAACACCCCGGACGAGAGCAACCATGTGCTGGCCACCCTCAAGGGCACCGGCAAGGCGAAGATCCTGCTGATGGCGCACATGGACACCGTGTTCAAGGAAGGCTCCGCCGCCGAGCGCCCGTTCCATATCAAGGACGGTCGCGCTTATGGGCCGGGTGTGATGGACGACAAGGGCGGTATCGTCGCCGGGATCTACGCGCTGAAAATCCTCAAGAACCTTGACTTCAAGGACTACGCGCAAATCACCTTCCTGCTCGATGCCAGTGAAGAAACCGGCTCGGACGTCGCTACCGACTTGATCAAGAAAACCGCCAAGGCCCATGACGTGACGCTCAACCTTGAGCCGGGTCGTCCGGCCGATGGCCTGGTGGTATGGCGCAAAGGCAGCGCCACCGCCGTGGTCGAGGTCAAAGGCAAGGCGGCTCACGCAGGGGTTGCGCCGGAGTTGGGGCGTAACGCTGCCATGGAAGCCGCGCACCAGATTCTGCAACTCGGCAAACTGGGCGATGAAGCGAAGAAAACCACCATCAACTTCACCGTGCTCAAGGCCGGCGACCGTACCAACGTGATTCCGGATCAGGCCACGGCCAAGGCTGACGTGCGGGCAGCGGTGCCGGAAGAGTTCGACCGGATCGAAAAGGACCTGGCGCGGGTGTCGAAGGACAAACTGATTGCCGATACGGACGTCACCACCAGCCTTAAACGCGGCTTGCCACCGATGCCGCAAACGGCGGAATCGGATCGCTTGATGGCCATGGCCCAAGGGATTTACGGCGAAATTGGCCGCAAGTTGACGGAAGAAGGCAGCGGCGGGGCGGCGGATGCGAGTTTGTCCGCTGGTGTTGGTACGCCGACGCTGGACGGGTTCGGGATTGTTGGCGGCAATATCCATACGCCCGAGGAATATGCCGAGGTAGAAAGCGTGGCGCCGCGGATTTATTTGCTGTCGCGGATGATTATGGAATTGGCCAAGCAGTAATCGGCCAGATCGCCTCCATAATCGGGTGCAGGCTCCTGTGGCGAGGGAGCTTGCTCCGTCGCAAAGCTTTTGGGGCCGCTTCGCGACCCAGCGGGAGCAAGCTCCCTCGCCACACAATCCTGCTCCCACAAGGATTTCAGTGATTCGGCTACTCGATCGGTGTATCGACAAACACCTCAAGCTCTTCGGCATACGCGGTGAACGCGCTGATTCGTGGAAACTGCGCGGCATCCACCTGATCCGGCACCACCAGGTTGGTAAAGCTCCAGGCCACCGCCAAGCTAATCCCGTCCTGCGCAATCGAGCCGTCGGTCTTCAGCGGCTGTTTTTCCAATTCCCGCTCCAGCGCCGAATACGCCGCCGCCAATTGCCCTTCAACCCGTTCCACCCACGGCGCGTACTGAATTTCCGCTGGCCGCAGGTTGCGTTCGTAGTAAAGCTGCACCGACTTCTCGCACGCCGCCAACGCCAGGCCGATCAACCGCAGCGAGCGCAAGCGTTGAACCGGATTGTCGGGTATCAAGCTTTTACCCGGCGCAGCCAGGGCTTCGAGGTAGTCAATGATCAGTGTCGAGTCCATCAACACCTCACCGTTATCCAGCACCAGGGTCGGCGCCTTTACCACCGGGTTGATCTGCTGGAACTGCTCGAAATTCCTGAACACCGAAACCGACTGGTGTTCCAGCGGGATGCCCAGGCATTTGGCGGAGATGGCGACGCGCCGCACGTAGGGCGAATCCAGCATGCCGATCAGTTTCATTGAGCCTCTCCTTACAGACGGTCCTTGGGGATGGACAACCTTAGCCGAGGTTCAGCGACGTGCAAACGGTTTCGCGCTAATCCTCAGGCCTATTGTTCATCCTCGAAGGCTAATCCTCAAAGCCTGCCTGCTCATGAATCTCATCGACCTTCAATTCCAGTCGATAAGCCACGGCGATGAACAGCGCCTGGCACAGGCACAAGGTGGCGCTCAGCGAACGGAAGGCAAATGAGCTGCCTTCGTTGACCAGCAGCACGGTGTTGGCGCGCTTGGCCAATGGCGAGAGGTTGCTGTCGGTAATGATCAGGGTTTTCGCCTGATGGTGCTGGGCGATGCGCAGGCAGTGCTGGGTTTCCTTGCCGTAGGGCGTGAAGCTGATGGCGATCACCAGGTCGTTGGCGCGCACGCTGCGCATCTGCTCGCGGTAACTGCCGCCAAGGCCCGACACCAGGTGGATGCGCTTGTTGGTGTGTTGCAGGTTGTAGACCAGGTAATCGGCCACCGCGAATGACCGACGCACCCCGACCACGTAGATGTTGTCGGCATTCACCACCAGGTCCACGGCCTTGTCGAAAGCCTGGTCATCGAGTTCCAGCCCCAATCGTTCGATGCCCGACAGGGTGGCGTTGATGCATTCGCGCGCCAGGTCGCCGCCGCTGGCCTTCTGCGACTTGTTGGCGATCATGCTGCGGATGCGTTGCTGGTAATTCTGCACCGGTGTGGTCTTGTGGGTGTAGGCCTCGCGAAACAGCGCCTGCATTTCACTGAACCCGCTGAAGCCGAAGCGCTGGGAAAAACGCACGATGGCCGACGGGTGCACTTCGCATTCGCGGGCGATGTCGCTGATGCGGTCGACCATGATCCGGTCGCTCTGCTGGCTCATGTAGCTGGCGATGCGTTTGAGCTGGCGCGGCAGACTTTCGTACTCCTCGGTGATCAGCTGCAACAGACGCTCGGCATTGATCGGAGGGCTGGCGAGATCGCTGTCGGGCGAGCTCTCGGTCGTAGCCGGCTGATCGGTGCGGGACATAAGGAATCCTTCTGGCTTGTTCTTATGGGGATGACGGTTCTCGTCATCCCCTGACAATAGGTTGGCTGTGCGCAGTCTACAGGGTAGGCCGGAATAAAATCTTGAGCTCGCAATCGGCCTGGGGCCTGCTGAAACGATGCACGGTGTCTGGAACGCTTGTATCAAAGTTTATTGGAAAAAATATTCCACGTAAAAAATATATAGAATAATTATTGATTGTTCGGCCCCGGTCGTTTTAGTCTGCATCCACCAAGAGTGTTCGGCGCCTTCATCGCCCCGAACACAGGCTGATAAAAATAACAGGAGCCAGCATGGGCCAGACTCGTTTTGCCAATGGGCGTCAATTGGATCTGATTTGCCTCGGACGCCTTGGCGTCGATCTTTATGCGCAACAAGTCGGGGCGCGGCTGGAGGATGTGAGCAGCTTCGCCAAGTACCTGGGCGGTTCGTCCGCCAACATCGCCTTTGGCACCGCTCGATTGGGGCTGAAATCGGCGATGTTGAGCCAGGTAGGGGACGACCACATGGGCCGTTTCCTCGTTGAGTCCCTGGCCCGTGAAGGCTGCGACGTCAGCGGCATCAAGGTCGATCCGGAACGCCTGACCGCCATGGTCCTGCTGGGTCTCAAGGATCGCGAAACCTTTCCGCTGGTGTTCTACCGCGAAAACTGCGCCGACATGGCGTTGCGCGCCGAAGACATCAGCGAAGCCTTCATTGCTTCCAGCAAAGCCCTGCTGATCACCGGCACCCATTTCTCCACCGACGGTGTCTACAAGGCGAGCATTCAGGCGCTGGACTACGCCGAAAAGCACAACGTCAAGCGGGTGCTGGACATCGATTACCGCCCGGTGCTTTGGGGCCTGGCCGGCAAGGCGGACGGCGAAACCCGTTTCGTTGCCGACCAGAACGTCAGCGAGCATGTGCAGAAAATCCTCCCGCGTTTCGACCTGATCGTCGGCACTGAAGAAGAATTCCTGATCGCCGGCGGCTCCGAGGATTTGCTCACCGCGCTGCGCAGTGTCCGGCGCCTGAGCGCGGCGACGTTGGTGGTCAAGCTCGGCCCGCAAGGTTGCACGGTGATCCACGGGGCGATCCCGGCGCGTCTCGAAGAGGGCGCGATCTATCCCGGTGTGCGCGTCGAAGTGCTGAATGTGCTGGGGGCCGGCGATGCCTTCATGTCGGGTTTCCTCAGTGGCTGGCTGGAGGACGCCAGCGACGAGCGCTGCTGCCAGTTGGCCAATGCCTGCGGCGGTCTGGTGGTGTCGCGCCATGCCTGCGCCCCGGCGATGCCGACCCGCGCCGAACTCGATTACCTGTTCAACAGCCCGGTGCCGATCACCCGGCCGGATCAGGACGTGACATTGCAGCGTCTGCATCAAGTCAGCGTACCGCGCAAACAGTGGAAGCAACTGTTCATCTTTGCCTTCGATCATCGCGGGCAACTGGTGGAGCTGGCCCACAAGGGCGGGCGCGACCTGAACGCTATCTGCGAACTCAAACAACTCTTTATCAAAGCTGTGGAACGGGTCGAGGCGGATTTGCGTGAGCAGGGTGTCGACGCCGATGTCGGCTTGCTGGCCGATCAACGTTTCGGTCAGGACTCGCTGAACGCCGCCACCGGTCGTGGCTGGTGGGTGGCACGGCCAGTGGAAGTGCAGGGTTCGCGGCCATTGGCGTTCGAACACGGGCGCTCGATCGGCAGTAACCTGATCGCCTGGCCGCAAGAACAGATCATCAAATGCCTGGTGCAATTCCATCCCGACGACGAGCCTCTGCTGCGTCTGGAGCAGGAAGCGCAGATCAAGGGCCTGTATCAGGCCTCGCAAGTCAGCGGGCATGAGTTGCTGCTGGAGATCATTCCGCCCAAGGATCATCCATCAGCGCATCCGGACGTGCTCTATCGCGCCCTCAAACGCCTCTACAACCTGGGCATCTACCCGGCGTGGTGGAAGATCGAAGCGCAGAGCGCCGAGGAGTGGCAACAACTCGACGAGCTGATTCAGGAGCGCGATCCGTATTGCCGTGGCGTGGTGCTGCTGGGCCTGAATGCCCCGGCGGCGACCCTGGCCGAAGGGTTTCAACAGGCCAGCCAGAGCCAGACCTGCCGTGGTTTCGCCGTGGGCCGGACGATCTTCCAGGAACCGAGCCGCGCGTGGATGGCCGGTGAAATCGACGACGAAGCGCTGATTTGCCAGGTGCAGGGTACCTTCGTCGAACTGATCGATGCCTGGCGCACGGCCCGAGCCTGAACACATTAATTGATTGATGGGGCTTTTGTGGCGAGGGAGCTTGCTCCCGCTCGGCTGCGAAGCAGTCGCAAACCTGTGAATGCGGTTTACCTGATACACCGGGCTGGTTGATTCGGGACTGCTTCGCAGTCCAGCGGGAGCAAGCTCCCTCGCCACAGGTGATCGGTTGAACATTTTTGAGAAAACAATAAAAGGTGCAGCCATGCCCGCTATCCGAATTGGCATCAACCCGATCTCCTGGAGCAACGACGACCTGCCGTCCCTCGGTGGTGAAACGCCGTTGAGTACCGCCCTCAGCGAAGGCAAGGACATCGGCTACGAAGGCTTCGAACTAAACGGCAAGTTTCCCAAGGACGCCAAGGGCGTCGGCGATGTGCTGCGGCCTTACGACCTGGCGCTGGTGTCGGGCTGGTATTCCAGCCGTCTGGCCCGCCGTTCCGTGGCCGAGGAAATCGACGCCATCGGCAGCCATGTCGAGCTGCTGGCGAAGAACGGCGCCAAGGTGCTGGTCTATGGCGAAGTCGCCGACTCCATTCAAGGCCAGCGCATTCCACTGGTCGAGCGCCCGCGTTTCCACACCGAACAAGCCTGGCAAGAATACGCCGACAAACTCACCGAACTGGCGCGTTTCACCCTGTCCCAAGGCGTGCGTCTGGCCTATCACCATCACATGGGCGCCTACGTCGAATCCCCGGCCGACATCGACAAACTAATGGCATTGACCGGCAGCGAAGTCGGCCTGCTGTTCGATTCGGGCCATTGCTACATGGGCGGTGGCGAACCGCTGCAGGTGCTGAGCAAACACATCGAACGGGTCTGCCATGTGCATTTCAAGGACGTGCGCAAACCGGTGGTGCAACTGGCGCGCAACAACCTGTGGAGCTTCCCGGACTGCATCATCAACGGCACCTTCACCGTGCCAGGTGATGGCGATATCGATTTCGGCGCCTTGCTCGACGTGCTGCTGGGCGCCGATTATCACGGCTGGCTGGTGGTCGAGGCCGAGCAGGATCCGGCGGTGGCACCGAGTTACGTCTACGCCAAAAAAGGCTACGACACCCTGCGTGCCTTGCTCGACGAGAGGACCGCGCAATGAGCCTGTTGGTCAAGAGCAATGCCCGCGGTCGGACCATGGTCGAACTGGGGCAGGGGGAGCTGGAATATGTCGGCTTCGCGGCTTACCGCCTGAGTCTCGGCGAAACCTTGCCGGTCAGCGCGGGTGACAAGGAGCTGTGCCTGGTGCTGCTCAGCGGTCGGGTCGGCATCAAGGGCGAAGCGCCAGGGCAGGGCGCGTTCGACTGGGACAACATCGGCGATCGCCAGTCGGTGTTCGAAGACAAATCACCGTTCGCCGTGTATTTGCCACCCGGCAGCCAGGCCCAGGTGGTGGCGTTGAGCGACGTGCAAATCGCCGTTTGCGCGGCGCCCGGTTTGACCGCCGAAAACCTCGGCGCACGGCTGATCAAACCCGACAGCATGAAACGCAGCGTGCGCGGCAAGGGTGCCAACACCCGTTATGTCTGCGACATCTTGCCGGACACCGAGCCCGCCCATTCGCTGCTGGTGGTGGAAGTGCGTACGCCGTCCGGTCACTCGTCGAGCTACCCGCCGCACAAGCACGACACCGACGATCTGCCGCACCAGAGCTTTCTCGAAGAAACCTATTACCACCAGATCAACCCGCCCCAGGGCTTCGTGTTCCAGCGGGTCTACACCGACGATCGCAGTATCGATCAGGCCATGGCGGTGGAAAACAGCGACCTGGTGGTGGTGCCCAAGGGTTATCACCCGGTCAGCGTGCCCTACGGCTATGAGTCGTATTACCTGAATGTGATGGCCGGCCCGAAACGCGTCTGGCAGTTCCATAACGATCCGCAGCACAGCTGGCTACTGGATCTTTAAATTCCAACATCCAAAGGGAGAACAAGAATAATGAGCGACGCCCCGGTCATAGGCCATTACATCGACGGTCAGGTGCAGGACAGCGGCAGCGAGCGGTTCAGCAATGTCTTCAATCCGGCCACCGGCAGCGTTCAGGCGCGGGTCGGGCTGGCCAGCCAGAAGACCGTGGACGAGGCCGTCGCTTCGGCCATGAAGGCGTTCCCGGCCTGGTCCGAGCAATCGTCCCTGCGCCGTTCGCGGGTGATGTTCAAGTTCAAGGAATTGCTCGACCGCCATCACAACGAACTGGCCGAAATCATTAGCCGCGAACACGGCAAGGTGTTCTCCGACGCCAAGGGCGAAGTGACCCGTGGCATTGAAATCGTCGAGTACGCCTGTGGCGCGCCGAACCTGCTGAAAACCGATTTCAGCGACAACATCGGCGGTGGCATCGACAACTGGAACCTGCGCCAGCCATTGGGTGTCTGCGCGGGCGTTACGCCGTTCAACTTCCCGGTGATGGTGCCGCTGTGGATGATCCCGCTGGCGCTGGTCACCGGCAACTGCTTCATCCTCAAACCGTCCGAACGCGACCCTTCCGCCAGTTCGCTGATGGCCCGTTTGCTCACCGAAGCCGGGTTGCCGGACGGTGTGTTCAACGTGGTCCAGGGCGACAAGAGCGCGGTCGACGCCTTGTTGCAACACCCGGACATCGAGGCGATTTCCTTTGTCGGCTCGACGCCGATTGCCGAGTACATCCACCAGCAAGCCACCTCGCGCGGCAAGCGTGTACAGGCGCTGGGCGGGGCGAAGAACCACATGATCGTCATGCCCGATGCCGATCTGGATCAGGCGGCAGATGCACTGATCGGCGCGGCTTACGGCTCGGCCGGTGAGCGCTGCATGGCGATTTCGATTGCCGTGGCCGTCGGTGATGTCGGCGACCAATTGATTGCCAAACTGCTGCCGCGCATCGATCAACTGAAGGTCGGCAACGGCATGCAGGGCGACAGCGACATGGGGCCGCTGGTGACCGCCGAACACAAGGCCAAGGTCGAGGGCTTTATCGGCGAAGGCGTGGCCCAGGGCGCGCAGCTGATTGTCGATGGGCGCAACTTCAAGGTGCCGGGTGCCGAGAACGGCTTCTTCGTCGGCGCCACGTTGTTCGACAAGGTCACGACCGAGATGAGCATTTACCAGCAAGAGATCTTCGGGCCGGTGCTGGGCATTGTGCGTGTGCCGGACTTCGCCAGCGCCGTGGCGCTGATCAACGCCCATGAATTCGGCAACGGCGTGTCGTGCTTCACCAGCGATGGCGGCATTGCCCGTTCGTTTGCCCGCAGCATCAAGGTCGGCATGGTCGGCATCAACGTACCGATTCCGGTGCCCATGGCCTGGCACTCGTTCGGCGGCTGGAAGCGCTCGCTGTTCGGTGATCACCACGCTTATGGCGAAGAAGGCATTCGCTTCTACAGCCGCTACAAAAGCGTGATGCAGCGCTGGCCCGACAGCATCGCCAAGGGCCCTGAATTCAGCATGCCGACAGCCAAATAATTCACTTGTGCGGAGAACAACAAAAATGAGCAAACCCCTGCGTTTCGCCTTGAATCGTATGGTCGCCCCACGATTGTCCCTGCCAGCATTCATCGAATTGGCGGTGACCCTCAAGGCCGACGCCATCGAGATTCGCAATGACCTCAAAGGCGTCGAGATCGAAGACGGCACCGCACCCGAACACGTCCGTGAACTGTGCGCGGCCAAAGGCATCACTGTGCTGTCGATCAACGCGCTGTATCCGTTCGATGTCTGGAATGACGAGCGCCGCGCACACGCCCTGAAGCTTGCCGCTTATGCCCGTGATTGTGGTGCACAGGGCTTGGTGATGTGCCCATTGAACGACCGCGCCGATCCACGAACCGAGGCGCAGCGCGCGTCTGGCCTGCGCACGGCGTTGAGTGAGCTGGCGCCAATCCTGCGCGATCACGGCATTCTCGGCTTCATCGAGCCGCTGGGTTTCGAAGAGTGCTCGCTGCGGCGCAAATGCACGGCAGTGGATGCGATCAAGGCCATCGGCGGGCTGGATGTGTTCCGTCTGGTGCATGACACCTTCCACCATCACCTGGCCAGCGAACATGAATTCTTCCCTGAGCTGACCGGGCTGGTGCACATCTCCGGCGTCGAAGATGCCGAGGCGCCACTGGCGACCATTCGTGACGGCCATCGGGTGTTGGTGGGCGAGGGCGACATCCTCGGCAACGCGGCGCAGATCGACACCTTGCTCAGTAGCGGCTACAGCGGCTACCTGTCGTTCGAACCGTTTGCCGACAGCGTCCATGGCCTGGCGGATATCCAGACGGCAATTGGCGCGAGCATGGATCACCTGCAGAAATCCCTGAGCTGACATCGGATTTGCATACGGAAAAGGTGCAAGCATGACCACAACAAGACTGACCATGGCCCAGGCCCTGGTGAAATTCCTCGATAACCAGTACATCGAGGTCGATGGGGTTCAGAGCAAATTCGTCGCCGGGATCTTTACCATTTTTGGCCACGGCAATGTGCTGGGTCTGGGACAAGCCCTGGAACAGGACAGCGGTGACCTGATTGTCCATCAGGGCCGCAACGAACAAGGCATGGCCCACGCCGCGATCGGGTTTGCCAAGCAACATCTGCGGCGCAAGATCTACGCCTGCTCTTCATCGGTGGGCCCGGGTGCGGCGAACATGCTGACCGCTGCCGCGACGGCCACCGCCAACCGTATTCCCTTGCTGCTGTTGCCCGGCGACGTCTACGCCTGCCGCCAACCGGACCCGGTGTTGCAACAGATCGAGCAGTTCCACGACCTGAGCATCAGCACCAATGATGCGTTCAAGGCCGTGAGCAAATACTGGGACCGGATCAACCGCCCCGAGCAACTGATGACCGCAGCGATCCACGCCATGCGTGTGCTCACCGATCCCGCCGAAACCGGCGCCGTCACCCTGGCCCTGCCGCAAGACGTGCAGGCCGAGGCGTACGACTATCCCGATTACTTCCTGCAGAAACGCGTGCACCGCATCGAGCGCCGTCCGGCCACCGAAGCGATGCTCGGCGATGCCGTGGCGCTGTTCAAAGGCAAGCGCAAACCACTGATCATCTGCGGCGGCGGGGTCAAATACTCGGGTGCCAACGCAGCGTTGCAGGCCTTTGCCGAGCGCTTTGATATTCCTTTCGCCGAAACCCAGGCCGGCAAGAGCGCGGTGGTGTCCAGCCATCCGCTGAATGTCGGCGGGATCGGTGAAACCGGTTGTCTGGCGGCGAACTTGTTGGCCAAGGACGCTGATTTGATCATCGGCGTTGGCACCCGCTACAGCGATTTCACCACCGCGTCGAAATCCTTGTTCAAACACCCGGACGTGCAATTCCTCAACCTCAATATCAGTCCCTGCGATGCCCTGAAACTCGATGGCGTGCAACTGCTGGCGGATGCCAAGACCGGTTTGAACGCCTTGGCCGATCTGTTGGGCGACTATCGCTCCGGTTGGGGCGATCTACCCCGGCAGGCCAAGGCGCAGCTGGACGAGGAAGTCGACCGCATCTATCAGGTCGAGTACCAGACTCAAGACTTCGTTCCGGAAATCAACGACCACCTGGACCCGGCGGTGCTGCGCGAATTCATCGAACTGACCGGTTCCTGCCTGACCCAGAGCCGGGTGCTCGGTGTGCTCAATGAAACCCTGGCCGATGATGCGGTGATCGTCGCCGCCGCCGGCAGCCTGCCCGGCGACTTGCAGCGCAGCTGGCGCAGCAAGGGTGTGAACACCTACCACGTCGAATACGGTTATTCGTGCATGGGTTATGAGGTGAACGCCGCACTGGGGGTGAAGCTCGCCGAGCCTGAGCGCGAGGTCTATGCACTGGTAGGCGATGGCTCCTACATGATGCTGCACTCGGAGTTGGCAACCTCGATCCAGGAGCGCCGCAAGATCAACGTGGTGCTGCTGGACAACATGACCTTCGGTTGCATCAACAACCTGCAAATGGAACACGGCATGGACAGCTTCGGCACCGAGTTCCGGTTCCGCAATCCTGAAACAGGCAAGCTCGATGGCGGTTTCGTGCCGGTGGATTTCGCCATGAGCGCGGCGGCCTACGGCTGCAAGACCTACAAGGTCAACACTGTCGAGGAGCTGCGAGCCGCATTGGCCGATGCGCGGTTGCAGACGGTGTCGACGCTGATCGATATCAAGGTCCTGCCCAAAACCATGATTCACAAATACCTGTCGTGGTGGCGGGTCGGCGTGGCGCAAGTTTCTACCAGCGCGCGCACCGATGCGGTGGCCAAGACCCTCAACGAGCGACTGGCCAAGGCCCGTCAATACTGATTGCCCTGAAACGAACAAACAGGAGTGTTTATATGTCTTCGCTTTCAAATTCGTTGCGCATTGGCGTCATCGGCACCGGGGCCATCGGCCAGGACCATATCCGTCGTTGCAGTCAGACCTTGCTCAACAGCCAGGTCGTCGCGGTCACCGACATCAATTTGCAGCAAGCGGCCAAGGTCGTCTCCGACCTGAAACTGACCGCCGAGGTCTATCCCGATGGCCACGCGCTGATCAAGGCGCCGGACGTCGACGCAGTCCTCGTCACCTCCTGGGGCCCGAGCCACGAAGAGTTTGTGCTGGCGGCCATTGCGGCGGGCAAACCGGTGTTCTGCGAGAAACCGCTGGCGGTCACCGCCGAAGGCTGCCGCAAGATCGTCGAGGCCGAAGTGGCCCACGGCAAACGGCTGGTGCAGGTTGGTTTCATGCGCCCGTACGATGAAGGGTATCGGGCATTGAAATCGGTAATCGACAGTGGCCAGATCGGCGAACCGTTGATGCTGCATTGCGCTCACCGCAACCCGACCGTGGGTGAAAACTACAAGACCGACATGGCGATCACCGACACGCTGATCCATGAGCTGGACGTGTTGCGCTGGTTGCTCGACGACGACTATGTGTCGGTGCAAGTGGTGTTCCCGCGCAAGACCAGCAAGGCCCACGCCCATTTGAAAGACCCGCAGATCGTACTGTTGGAAACCGCCAAGGGCACGCGCATCGACGTGGAAGTGTTCGTCAACTGCCAGTACGGCTACGACATCCAGTGCGAAGTGGTGGGGGAGACGGGCATCGCCAAACTGCCGGAACCGTCGCAGGTTCAGTTGCGTAGCGGGGCGAAACTGTCCAATGCGATTCTGATGGACTGGAAGGACCGGTTCATCGCCGCGTATGACGTCGAGTTGCAGGCGTTCATCGATGGCGTGCGGGCCGGGCAGGTCGGCGGGCCATCGGCGTGGGACGGTTTGGCTGCCGCCGTCGCGGCGGATGCCTGCATTGAGGCGCAGAACAGCGGCCAGATCGTCAAAGTCGGCCTGCCGGATCGCCCACGCTTCTACGGCTGACCGATCGTTCCCACGCTCTGCGTGGGAATGCATCCCGTGACGCTCTGCGTCACAAAAACGGACGCAGAGCGTCCATGGCGGCGTTCCCACGCAGAGCGTGGGAACGCTCAGCGTAAGGTGATGGAGAACAAAAAAACATGCGCATCGCACTAGACCCCTACATGTACCGCAACCTGTCCCTGGGCAAAATGGTCGACAAGGTCGCCGAGCTCGGTTACGAACACATCGAGCTGTCGCCCCGGGAAGATTTCCTGCCGTTCTATAAAGCCCCGCGGGTCGACAAGGCGCGGATCAAGGAATTTCGCAGAGCCCTGAGCGACGCCGGGGTCAAACTCTCTTCTTTATTACCGATGTACCACTGGGCCGCCGCCGATGAAGGCCTGCGCGTAGCCGCCGTGCGCAACTGGAAGCGGGCGATCCAGATTGCCGTGGAGATGGACTGCGAACTGGTCAACACCGAGTTCACCGGCCAGTCGGACAACCCATTGGTCTGCGAGAACCAGTTCATGCGTTCCATGGACGAACTGATCCCCGAGTTCGAACGCGAAGGCATCAAGCTCGATATCCAGGCCCACCCTTATGATTTCTGCGAGCGCAACAACGAGTCGGTGGACATCATTCGCGGTCTGGACCGCGACTGGATCAACTATCTCTACGCCGCGCCGCACACGTTTTTCTATGACGATGGCGTGGGTGACATCACCTCGATGCTCAAGTACGCCGGCTCGAAACTGAGTCACTTGATCATCGCCGACACCTACAACCACAAGGCTTCCTCAGGCTTGCGCTACATCGTCAACCCGCCGGGCGTCACCGCCACCGTGCACCAGCATCTGGACATCGGCCAGGGCGAGGTGGACTGGGAAGCGTTTTTCGGCACCTTGCGCGAGATCAAGTTCGATGGCATCGCCACCGTCTCGGTGTTCGCCTGGGAAGACCGGCCGGACGAGTCCAACCGAATGATGCTCGAACGCGTGACCCGCGAACTCTGCCAGTAACCCTGTAACCGATCGTTCCCACGCTCTGCGTGGGAATGCATCCCGTGACGCTCCGCGTCACAAAGCGGACGCAGAGCGTCCATGGCGGCATTCCCACGCAGAGCGTGGGAACGATCATAAGGAGAACAACATGCGTATCGGACTTGTCGGTTACGGCCATGGCGGCCGGTTTTTCCATGCTCCGCTGATCAGCAGTTTGCCGGCAGCGACGTTTGTGGGCGTGGTCACCCGTTCCGCCGAGCGCCGACAACTGCTGGCCACGGAACATCCCGGGGTGCCGGCCTTCGACAGCATTGGTCAACTGGTCGAAGCCGGGGTCGATGTGCTGGTGGTGTCCACGCCGCTCAAAGGTCGTCCGGCGCTGGTGCTCGACGCCATCGAACACGGGGTGGCGGTGGTCAGCGACAAGCCGTTCGCTGCCGATACGCAACAGGCGCAAACCCTGATCACCATGGCCGAGCGTCAGGGCGTGCATTTGAGCGTCTACCAAAACCGACGCTGGGACTCGGATTTCCTCACCGTGCGCAAACTCATCGAGTCCGGTGCCCTGGGCCAGGTCACCCGTTTCGAGTCACGGATCGAACGCTACTCGCCACAGTCGGTGAACAACGGCAGCGGCGGCGGTTTCCTGCGCGATCTGGGCAGCCATCTGGTGGATCAGGCGCTGCTGTTGTTCGGCCCCGTCACCCGGGTTTACGCCGAACTGGATTACCTCGAAAAAGGCCAGACCTTCGACAACGGCTTCTTCATGTCCCTGACCCATGCCAGCGGTGTGATCTCGCACCTGAGTGGCAGTTGCCTGCAAAACACTCCCGGCCCGCGCTTTCGCGTGACCGGCACCCAGGGCTGCTACAGCGTCGATGGTCTGGACGGGCAAGAGGCGTCGACCCTGGCCGGGCTCACGCCCAAATCCGAGGGCGAGCGCTGGGGCGTCGAAGAGCATCGTCGCTGGGGCTGGTTCGAACAAGGCGAGGTGCGCGAGCGGGTGCCGTCCGAACGAGGCTGCTGGAACCAGTTCTATTTGCAGCTACAAACCGCGTTACAGAGCGGTGGCCCACTGCCGGTCGAGGCCCGTGATGCACTGGCGACCACCCGCGTGCTAGACGCTGCGCGGCTCAGTTTCGAGCGCCATCAAGTGGTGGCGTTGAGCCCATTTGAAAGTCATGGAACAAAATCAGAATAAAATTCTAAAATGAGTTGATATAGAAATTATTTTCCAATAAAGTCGTTTCCAGGTTGCCGACTATCAACGTCTGATCACGCTCAAGCAGGCCTTGAACGAGTGAAGGACGCACCAAAAACAAGAAACAAAGCCAGGTACCGTCGATGAAAACCTTCAACTCTGCTCTGCATGCTTTACGTTCCGCGCTGCACCTCTCTCGCGACCTGCCTCGCGTCTCGTTTCATTCCATCTCTCGCTTGCTTTGCGTCGAACGCAAGGGCGCCCTGGTCTGCTGCATTCCGGGTGCGCCGATTGTCCGCTTGCCCGCTCACTGAAATCGTCACGCCTTATCCATAAAAACCAACAAGAATGTGGAGAAAGACCTTTCATGAAGACCAAGACCCGTTTCGCCTCACTCGCCTTGTCCCTGATGCTCGCCAGCGGTGCCGCACTTGCTGACATGAAGATCGGCGTCAGCATGGCGCAGTTCGATGACACCTGGCTGACCTACCTGCGCGAATCCATGGATACCAAAGCCAAGTCCTATCCTGATGGCGTCAAGCTGCAGTTCGAAGATGCGCGCAGCGACGTGGTCAGGCAGTTGAGCCAGGTAGAAAGCTTCATCAGCCAGAAAGTCGATGCCATTGTGGTCAACCCGGTGGATACCGCCGCCACCAGAAAAATCACCGAAGCGGCGGTCAAGGCCGGCATTCCACTGGTGTACGTCAATCGCCGTCCCGATGACCTGAACCTGCCCAAAGGCGTGGTCACTGTCGCCTCCAACGATCTGGAGGCCGGTCAGATGCAAATGCAGTACCTGGCGGAAAAAATGGGCGGCAAGGGCGACATCGTGATTCTGCTCGGTGATTTGGCCAACAACTCCACCACTAACCGCACCAAGGGCGTAAAAGAGGTGCTGGCCAAGTACCCGAACATCAAGATCGAGCAAGAGCAGAGCGGCATCTGGTCGCGAGACAAGGGCATGACCCTGGTCAACGACTGGCTGACCCAGGGCCGCAAGTTCGACGCGGTCGTCTCCAACAACGACGAGATGGCGATTGGCGCGGCCATGGCCCTGCAACAGGCGGGTGTCGCCAAAGGCAGTGTGCTGATCGCCGGTGTCGACGGTACACCCGACGGCTTGAACGCGGTGAAGAAGGGCTCTCTGGTGGTCTCGGTGTTCCAGGACGCCAAGGGTCAGGCCGACGGTTCGGTCGACACGGCGGTGAAAATGGCCAGGAACGAGCCGGTTGAGCAGGCTGTGTGGGTGCCGTACCGCTTGATCACCTTGCAAAACGTTGACCAGTTCAAATAGTCCGTCCGTTCGATAACAACAATAAGCACGCAAGGTTGCGACGCGACCTTGCTGATGGAGTACCTGATCATGTTCGCTTCAGCGACTGCTTCGAGCACCCCGTTGGTGGGTATCCAGCCAACCGCAACACCTGTCGATGAGCCGTACCTGCTGGAGATCATCAACGTCAGCAAGGGTTTTCCCGGTGTGGTGGCCTTGTCCGACGTACAGCTGCGGGTGCGTCCCGGTTCCGTGCTGGCGCTGATGGGCGAAAACGGTGCCGGCAAATCCACCCTGATGAAAATCATTGCCGGCATCTACCAGCCGGACGCCGGCGAATTGCGCCTGCGGGGCAAGCCGGTGGTCTTCGAAACGCCACTGGCTGCACTCCAGGCCGGGATCGCGATGATTCACCAGGAACTCAACCTGATGCCGCACATGAGCATCGCCGAGAACATCTGGATCGGCCGTGAGCAGCTCAACGGCCTGCACATGATCGATCACCGCGAAATGCACCGCTGCACCGCCAAGCTACTGGAACGTCTGCGGATCAATCTTGACCCGGAAGAGCAGGTGGGCAACCTGAGCATCGCCGAACGGCAGATGGTCGAGATCGCCAAGGCGGTGTCCTACGACTCCGACATCCTGATCATGGACGAACCGACTTCGGCCATCACCGATAAAGAAGTCGCTCATCTGTTCTCGATCATTGCCGACCTCAAGAGCCAGGGCAAAGGCATCATCTACATCACTCATAAGATGAACGAAGTGTTCAGCATCGCCGATGAAGTGGCGGTGTTCCGCGACGGCGCCTACATCGGCCTGCAACGGGCCGACAGCATGGATGGCGACAGCCTGATCTCGATGATGGTCGGCCGCGAGCTGAGCCAGTTGTTCCCGGTGCGCGAGAAACCGATTGGCGATCTGTTGCTGTCGGTACGCGACCTCAAGCTGGACGGCATTTTCAAGGATGTCTCCTTTGACCTGCATGCCGGGGAGATCCTCGGTATCGCCGGGTTGATGGGTTCGGGACGGACCAATGTCGCCGAGGCGATTTTCGGCATCACTCCAAGTGACGGTGGCGAAATCCGGCTCGACGGCGAGGTGGTGCGCATCACCGATCCGCACATGGCCATCGAGAAGGGCTTCGCGCTGTTGACCGAAGATCGCAAGCTCAGCGGCTTGTTCCCGTGCCTGTCGGTGCTGGAAAACATGGAAATGGCGGTATTGCCTCATTACGTCGGCAACGGCTTCATCCAGCAGAAAGCCCTGCGCGCGTTGTGTGAAGACATGTGCAAGAAGCTGCGGGTGAAAACGCCGTCGCTGGAGCAGTGCATCGATACCTTGTCCGGCGGTAATCAGCAGAAGGCCTTGCTGGCGCGCTGGCTGATGACCAACCCGCGAATCCTGATTCTCGACGAACCGACCCGGGGCATCGATGTCGGTGCCAAGGCCGAGATCTACCGGCTTATCGCATACCTCGCCAGCGAGGGCATGGCGGTGATCATGATTTCCTCGGAACTGCCGGAAGTGCTGGGCATGAGCGACCGGGTCATGGTCATGCACGAGGGCGACCTGATGGGCACTCTCGACCGCAGCGAAGCGACCCAGGAACGAGTGATGCAACTGGCCTCGGGCATGTCCGCGGTTCACTAATGGATGCCGGCGGTGGCCATGGCCGCCGTCGATGACGCTATAGAAGGGTGAGTGGTTATGAACGCGATACTGGAAAACAAGCCTGCAATGGCACCGGTCAAGAGTCGCCGGCGCTTTCCGACCGAGTTGAGTATCTTCCTGGTGCTGATCGGCATCGGCCTGGTCTTCGAGCTGTTCGGCTGGATCGTGCGGGACCAGAGCTTCCTGATGAACTCACAGCGTCTGGTGCTGATGATTCTGCAAGTGTCGATCATCGGCCTGCTGGCAATCGGGGTGACCCAGGTCATCATCACCACCGGTATTGACCTGTCCTCCGGTTCGGTGCTGGCGCTGTCGGCGATGATTGCCGCCAGCCTGGCCCAGACCTCGGACTTTGCCCGGGCGGTGTTTCCGTCCCTGACCGACTTGCCGGTGTGGATTCCAGTGATCACCGGGCTGGGGGTGGGATTGCTGGCGGGGGCGATCAACGGCAGCATCATTGCGATCACCGGGATTCCACCGTTCATTGCCACCCTCGGCATGATGGTCTCGGCGCGCGGCCTGGCGCGCTACTACACCGAAGGTCAGCCGGTGAGCATGCTCTCGGATTCCTACACGGCCATCGGACATGGCGCGATGCCGGTGATCATCTTTCTGGTGGTGGCGGTGATCTTCCACATTGCCCTGCGCTACACCAAGTACGGCAAATACACCTACGCCATTGGCGGCAACATGCAAGCGGCGCGCACTTCCGGGATCAACGTCAAGCGGCATCTGGTGATCGTCTACAGCATCGCCGGGCTGCTTGCAGGCCTGGCCGGGGTGGTGGCGTCGGCACGGGCCGCGACCGGTCAGGCCGGGATGGGCATGTCTTATGAACTGGATGCGATTGCCGCGGCGGTCATCGGCGGCACCAGCCTGGCCGGTGGTGTAGGGCGCATCACCGGCACCGTGATCGGCGCATTGATTCTCGGGGTCATGGCCAGCGGCTTTACCTTTGTCGGTGTTGATGCTTATATTCAAGACATCATCAAGGGGCTGATTATTGTGGTGGCGGTGGTCATCGACCAGTACCGCAACAAGCGCAAACTCAAGCGCTGAGCCACACGAAACACGAAAATGCGCCACGCCTGACCCGCGTGGCGCAGCCGTTTGTCTTCTATATACAGCCGCTGGACTGAATTTCTTGCTATAAACGCACTCCGATAAGCGCCTCAAAGCTTGCCATAGAGCACTTTCAGGGCTTTGTCGGACAGATTTGCAGTCTTTTCAGTTGCTGAGGCCTCAAGTCGGCCTTAGACTGCCGCCCCTCGTAAATTGAGTGCCGGGTGGCGCTTGGAATAAACGGCGCCGTTCCAATGACCGCGCAAGGTTCAACGGAACGCTCCCTAATTCGCCTTAATGCACGTTTTTTTATAGAGATATCAATGACAAAGGACAAGTTGCTGGCCATGCCGGCGGATGACTACATGAATGCCGAGCAACATGCTTTTTTCTCTGAGCTGTTGCAGAACATGAAAGTCGAAACCCATGAGCGCATCGAACAGAATCGCATCGCCATCGAGAGCCTGGACACCCCGGCCGATCCGGCTGACGCGGCTTCCGTCGAAGAAGAGCGCACCTGGCTGGTGAACGCGATCGATCGCGACCAGCGCATGCTGCCTCAATTGGAACAGGCCCTGGAACGCATCAAGGAAGACAGCTTCGGCTGGTGCGATGACAGCGGCGAGCCAATCGGCCTCAAGCGCCTGCTGATCAGCCCGACCACCAAGTACTGCATCGAAGCTCAAGAACGTCACGAGCAGATCGACAAGCACCAGCGTCAGGCCTGATTCTGTGAGGCAGCCAGTTAATGACTGGCTGCCTTGAAAAGATCGCAGCCTTCGGCAGCTCCTACAGGTTTATGTGAACCCATGCAGGAGCTGCCGAAGGCTGCGATCTTTGCTTTTCGACGTCTGCGAAAAATCCCCGCACTTCTATTGATCTGCTTCAGCACCCACGACTAATGGACCATAGATAATGGCCTTCTGGTGGCGTTTAATGCGGACACAACAATTAGAAGATGCCTGGGGTGACAAACGATGACGCGAGACGGGTCTCTGGCTGGGGCAGTGCCCGCAGCTGTACTTTTGCCGAACAACCTGTGGCTCACGCCGACCCTGCAAAGCATCGCCCTGATGCTCTTGCTGTGCGGCATGGCATTGGCCGGCTGGTCGCTTTACCTTGGCCTGCCATTGGCCGTGCTGATTATCTGGCTGCCGCGCCTGCGTTCGCGCACGCTGCCGCAGGCAACCCCGGCTGACAACGCCAGCGCCATCGCCGGTTTGACTCGCGATCTTTCCTACACCACCAGTCATAACGCCTTGTCGGCCGCCGGCGTGGCCTTTTCGGTCAAGCAACTGGCCGACAAACTGCAATCGCAACTCGATGCTGCGGCGCAGATTGTCAGCAGTGCTGAAGTGATGATCGCTACCGAACACGCTACGTCGACACTCAGCCGGGAAGCCTTGAGCGCGGCCAGCGAAGCTCATCAGAGCAGCGCGGCAGGGCGCACGGAACTGGTCGAGTCCATTGCGCGCATGCATCAGCTCAGTCAGCGTGCCAGCAGCAGCCGCGAATTGATCGAAGCCCTGAGCCTGTGCAGTGACGATATCCAGCGGGTAACGCTGGTGATCCAGTCCATCGCCAGCCAGACCAATCTGTTGGCGTTGAACGCGGCCATCGAGGCGGCGCGGGCCGGGGAACACGGTCGCGGGTTTGCGGTGGTGGCCGATGAGGTGCGTGGCCTGGCCGCGCGCACGGCGACGGCGACCGGCGAAGTCGGGGAGATGGTCGCCGATATTCAGCAGCGCACGGCACAAGTGGTGGAGCAGATTCGTCAACTGGCCAGCGACCTGAATACCGGTGTTGCGCAGGTCGAGCACACGGGGCAGCACCTGGAAAACATCGCGCGCCTGGCCGCCGGTGTTGAAAGGCAGGTCGGGGAAATTGCTCAGGGCGCGGACACCAATCGCGAACAACTCGACAGCCTGTTCCATGCCATCGAACAAATGCGCAGCGATCTGGCGATCAGTGACCAGCAAACCCAGCGCCTGGCCCAAGCAGCGGTGCAAATGGAAGGGCAGGCCGAAACCATCAGCGAACGTCTCGCCGAAGTCGGGCTGGATGACTATCACCAGCGGATTTACGACCTGGCCCGCGAAGGGGCGAGTCAGATTGCGGCGCGTTTCGAGGCGGATATCGACCAGGGCCGGATCAGCCTCGACGACCTGTTTGATCGCAATTACCAGACGATCCCCAACACCAGCCCGGCCAAATACCAGACCCGCTTCGACCGTTACACCGATCAGGTCTTGCCGGCGATTCAGGAACCGTTGCTGCCGCGTCACGAAGGCCTGGTGTTCGCCATTGCCTGCACGCAGCAGGGGTATGTGCCGACCCACAATACCGTGTTCAGTCAACCGCTGACCGGCGACGCGCAGGTCGATACCCTGCAAAACCGCACCAAGCGCAAGTTCGCCGACCGCACCGGGATTCGCTGTGGCAGCCACCAGCAGGCTGTACTGTTGCAGACCTACACCCGCGACACCGGTGAACTGATGCACGACCTCTCGGTGCCGATCATGCTCAAGGGCCGGCATTGGGGTGGTTTGCGCCTGGGTTACAAACCGCAAAGTCCTCGCTGAGAGGACTAATGCTGTTCTCAGATAAACCTGTGGCGAGGGAGCTTGCTCCCGCTTGAGTGCGCAGCACTCACAAAAATCGGCGATGGTTGTCAGATTTTTGGGGCCGCTACGCAGCCCAGCGCGAGCAAGCTCGCTCGCCACAAAGGTAGGCATGATTGAAGAGTGCGTTTAAGTGAACAGCATTACGTTGAGGAGTCTAATTGTTACCGGTTATGCAACGAAGCTGTGCAGCGCCGTTGCTGTTTCCTCGAGGATGAACTTATTAACATGCCTGCATAGTTAGGTTGCTAATGAAATTCGAGAGGTCAGCATGCAAAGCAAAGTCGATGTCGCCGTCATGATTGGCAGCGGCGTGCCCGCCAGTTTGCGAGCGATGGGGCAGAGCGTCTGTTGGGTGGTACTGCTCAACGGTGAGCGCCGGGGGACGGTGTTCTCCAGTCGCAATGAAGCCGAGGAGTGCAGGGCTGCCTGGTTGGCACAATTGAACGCCGAAATGCCCGACAGCCTGCATTGAGCCTCTTGGCTAGTGGATCTGGTGCATGCGCAGGTTCAGTTCGTCGACCACGTGCGCCCAATCGGCGTCTTCACGCAGTTGTTCCTTGAGGAAGCGGGCTTGTTGCGGGGCCCAGAACTCGGCATCGATGAGTTTCTTGTCATCGGGCAACGGTGAATGAAGGGCAATGAAATTGTCGATGGCCTTTTCGCTGGAGTCCAGGCCGAGCTGGTCGAACAAGCCTTTCAAGTCATGTGTGGGTGAATCCATCTTCATCTCCTTGCAGATAATCAGTCGCCTCGGGTACGAGATCTGAGGTGCGGCTTCATTGCATCTGAGGGAGCCGCGCGCCAGGGAGTTCGATTACGATGTTCAAAGCAGGGATGAGCATAGACTGTAAACCCGGTGGTCAGCCCTTCAACGCACCCTCATCGACGGCAAGCTTCAGGGCTTTGGCGGACTCCTGGGCGGCAATCGTCGCGACTTCCGCGGTCTTGAACCAGCGATCCTTTTCAACCTGGTGATACGACACCGTGGTCAACGGCGGTTTGGCGCGCATGATAATGACTGCCTGGAATTCGCCGTCGACCTCTCTGGCTTCGCCCCGGATAAAAAATTCACCGATATCAAATTCCGTCACGTAGCAGTCTTCCCTTTGAAATATTATGTTGTAGTGAGCGCCGTCCGCCCTGGGGACGGGTTTCATGGGGCGGGCAGTATGGCAGCAGTTGCCTGCCGGCGGCTGAGTTAAGTCGCCGGCGTGACGAAACGTCTATAGAAGTGAATGCCGCAGGGTGCGTCAGTTGCGCGACTCGAGTGAGCGGGCAAGGGCGCAGGCTTCGTTATGGTCGGCGCGGAAACCTCTGACACGTCCAGTGGATATTTCCCTGATATGGAAAAAGGCGTTGCCGGCCAATACCACCTGAAAACGCGGGAGAAGATGCGCCTCAGTGAGGAAATCCTGCTGGCGGAGTACTATCGATTGCAGAAGTGACGAGCCGTTTGTGTGGTGTGTGTGAGGCTGGGCGAAGTGAGTCAGTGTGCACATGTGAAGTCCTTTTCGTGGTTTTACCGACGTGCGTAGGTTGTTTTGGGTAGTCTCGGTGAGCATGGCTGCTCTAGAATCGCCATCACTGGTTGGCGATTGCTGCCCATCTAAAGCAATTTTTTACTGGCGATATGTCGGAAAAGTGCTTTTTTTAAAGAGAATTTTCCCTAAAGTTAGTAATCCGGTTTTCTCTGGCCGTTAGAAGGGCGTTTTCCTTCAACATCTGACGACCGCCAGGCAAGACGACGCGGGGGATGTTCCAGTAATCTTCCCAAACCTCGCGATGGATGGGCCCTCTGCTCGTTCCAGGATTTCGACCCGGGTCATTGGCTACACCTCGGCATTGCCGCTTTTTTCTGCTGTGCGCGTTTCCTGTGTGCGGCATCATTTTCAGATGTGGGGATGTTTCCTTGGCAGTAAGTAATCTCGATATGCATGCTTTGTTCGTACTGGGTGATTTGCGCGCAAAGCTGGTTAAACAGTTTCAGTCACGTTTCGTCTACATCACCGAACAGAACGCTGAAGGCATTTACATTGCCGAGCTCGATACCGAATCTGCGCTGGTGGTAGACGACAAGCCCGGGCTGAAACTCAAGGTCGGCGATCATTTCAGCGCTTCCGTATTGCCCAGCCGCGAAGGCGGCAAGCTGGACATCAAGTTCCGCGAAATCAAATTGACGGTGTACGGGCTGGGGGATTACGCGTTCGTGACCACCGCCGACGGCCACGGCATTGTGTTCAAGGAAGGTCATAGCGTGGTGATGGTGTTCGCGGCCCACCAACAGCTGCAGGAAGGCCTGACCAAAACCCTGAAAGCCGTGACTGGCAAGGCCGCCAAGTGGCGCAAGGGCGAACTGGTGACCTTCAAGGCCAGCGAGTAATGACCCAGACCCGCGCCGATTTCCACGAACAGAACCAGGCCAGTGCACACGCCGAGGCCCAGCGCCTGTTGGCTGAAAAGGCCGTTCTGCAGGGAGCCTGGCTGAGTTGGGTGGCGTCACAGATTTATATGTTGCGTCCGGCGGCGTACGCCAGCATGGTCAGAAGAGAGCTTGCGCGCTTACAGGAACCTTCCGAAAAATAATCCTCGCTCCTCGAAAGCAGAAACCTCTACTACAGTCAGTTGACTGAGTATTCAGAGGCTTGCGGTCTTCTTTGTCAGGCCATCCTGCTATTGCTGTGAACAGCACGAGGTGCAAGAGCATGAGGGGATTTCGACGGTTACTGGCCACTACCCTGGCCACGTTCGGCTTGTTGGTTTCACCCGTTCCGGTATTCGCCGCCCAGACGCCGATCCACTTCGCCGACCTGAACTGGGAAAGCGGCAGTCTGATCACCGAGACCCTGCGGATCATCGTCGAGAAAGGCTACGGCTTGCCGACCGATACCTTGCCGGGGACGACCATTACCCTGGAAACCGCCTTGGCCAACAATGACATTCAGGTCATTGGCGAAGAGTGGGCGGGCCGCAGTCCGGTCTGGGTCAAGGCTGAGGCCGAGGGCAAAGTCGCGAGCCTGGGCGATACGGTCAAGGGCGCCACCGAGGGCTGGTGGGTGCCGGAATACGTGATCAAGGGCGACCCGGCGAAGGGCATCAAGCCGCTGGCGCCGGGGCTGCGCAGTGTCAGTGATCTGCCGCGCTACAAGGATGTGTTCAAAGACCCGGAAACCCCGAGCAAGGGGCGCTTCTTGAACAGCCCGATCGGCTGGACGTCGGAGGTGGTCAACAAACAGAAGCTCAAGGCCTATGGGCTGGACGACAGCTACGTGAACTTTCGCAGTGGTTCGGGGGCGGCGCTGGACGCAGAGATCAGTTCGTCGATTCGTCGCGGCAAACCAGTGCTGTTCTATTACTGGTCACCGACGCCATTGCTTGGCCGTTTCAAGCTGATTCAGCTACAAGAGCCGCCATTCGACGCCGAAGCCTGGAAAACCCTGACCGAGGCCGACAACCCCAATCCGAAACCGACTCGCTCACTGCCCTCGAAGCTGTCCATCGGTGTGTCCGCGCCGTTCCAGAAACAGTACCCGCAGCTCACCGAGTTCTTCAGCAAGGTCGATTTACCGATCGAAGCGTTGAACAAGGCCCTGGCGGAGATGAGTGAAAAACACACCCCGCCACGTCAAGCGGCCGAGGCGTTCATGAAGGCGAACCCGCAGGTGTGGCAGGCCTGGGTGCCCAAGAATGTGGCGGATAAGGTGTCTGCCGAGTTGAAATGAACCGATTTATGTACACCCGGGATTTCCCGGATGTACATAAATCCCGTAGGAGCTGCCGCAGGCTGCGATCTTTTGATCTTGCCTTTAGAAGCAAAGTCAAAAGATCGCAGGGGATCGGTACATCCGCTAGAGCGCGGGTCAGAATCGGGTCTGCACCGCCAATTCAAATGTGCGCGGAGTACCGAGGTAATACGCTGGCGACACATGGGCGAATTCGGCATACACCTCGTTGGTCAGGTTGCGCACCCGGCCGGTGACGGTGGTGTGCCGGTCGACCTTGTAGCTGAGGAACGTGCCATAAAGCGTGTACGACGGCACGGTCATGGTGTTCGCACTGTCGGCAAACACCGACGCCACGTAACGCGCATCGACGCCTCCTTGCCATTGCGGCGCAAAGTCATAGGTCAGCCACAGATTGCCGACCCGGTCCGGCACGTTGGTCGGTGTATTGCCCTTGCGGGACACCACCACACCTGCGGCATTTTTCTCGGTGAACTCGTCGTACTGCGCATCGACCCAGGCGAAGTTGCCCTCGGCCAACAGTTTTTCGGTGATCCTGAAGGAACTGGCCAGCTCGATGCCGTTGGATGTCTGCTGACCGACCGGAATGCTCTTGGTCGGGTCCAGCGGATCGGTCACCGCGAAATCCTTGCGCTCGATGGTGTAAGCCGCCACCGTCGCCGAGCCGCGACCGTCCAGGTAATCGAACTTGCTGCCGACCTCCCATTGCTTGCCGGTGGACACATCAAAGTCCTGAGTGCCATTGGGCTGCTCGGCGGCGGTGCTGTATTGCACATAGACATTGGCTGTCGGAATGAACTGGTAGGTCAGGCCGACCCGGCCGGTCACCGGTTCCCAGCTGCGCTTGAGGTGCCGTGGGTTGCTGGCGGTCACGGTGCGGTGGTTGGTCACGTCCAGCTCGATGTCGTCATAACGCAGGCCCGTCAGTAACGACAGCTTGTCGGTCAGCGCCAGACGGTTTTCGACGAACAAGGCTTTGGTGGTGACTTCGTTGGTCTTGTCGCTGATAAAGCCCGGTTTGGTGCCCGGAATGTCGTAAAAGTGCCCCCGGCTGAAAGTTGTTTGGATCGACGGTGCTGGCGCCTTTGACGGTCAGCGGCGAGTTGGTGATCTGGTTGACCTTGTACTCGAAACCGCCGGACCAGGTGGTGTCCAGGCCCAACAGGGTGTTGTCGTGACGCAGCTCGAACTGGTTGCCGTTCTGCTCCCCCTGATGCCGCACCTGATAGGCGGTGGAACGGTTCACCGCGCGGTTGTCGGCGCTGTACTGATAGGTTTCCAGGTTGCGGTAATCGCGCTGACTGTCGAGGTGGTAGAGGGTATTGCGCAGGGTGGTGCTGTCGTTGATCCGGTAGTCGATGATCGAACGAACCCAGATCGTCCGTTGCTCGTAGCGACCGTCCTCGACGTTGTAGTTGTTGAAGCGGTTGTGCTTGTCGATTTTCAGTTCGCCGGCCTTGGGGTTGAGCACCGGCGTGCCCCAGTAGGGGCTGTCTTCGTGTTCATCCTGATATTCCAGGGCCAGGGTGTGGGACAGGTTTGGCGTCAGGTCGCTGAGCAACGAAAACGCCACGCTCCAGGCATCGCGCTCCTGACGGTCGATGTAGCCGTTGCTGGTGTTGTGGCTGACGTCGAGTCGCGCGTAATGCTGCACGTCCGCGCCTGCCTCGCTCAGGGCGTGATTGAGGCCGAACGCGGTTTCGGTGGTGTCGTAGCTGCCGTAGCTGACCCGACCTTCGACGGCTTGCTCCTCGCGTGTGGCCAGTTTGGTCACGTAATTCAACGAGCCGCCGACGGAGCCGGCGCCATTGATTAGCGAAGATGGGCCACCCAGCAGTTCCACTCGATCATAAATCCAGGCATCCACCGGCCGCGCCAGACCGGCGGCCACATTGATGCCATTGAACATCTGGGTGATCTGGCTGCTGGTAAAACCCCGATACGAGACAAAACCGCCGAAGCCGGGCGGTGCGCTGGCATTCACCCCGGGCAGGGTATTGGCGGCGTCCTGGAAGTTCTGCGCGCCACGGCGTTCGATATCGTTGCGATTGGCGATGGCCACCGAGGCCGGGGTTTCGCGCACGCTCAGGCCGAGCCGCGAAGCCATGCCGCTGGATTGGTCCAGGCTCAAGCCCGGTTTAGCTTCTTGTTCGCCGTCAATGGTGATTGGCGCGAGCTCTACGGTGGATTGCGCCCAGGCGTTAACAGACAGGCAGCCGAACAGGCTCGCCAGTAAAAGAGAATGTTTCATCGATAAATCCTGAATTCTTGGCTAGGAAACAGCGCACAGGCAAACGCCACGCGTGGGCGCGGTGGGCTGATCGGAAAAGGCAAGGAGACTCAGGCGAAAGGCGGGGCGCGAGGGTTGGCCGACGGCCAGATGAAGCGAGTAGGGAGGTCCGCGTTGGCGATCACCTCCGAGGGTGGACTATGCTGCTGCGGCAGAATCGCCAGTGTCAGGCTGGAGTTGAACGCCGGGCCCATGCCGCCGGTGGAACACAGCGGGCAAGCGAACGCCTTGGACAGGGTCGGCAGTTGCTCTTCGGAGGAGTTCGGGGAGACCGGTGCCTGGGTCGCAGGGTCAACCGCACAGAATTGGCCGCCGATGCCGTTGAGCTGCATCCCGACCATTTGCCCGTGACCGATACTGCAGGCGAGCACGTTGAACAGGACGCAGCAATAAAGCATCCAGGCCATCAATGTGCGATCAGTTCGGGCGAATCTCATGGGGCGGCACTTTACCACCGCCGATGGCGAATGCCCTTACAAAAACACGCAAGGAAGTTCATTCTGCTGCAACATTTCACACGGGACGTTTGAATATGAGTCTTTTGGTCGCGCAATGGATTGCTGCAATCTTTCTGGTCATCAGCTTGATCCACTTGTATTGGGCGGCGGGTGGCAAGTGGGGTAGCGAGGCAGTGGTGCCCCGAGTACCCGGGGAGGGCGGTGAGGCATCAAGGCCGGCGTTCAAGCCTTCGGGCTTTGGCACGTTGCTGGTGGCGGTGGGTTTGCTGCTGATTGCGATGCTGGTGTGCCTGCGGGTCGGGCTGTATCTGCCCACGGTGCATCACTGGTCGTTGCAATGGGTGATTAGCGCGATTGCGCTGCTGATGTTCGCTCGGGCGATCGGCGATTCGAATCTGGTGGGGTTCTTCAAGCAGGTCAAGGATTCGAAATTTGCCCGGCTCGACACCTGGGCGTATTCGCCGTTGTGCGTGGTGTTGGGGGCCGGGTTGCTGACAGTGGCCTGGGTCTAAGGGCAAGGCAAGATCAAAAGATCACAGCTTTCGGCAGCTCCTACGCGCTTGCGGACGCTGCCGAAGGCTGCGATCTTTTGCGTTCAACTCCCGGGTTCCGTGCGCCGACTACTCACTTCCGCCGGCACATCATCCCCCGCCATGCGCTTGCGAAACAGCGCCGCCCGGGCCAGCAGCAGCGTGGTCACCGGCACCGTGATCGATAACAGAATCGGAATCAGCCAGGCATGCAGCACCGGCCCCGACTTGAGCGCCGAAAAGTAAATGATCGAAGCCAGTGCCACGCACCATGCACCCAATGTCGAGGCCAGCGCCGGCGGGTGCATGCGCTGGAAGTAATCCTTCATCCGCAGCAGCCCGACCGCGCCGATCAGCGCAAGCAGACTGCTGAGCACCAGCAGAATCGCCACCGGTATTTCCACCCACAAAGACAGTTCAACGCTCATTCGATCACCTCGCCGCGCAACAGGAATTTGGCCAGGGCAAACGAGCCGACGAAGCCGAACAGGGCGATCAGCAGCGCCGCCTCGAAGTAAGTGTCACTGGCATAACGAATGCCCAGCGCGAGCATCATCAGCATGGCGATGATGTACAGGTAATCCAGGGCCAGAACCCGATCCTGGGCCGACGGGCCCTTGAACAGGCGGATCAGGGTCAGAATCATCGCGACGGAAAAGATGAACAGACTCAGCAGGATCGCGTTCGACAGCAATTCGCTCATTCGAAGATCTCCATCAAGGGGCGCTCGTAGGTCGTCTTGAAGTGCTGGATGAATTGGCTTTCGTCATCCAGATCGAAAACGTGCAGCAACAGAATGCTGCGATCCAGCGCCAGTTCCGACCAGACCGTGCCGGGAATCACCGTGCAGATGATCGACAGCGCCGCCAGACCGTTGGCATCGCGCAAGTCCAGCGGCACCTTGATGAACCGCGAGCGAGGCGCACGCCGCCCGGCATTGAGCACGCCCCAGGCCACGGCGAGGTTGGACACCAGCACATCGCGCCCGACCAGCAAGAACAAGCGCAGGATCACCCCGGGGCGACGAATGCGGATCGGCAATGGTCGCAACTTGCGCATCATCAGCGGAGCGCAGAAGCCCAATACCGCGCCCAACAGCAAATTGCCGGGGCTCATCGACAGGTTCAACAGCAGCCACAGCAGCCACAGGGACAACGACAGCCACGGCGCAGGAAACAGGCGCTTCATGGTTGCACCTCTACCAGTACCGCGCTGGCTTCAGGGCTCGGCACCGCACGGGTGCCGAGCACCGCCATCACGTATTGCTGCGGGTTATTCAATGCTTGAGCGGCGGCCTGGGTGTAGCGCAGCAGCGGTTCAGCCTTGAACGTCAGTGCGATGCTCAGCCCCAGCAGAACGATGATCGGCACGCATTCCAGGCGGCGCAGCAAGGGCGACGGCCGCTCTTGCGGGGTCCAGAAACGCTGGATACCCAAACGCGAGAAAGCGATCAACGAGGCCAATCCGGACAGGATCAACAACGCCAGCAAACCCCACGCGTCGTTCGATACCGGTTCGTCGCTGCCATTACCCAGGCCCAGCGGGTTGAGCAGGGCGCTGAGCAGGCTGAGTTTGCCGATAAAACCGGAGAGCGGCGGCATGCCGATGATCAGCAAGGCGCAGGCGATGAAGCTCAGGCCGAGGAAGGCCATGGTCCAGGGAATCACTTGGCCGACCACGGCTTTCTGGTCGTCATCGAGGTTGAAGCCTTTGGGTGGCTGCAAGGATTCCAGAGGCCGTTGAAGCAGCTCGCCTTCATCGTCCAGCGGCGTTTCATTGGCCGAACGCGAGCGCTCGATCAACTCTGCCAGCAGGAACAGTGCGCTCAAGGCCAAGGTCGAGCTGACCAGATAGAACAGCGCCGCGCCGATCAGGTTCGGCTGGGCGAAACCGATGGCCGACAACAAAATGCCTGCCGACACCAGAATGCTCAGGCTGGCCATGCGCTCCAGGCGTTGCGCGGCAAGGATCGCCACGGCGGCGCAGACGATGGTCGCCATGCCGCCGTAGATCAGCCAGTCGCCACCGAAGTACGCGGAGGCCCCGGCCTGACCGGAGAACAGCAACGTCCACAGGCGTAGCAGGGTGTAGACGCCGACCTTGGTCATGATCGCGAACATCGCCGCTACCGGCGCGCTGGCTGCGGAGTACGCCGGCACCAGCCAGAAGTTCAGCGGCCACATCCCGGCCTTGGCCAGGAACGCCACTGCCAGAATCGCCGCGCCGGCATGCAGCAGGCCGCGATCGGCTTCCGGCACCAGCGGGATTTTCAGCGCCAGGTCGGCCATGTTCAGCGTGCCGGTAACGCCGTAGATCAGCGCCGCGCCAATCAGGAACAGCGACGAGGCCAGCAGGTTGATCGAGATGTAATGCAACCCCGACGACACCCGCGCCCGGCCCGAACCGTGCAGCATCAGCCCGTAAGAGGCGGCGAGCAGCACTTCGAAAAACACGAACAGGTTGAACAGGTCCGCCGTGAGGAAGGCGCCGTACAGGCCCATCAACTGAATCTGGAACAGTGCATGGAAACTCGAACCGGCGCCGTCCCAGCGGGCCATGGCGAACAGCAGGGCGCTGACACCGATGATCCCGGTCAGCACCAGCATCAGCGCCGACAGGCGATCGACCACCAGCACGATGCCGAACGGCGCCTGCCAATTGCCCGGCAGGTACACGCCGATGGAGCCGGGCACACCGGTGGTTTGCGTCCATTGCAGCAACATCACGGCAATGCCCAGCCCCAGCAAGCTGGAGAACAGGTTGATCTTGGCCTTTAGCGGGCGGTGTTTCTCGCCCAGCATCAGCATCACGGCGGCGGTCAGCAGCGGCAGCAGGATCGGTGCAACGATCAGGTGGGTCATCGCCATCATTCTTTAGGCTCCCGGCCATCCACATGGTCAGTGCCGGTCAGGCCACGGGAGGCGAGCAGCACCACCAGGAACAGCGCGGTCATGGCGAAACTGATGACGATTGCGGTCAGCACCAGCGCCTGCGGCAGCGGGTCGGTGTAGTGCAGCAAATCCTGAGGCACGCCGTCCTTGATGCTCGGCTCCTTGCCGATGAACAGGCTGCCCATGCTGAAGATGAACAGGTTGACGCCATAGGACAGCAGGCACAGGCCCATGACCACCTGGAACGTCCGTGGCCGCAGGATCAGCCATACGCCAGACGCGGCCAGCACACCGATGGCGATTGCGATGACTTCTTCCATCAGATGGCTCCTTGGCTGACAACGGTTTTGGCTGCGGGCCTGGTTTGCGCGCTGGTTTTATGACCGCGTACCGATTGGTGGGCGAGGGCGGTGAGGATCAACAGCGTCGAACCGACCACCACGGCGTACACGCCAATGTCGAAGAACAGCGCGCTGGCGATGTGAATATCCCCCAGCAGTGGCAGTTCGAAATGCCAGGTGTGGGTGGTGAGGAACGGATACCCGACCGCCATCGCCCCGAGCCCGGTGACGGTGGCGAACAGCAGCCCGGTGCCCATCCAGCGCAACGGGCGCAGGCTCATTTGCGCCTCGACCCACTGGGTGCCGGCGACCATGTATTGCAGGATGAACGCCACCGACATCACCAGCCCGGCGACGAAACCGCCGCCCGGCTGGTTGTGCCCGCGCAGGAACAGATAGAAGGAGATCACCAGGGCAATCGGCAACAGCAAGCGCACCAGCACCGCCGGCACCATCATGAAACCGAGCGCGGTGTCGCTGGCGTGACGCGGGTTGACCAGATCGGTGACCACATCGGGCGCCAGCAGACGCTGTTGGGCCGGCAGTTGCAGGCTTTCTTTCGGAGGGCGGAAACGTCGCAGCAGGGCGAACACCGCCAGGGCCACCGCCACCAGCACGGTGATTTCACCGAGGGTGTCGAAGCCACGGAAGTCCACCAGCATCACGTTGACCACGTTGCTGCCGCCGCCTTCGGGCAGGGCGCGACTGAGGTAGAACGATGAAATATCGTTGGGCGTCTGGCGGGTCAGCATCGCGTAGGACAGTAGCGCCATGCCGCCACCGACCGCAGTCGACAGCAGCAAGTCGCGAACCCGCCGCACCCGCGCCTTGCGCAGGCTGCTCGGCAACGGCGACACCTCTTCGATCCGTCGCGGCAACCAGCGCAGGCCGAGCAGGATCAGCACCGTGGTCACCACTTCGACCACCAATTGCGTCAGGGCCAGGTCCGGCGCCGAGAACCAGACGAAGGTCACGCAGGTCATCAGGCCGCAGACGCTGACCATGGTCAGGGCCGCGAGCCGGTGATACTTGGCTTGCCACGCCGCGCCGAGGGCACAGGCAATCGCCAGCAGCCAGAGGATCACGAACACGATCGAGCCCGGAATTTTCGCCCGGTCGCCCCAGCTCAGGCTGCTGTGCAGCATCGGGATCAACCCGGCCAGCACCGCGGCAAGTACCACCAGAAACAGTTGGGTTTGCAGGCGCCGGGTGCTGATCCGCCGCTCCAGCCGTCGGGCCAGACGCATCATGACCACCAGGCTGCGCTCGAACAGGCGCTTGCCGTTGAAGCGGTTGATCACTGGCGGGTGCATGAAACGCCCGCGCTTGAGCTGATTGCGCAGCAGCAGATAGAGCACGATGCCGCCGGACATGGCGATCAGGCTCATGATCATCGGTGCGTTCCAGCCGTGCCAGATCGCCAGGCTGTACTCGGGCAGCGTACCGCCCACCACCGGCAATGCCGCCGCCGCGAGCAGCGAGCCGACCACTTGCGCCGGGAAGATCCCCACCACCAGACAGGTAAACACCAGCAACTCCACCGGCGCGCGCATCCAGCGCGGCGGCTCGTGTGGAGTGTGCGGCAGGTCGGTGGCGGTCGGGCCGAAGAACACGTCGACAGTGAAACGCAAGGAGTAGGCGACGCTGAAAGTCCCGGCGATGGTCGCGACGATCGGCAGGGTCATCTCGATCCAGGCCGTGGCGTTGATGAACACGGTTTCGGCGAAGAACATCTCTTTCGACAGGAAACCGTTGAGCAGCGGCACGCCGGCCATGGAGGCGCTGGCGACCATGGCCAGGGTGGCGGTGAACGGGATCAGTTTGACCAGGCCGCTGAGTTTGCGAATGTCCCGGGTGCCGCTTTCGTGGTCGATGATCCCGGCGGCCATGAACAGCGAGGCCTTGAACGTGGCGTGGTTGAGAATGTGGAACACCGCGGCCACGGCGGCCAGCGGGCTGTTCAGGCCCAGCAGCAGGGTGATCAGGCCCAGGTGGCTGATGGTCGAGTAGGCCAGCAATCCCTTGAGATCGTTCTGGAACATCGCGCAGTAAGCACCGAGCAACAGGGTGCAGGCGCCGGCCCCGCTGACGATGTAGAACCATTCTTCACTGCCGGACAGCGACGGCCACAGACGCGCGAGCAGGAACACCCCGGCCTTGACCATGGTCGCCGAGTGCAGATACGCCGAGACCGGTGTCGGTGCCGCCATCGCGTGGGGCAGCCAGAAGTGGAAAGGGAATTGCGCGCTTTTGCTCAGGGCGCCGATCAGGATCAGGGGCAGCAGAATAGGGTAGAGGGCATGCGCGCGAATCAGCTCGCCGGCGGCCAGGACCTTGTCCAGGTCATAGCTGCCCACCACATGGCCGAGCAGCATGACCCCCGCCAGCAAGCACAAACCGCCCGCGCCGGTGACCATCAACGCCATGTAGGCACCCCTTCGCGCATCGGCGCGGTGGTGCCAGTAGCCGATCAACAGGAACGAGAAGAGGCTGGTCAGCTCCCAGAAAAACACGATCTGGATCAGGTTGCCGGAGATCACCAGCCCCAGCATGGCGCCCATGAACGCCAGGAAAAACGCAAAGAAGCGCGGCACCGGATCGTCCGGTGACATGTAATAGCGGGCGTACAACGAAACCAGCGTGCCGATGCCCAGTACCAGCATCGAGAACAACCAGGCGAAACCGTCCATGCGCAGCACGAAGTTCAGACCCAGGCTGGGTAGCCAGAAGAATTCTTCGCGGATCACGCCGCCATGGGCGATTTGCGGGTACAGGAGGGCGACCTGGACGGTGCCGATCAAGGCAACCAGGCCAGCCAACAGCGATTCGGTATTACGCGCGTTGTGCGGCAGCAAGGCTGCCAGACAGCTGCCGATAAAAGGCAGAAGCAGTAGAACTATCAGGGACATAGGCTTCTAATCTGCGGAAGTTTGTGAAGCATCATACGTGCCAGCTCCCCGATCACCAAACGCCAAGCTGTCGCAGAATCCTACAAGGTAGACGGAAAAACCCTGTTTATCATTGTTTCAATGGAGATGGGGTATCGATCGTTCCCACGCTCTGCGTGGGAATGCAGCCCGGGACGCTCCGCGTCCCAAGAGCAGACGCAGAGCGTCCGTTGAGGCATTCCCACGCGGGAGCGTGGGAACGATCAGTGCTCGGCTTCGCGATCCAGATCGTCCTCAACCACAAGAACCGCCTTACCCTTGGTCTTCAACTCACTGACAATCACCGCCGCCACAATCAACCCCGCCCCAACCAGCGCAATCGCCGGCAAGCGTTCCCCGGCGAGCCGCCCGGCAATCCCGGCCCACACCGGCTCCCCGGCATAGATCAACGTCGCCCGAGTCGGCGAAACACTCTTCTGCGCCCAGTTCATCGCCACCTGGATCGCCGCACTCGCCGCGCCCAGGCCCAAAGCGCTGCACAACAGCAACCACGAGAAGTCGGGAATCACTTCCTGGGTCGGCACCACCATCAGGAACGACAGCACCGACGTCACCGCCAATTGCACCACCGTCACCCGCCGCACGTCGACCTGGCCGGCATAGGTGCTGATCAGAATGATCTCCGCGGCAATCGCCACGGCGCTGATCAATGTGGCGATTTCACCGGGGCTGAAATTGAGCGACGCGCCGGAAGGCCCCGACAGCAACATCAACCCGGTAAAGGCCAGCATGATCCCGATGCTTGGCATCAACCCCGGACGACGCCCCAGCACCAGCCATTGCAGCAGCGGCACGAACGGCACATACAGCGCGGTAATAAACGCCGATTGACTGCTGGGAATGCTCTGCAAACCCACGGTCTGCAAGCCGTAACCAAGCATGATCGCCACGCCGATAAACGCCCCGGCCTTGAGTTCGAACAGCGTCAGTTCGCGCAGATGACGCCAGGAGAACAGCGCCACAATGCTCGCCGCTGCGGCAAAACGTAGCCCGACGAAGAACATCGGCCCGCTGACGGTCATCGCATGCTGTACCAGCAAAAAGGTCCCGCCCCAGACCATGGTAATCAGCACCAGCACGCACTCGGCCTTACTGAACCGGGAGAAACGGGGGGAAGTATGAGAAGCGTTCATTGACGTCATGACCTTGCGCGCCATCTGAGGGAGACGCACAATGCGCCCGAAGTTGGGCAGTATACTGCCCAACGCCACCCAGTGAGCAATATAGTGCACAAAGATTCCACCCAACGGGCTTCGGTCCTCCAGCACGTCAGCCTGAACGTGCGACGTTTGCGCCACGCCGCCGACATGAGCCAGAGCGCCCTGGCCGAAAAGTCCGGGGTCAGCCGCCGGATGCTGGTGGCCATCGAGGCCGGCGAGAAGAACGTCAGCCTGACCACCCTCGACCGCGTGGCCGAAGCGCTGGACGTAGCCTTCAGCGACCTGATCCAGGCCCCCGACGCCCGCGACCCGAGCCGCATCAATGAAGTCGCCTGGGCCGGAAAAATTCCTGGCAGCAAAGCCGTTTTACTGTCAAAAGCCACCGCCACCCGTGAAGTGGAACTATGGGAATGGTGCCTGCAACCGGGTGAAATTTACCCCTCGCAACCGGACGCCGATGGCTGGAGCGAACAGCTCTACGTATTTGAAGGCTGCCTGACCCTGGTGCTGGGCGATAAGCAGCAACACATCACCGCCGGGGAGTTCTTCATGTTCGCCAGCAACCAGCCGCATTCCTATCGCAATGACGGGGTGGTGGCGGCGCGGTTTGTGCGTAATGTGGTGATTTGACTGTTTACCGGCTAACACTGGATAAACACTTTGCTGTTTTAAAGCTGCAAGTGTTTCTTGAATAATTATTCAACTTGTTGAAATAAAAGAAAATTATATTCAGGTGCGGCTCCTGAAAAACAGTGGGGATGGCATCGAGACGAGCAGGTGAGCTTCCTGATGGCCGAGCAAAATATTAACGTGGCACTCAAGTACGCTTCACAGGCTAGCGTCCGGTGAGTTACTGGCACGGGGCGATTTGCACGACTTCTATCTAGGGAAACATTGATCAGTGAGCACGCCATGACTGACATCCCACGCGCACAGGCGAGCGACGCCATCCGCCACGCGGACATCCTGATCATTGGCGGCGGCCTCAGCGGTGCGATGCTGGCGGCGCAGTTGTTGCGGTTGCCCGGTCAGCGCCGGATTCTGGTGATCGAGCCGCGAGCAGAACTGGGCCGTGGCGAAGCCTATAGCGCGGTGGAGCTGGGCCATACGCTCAACGGTAACGCGGCGCGTATGAGCGTCGACCCGGACAACGCCGATGACCTGACCCAATGGTTGACCGAACACATCGCTGCGGGTGGCTGGCCGGAGTCGGATCAGCAGCATGTGCCGATCAGCGAATTGTTTCCGCCGCGCGGGCTGTTTGGCGTTTATGTGCAGCAGCGTTTGGCCGAGGCGCAGGTGGAGGGCGCATTGAATGGTTCGAGTGTCGAGCATGTACGGGCCGAGGTGATCGACCTGCAAACCCGGGACAACGCTGTATTGCTGACCTTGAGTGACGGGCAACGTTTGCAAGGCGCCTATGCGGTGCTGGCCACAGGTATGTTCCCCGCCGCGCGTACACCGCAGACCGAGTCCAGCGGCTTGAACGCAGCGGCGCTCGACCCGTGGGATGTCGCCGCCATGCGTCAACTCGATCCGCAGTCGACGGTGTTGATCATCGGCTCGGGCCTGACCATGGTCGATGCTGTGGTGTCGCTGGAGCAGGCCGGGCATCGCGGGCCGATCGAAGTGTTCTCCCGGCATGGTTTGCTGCCGCATGTGCGCAGGCAACCGCCGACGTGGGTGGATTTTCTCGCCGAGGATCACGGCATTCGCACACCACGTCAGCTGGTGCGCGAGCTACGTCGGCATTGCCGCGATGCCATCGCTCAAGGCATCGACTGGCAAGCACCGCTGGACACGGTGCGGGCGCATATCGGGCGGTTGTGGAGTCAGGCGACGGATCGGCAACGCCGGCAGTTTGTGCGGCATGTGCGGCCGTGGTGGGAAAGCCATCACCATCGTTCGCCGCCGTTGAGTGCCGAGTTGGTGGCGCGTTTGCACGGGGAAGGGCGATTGCGGATTCATGCCGCATCGTTCAAGGGACTGGAGCCTGCGTCGGACGGTGAGGTCAGCATCCGCCTTCGTCGGCGTGGCGAGGCGCAAACCTGCGTGGTGCACGGCGCGGCGCTGATCAACTCCAGCGGCATCGAATACGACTGGCGGCGAGTGGCGCGGCCATTGCCGCAGCAGTTATTGGCGCGCGGGCTGGTGCGTCCGGGGCCGTTGGGATTGGGCATTGCCGCCGCAGTTGATGGCGCGGTGTTAAGCGCCGATGGGCAGGTCGCTAGCCGTTTGTTCGCCATGGGGCCGCCGTTGCGCGGCATGTGGTGGGAGAGTACAGCGGTGACCGACGTGGCGAGCCAGGCAAAATCTCTTGCGGCGCGGTTGGCGGATTGAACGAGAGTTGGAGGGGGTTCTTTTGGGCTTTGTCGCGAGCAGGTTCGCTTGCACCTGTTTGATCTGCGATGTTCGTAAAAAATCGGTTCACAGCAGCCCCCTCGCCACCCATGTGCAATGCAAGGGCTTTGGTGCTTATCCCGTCCAATCTTGAATTACTGCACCGAAGACGCCATCGAGCCCGTCGCGTCGCTCAGTGGCTCTGACGCAGCTGATAATAATTTTTCTGTCGGCTGAATCTTTCAAAATGTGTGCGGTCTGTTTCACGCCAATGATGGCCGTTGTCACTTGGCCAGTATTTCTGACATCAATTTCAGGGTGACTACGACCCTTCCCCTGCGGGCATCAATTAGCGCCCTCAGCACTTATGACATGGAGCGTTATGTTTATCTCCCCACGGATGTGGCCGGTGCTGTGCGCGCTATTGCTTGGCTTGGGTACACAGAGCAGTGCCTATGGCGCCAGCCTGCCAACGCCGGGCGACCAGGACTTGATCCGCGATCGCCAGAACCGCCTGATTGAAGAACAGCAGCGTCGACTGGAAGAACTCAAGGAACTGCCGGGCAAGCCAACATTGCCCGCAACACCGGCCGCCCCGGTGGATACACGTTGCTTTCCTATCAAAGACATCGAACTCAAGGGCGCCGACAGTCTGTCCGCTGCCGACCGCGAGCACTTGCTCAAGCCTTATATCGGTCAATGCCTGGGCGTCTCGCAACTCAACGAATTGCTGAAGGTCATCACCGACCATTACATCGGCAAGGGCATGATCACCAGCCGCGCTTACTTGCCGCAGCAAGACCTCTCCAGCGGCCACTTAAGTGTGTTTGTAGTCGAGGGCAAACTCGAGGGTTTGAAGGGCGCCGACGACAGCCATATCTCCGATCGGGAACTGTCCATGACCTTCCCCGGTAACACGGGTGAATTGCTCAATCTGCGTGAAATAGAACAACTTGTGGATCAGTTGAACCGTTTGCCCTCCAATCAGGCGCAAATGGAACTGACCCCCGGCGTTCAGGTCGGCGGCAGTAGCGTGCTGGTCAAGAACAACCCACAGAAGCCTTGGCGTGCCAGCCTGTCGCGTAACAACGACGGTCAGAAAAGCACCGGTGAACAGCAGTGGGGCGCAGGCCTGGAGTGGGACAGCCCGCTGGGGCTGGCCGACCAGTTGATGTTGCGCGGCGGCCATGACGCGGTGAGCGATCACCAGAAAACCTCGAAAAACGCCATGCTCTATTACAACGTGCCTTGGGGCTGGTGGAACTTCAGTTATACCTACAGCCAGAGCGAATACCGCTCCCAGGCCCAAGGCAATGGTTTCAGCTTCAGCCAGAGCGGCGACAGCGAGAGTCATCAATTGCGCGCCGAGCGCCTCGTCCATCGCGATGCGGTGAGCAAAACCTCGATCAATGCCGGCTTCTCCCACCTGCGCACCAACAACTACATCGAAGACAGCCGCCTGGATAACAGCAGCCAGCGGATTACCGAAGCCCAGCTGGGTATCAACCACGGCCGGCGTATCGGCCATTCGTTCGTCAACCTGGACCTGGGCATGCAGCAGGGCATCGGCGCGCTGGATGCGCAAGGCAATGACCAGCGTCGTGATGAGGCTGGCAACCTTACCGCCAACGCTCGCTATCGAAAGTACACCGCCACGGCCAGTTACCTGTTGCCATTCAACTGGCTGGGCGAGTCCTTCACGTTCAGCAGCCTCGCCACGGGCCAGCGCAGTGAAGACGTGCTGTTCAGCCCGCAACGCATCAGCCTGGGTGGCAGCTCATCGGTGCGTGGCTACAAAGACCAGTTCTTGTCCGGGGACAGCGGCGGCTACTGGCGTAATGAGCTGCGCTGGACCCGCCCGGTGACCGTCGATTGGCTGCGCCCGGTCCTGAGCGAGTACGGCACCAGTGTCGGCTATGACCAAGGCGTGATCAGCAATGACCGATACAACGGCGAAGTGCATGGCCGCATGTCCAGCAACTCTCTGGAGCTCTTTGCCCGTGGCAAGTACCTCGGCACGCGCTTGACCTTCGCCCACTCGCTGGAACGCCCCACCGTGCTCACCGAGCGCGAGGCGCCGATCTATTTCCAGGTCGACCTGTTTCTCTAATTGATTTGTCGTCGCGTCGGGATTTTTGAATATGGATGTTCACCAGTTTGCCTTTCTGTCCCGCCAGCCTTCGGCTGCCGTGGCCCCTCGCACGCACTTCCTGGGCATGCCCAAACGCTGGCTGGCATTGCTGCTGGCCAACGTCATGTTCTGGCAGCCGATCTGGGCCCAAGCCGAGGGCATCGCCGTCAGCGGTGGTACTCAGACCAGCCTGGGGCAGGCCGGCAACGGCGTACCGGTGATCAATATTGCCGCGCCCAACGGTGCCGGGCTTTCGCACAACCAGTTCAAGGATTACAACGTCGGTCAACAGGGCGTGATCCTCAACAACGCGACAAACGCGGTGCAGAACACCCAACTGGGCGGCCACATCCTGGGCAACAGCCAGCTCGGTGGACGGGCAGCCGGCACCATCCTCAACGAAGTCAACGGCGGTAGCCCCAGCCAGCTCAACGGCTACACCGAAGTGGCAGGCCAGTCAGCGCGGGTCATCATTGCCAACCCTTACGGCGTGAGCTGTAACGGTTGCGGCTTCATCAACACGCCGCGCGTGACCCTCAGCACCGGCAAGCCTGTGCTCGACGGCAGCGGCAAGCTTGATCACTTCGAGGTGGATGGCGGCAGCATCACCATCGATGGCATGGGGCTTGATGCGGCCAACATTGATCAATTCGACCTGATTACCCGTTCGGCGAAGATCAACGCAAACATCCATGCCCGGCAATTGAATGTCATCACCGGTGCCAACAACGTCAACGCCGACAGCCTCGCTACCACGCCTCGCGCGGCCCGTGATGCCGACAAGCCTCAACTGGCAATCGATGCGGCGGCGCTGGGCGGGATGTATGCCAACACCATCAAACTGGTGGGCACCGAGCAGGGTGTCGGGGTGAAGCTGGCGGGCAACATGGCCGCCAGTGCCGGCGATATTCAAATCGATGCCGGCGGCCATCTGAGCATGGCGCAGACATCGGCCCAAGGTGCCTTGCGGGTCAACGCGCAAAATGTCGAGATGACCGGCAAGGTTTACGCCGGCAGTGTCGATGTGCGCACGCCCGGCGAGCTGGTCAACCGGCAGAGCCTGGCCGCACGCAACCGCATCGACATCAATGCCGACAAACTCAGTAACTCCGGCGTGATTGCCGCGGGCATCGAGGCCAATAACAGCCGCAACACCACGGGTGACCTCAGCATCACCAGCCCCTCCGTGACCAACAGCGGCAGTCTCGAAGCCAGTCGCTCGTTGAGTATCCGTGCGAGCAAAGGCCTGACCAATCAGGGCATGGTTCAGGGCGCGGCGGTCGATCTGGCCAGCGCCCGGATGACCAACCAGGGTGCTGCCGCGCGAATCGTCGGTGACCGGTCGCTGGTGATCAATGCGCCAGCCATCGTCAACCTGACAGGGGTGATCCGCTTTGGCGCGGGGCAGGCGGCGTCCTTGCAACTTGACAGCCTGGACAACCGCGAAGGCTTGATCCAGGTGCTGGGCGGAAGCCTGACAATCACCGCTCGCCAGCTGGATAACCGTAACGGGCAAATCGACGCTGGCGGCCTCATTGTCGATACCGCCACGCTGGATAATCGCTCTGGCCTGCTGTCTGCCAGCGCCGGTAATGCGCAGGTGAACACCCGCGGCAGGTTCGACAACACTTCGGGCACTCTCCAGGCGCAAAACAAACTGTCAGTCACGGGCCAGGAGGTCATCAACCAGGGCGGCAGACTGCTGGCGGTCAAAGGTGACCTGGATCTGAAAGCTTCGAGCCTCCATAACCAGCTCGGCAGCGTGCTGGGGGCCAAGGTCAGCATTCGCGCGCCGGGTGGGCAGGTCGATAACCGCGGCGGGAAAATCGTCGGCGAGCGCATTGATCTGAACGCCTCGGGGCTCGACAACCGCAACGCAGGGCTGCTGGCGGCAGGCGCCCAGGGCATGAGCCTGATCTTCGATCCGACGGCCACCAAGGCGCAGCTGCTCAATAACAAAGGGCGCATTCAGAGCGACGGCGGCCTTTTGCTGCAAGGTGGCTGGCTGGACAACAGCGCCGGCACGGTGCTCGGTAAAACCATAGAGGTCGATGCTCAACGGCTGGTCAACAACGGCGGCATGCTCCTCGCCGACGCGGGGCTTGCCAGCCTGAAGCTCGGCAAGGGCAGCATCGACAACCTTGGCGGTACGATCCAGGGCGACACCGTCGAGGTGACCGCCGGCAATCTCGATAACCGCCGCGACGGCACCAAGGCCGGCATGATCGCCAGCCTGACGGGCGAACTGAAGCTGACCGTCGATTCGCTGATCAGCCGCGCCGGCAAACTCTTCGCCAAAACCGCGTTGGTGTTCAAAGGCTCCACGCTGGACAACAGCGGTGGACAGCTCAGTGGCAACACCGTTGACCTGTCGGCCAGCCAACTGATCAACCAGGGTGGCCTGATCGAATCCAATAGCTGGCTGGCCCTTCAGGGCGACACGCTGGATAACAGCGCTTCGGGGCGGATCCGTGCGCTAGGCAACAAGGCCAGTACGCTTCGCGTCTCGCCAGACGACATCAGCACCGTCGACTTCAACGGCGCCGTCAATAACCGCAACGGCACCATTGAGGTGGGTAATACGTCGTTCAGTTTCGAATCCCGCTCGCTGGATAACCGAGGCGGGACCCTCGAGCACGCCAACTCCGGGTTATGTACCCTGCACCTCGATAGCCTGACCGGTGCCGGTGGTGGGATCACCGGCCTGGGCAGTGGCGACTGGAATTTTGGCGCGGTGGATGGGCTGGGTCGTGCACAGCTCAACGAGGCCCTGACGTACACCAGTAATTCGCTGACGCTGCGGTCCGGCGATCGCCTGGCCAGCAGCACCGCCCTGGTGCTCAACCTTGAAAGCCTGAACAACGGCGGCGAGTTGCTCAGCGATGGCGACCTCACGCTGAACCTTACGGGCGATCTGTTCAACAGCGGTCGGTTATCCGCACAAAAGAAACTCGGCATCACCGCCCATGACATCAGCCAGAACGGCGGACGCATGGGCGCGGGCACCGACATACGCCTCAACCTGAGCGGTACGCTGGATAACCTCGGTTACCTGACTGCACGCCAGAACCTGCGCATCGACGCGGCGCAAATCGACAACCGCGGCACACTGGGTGCCCAAGGCAAGGTCAACCTCACCGCCACCGGCGGCATCACCAACGGTGCCGATGCATTGCTGTTCAGCGGTGGTGACATGACCCTGCGCGCCAGTAGCCTGCTCAACCGGTATGGCGACCTCTACAGCGTCGGCAATCTGAGCTTCGCCGGTATCGGTGACAGTCAGGCGCAAAGCTTGCGCAACCTCTCCGGGACGATTGAAAGCGAAGGCAACATCAGCCTTTATGCCGCCTCGCTGGAAAACGCCAAGGCCGAATTCGAACTGGGCCAGGAACGGGTGAGCGGCACCTTGAGCTGGGTGTGCGGCCAACACTGCGGCGGTCATGACTCCTTCAAACGCGGCCAGATCACCATCGGCCAAACGTTCATCGAGCGCGCCACCAAGGACTCTGCTTCGGCGCGTCTGGTTGCCGGCAAAGACCTCAACATCCAGGCCTCAAGCGTGCAGAACCGCTACAGCCTGCTGGCCGCCAACAACAACCTGACCATCATTGCCGATGACCTGCTCAATCAGGGCGCGTCCACCCGCACCGGGCAGAACACCATCAAGATCGGTACTCCGGGGCGCATTTCCACCGGCTACTGGGACCAGATGGAGTACGTCGACATCCCGGCCTTCAACGCGGCCGTGGCCGCCGGCAACTACGACGACGCCCGCTTCGAGCTGCTGAAATCGCGCTCCAGCGACAGCCGCTTCCGCGAACAAAGCAACGTCACCGTCTGGACCGACAATCTTCAGCCAACCTACGCCGCCACGATTCAGGCCGGCGGCGCCGTCAACCTGAACGTCACGCGCACCGTGCAAAACGGAACGCTGCACCAGAATACGCTCGAACAACTGACCGGTACGCTGGGCGATGACCAGACCGGCGTCGGGGTTGGCGGGGTCAACATCAACCTCAACCCGCAGGCGAGCGATGCCGGCGCTGTGACCAGCGAGCGTATCGCGACGGACAGCAGCGTACAGAGCGTCTTCAAACCGGTGGATTACAGCGGCATCCCGTTCATCTCCGTGGACCCTACGTCCGGGCCCACCTTCCAGCTGCCCAACGGCGATTACGGGATGTTCATCAAGAACCCCGATCCGACCAGTCACTACCTGATCGAAACCAACCCGAACCTCACGAACCTGTCGCGGTTCTTTGGTTCGGACTACCTGCTCAAGCAGTTGAACGTCAACGCCGACAGCAACTGGCGCCGACTCGGTGATGGCCTGTACGAGCAGCGCCTGATTCGCGATGCGGTGCTGGCGCAGACTGGCCAGCGTTTTCTCGCCAGCGGCTTGACCAGCGATTATGAGCAATACCGTTACTTGATGGACAACGCCCTCGCCAGCAAGGACGCACTGCGTCTAAGCCTTGGCGTCTCGTTGACGGGCGAGCAAGTCAGCGCGCTGACCCATGACATCGTCTGGATGGAGAATCGCATCGTCGACGGGCAAAAAGTCCTCGTGCCAGTGCTGTACCTGGCCCAGACCACCACCCGCAACGTACGTGGCAGCAGCCTGGTCCAGGGCCGTGACCTGAACCTGTTCACCGGCGGCGATCTGATCAACGTCGGCACACTGCGCGCCAGCAACAACCTCAACATTCAAAGCGCCGGCAGCGTCTATCAGGGTGGGCTGGTCGAGGCCGGCAACGACCTGCAAATTCTGGCGCAAGACAGCATTCGCAACGCCATGGCCGGCGAGATCCGCGCCAGCCAGGTCAGCCTTGTCGCGCTCAGGGGCGACATCATCAACGACCGCACCGCGATCCGGGTTCGCGACGGCGCCGGCATGCGCACCCTGACCGATGCGGGCAGCCGCATCAGCGCCCGGGAAAACCTGGCCGTTGCGGCCGGCCGCGACCTGACCAGCCACGGCGCATTAAACAGTGGCGGTAACGCGACCCTGACGGCGGGCCGGGACATCAACCTGGCGGCCAAAACCGATACCAGCGAGAAACACGAATTCCGCGACGGCGGCCACAAGTCGAGCATCACCACCGACGTGAAGAACCTCGCCGCGACCGTTACTGTCGGTGGCAACCTGACCGTGGATGCGGGCCGCGACGTCAATGTCATTGCCAGCCAGGTCAAGGCCGGGAACAACCTGGACATCAAGGCCGGCCAAGACTTCAACGTGACCTCTGCTGACGACATTCACAACGTCGAGAGCAAAACCAAGGACGGCAAAAAACGCATCACCGAAGAAAACGACCGCACCACTCAGGTCGCCAGCGTCCTGAGCGCGGGCAATAACTTCAACGCTCAGGCGGCTCGCGACACCAACCTCATCGCCAGCAAGATCATCGCCGGCAACGAAGCGTATCTGTACAGCGGCAACAAGCTGAACCTGCTGGCGGCGCAGAACAGCACGCACACGCTGTATGACATGAAGGAGAAGGGGAACTGGGGGGCGAAGAAGGCTCAGCGCGATGAGGTGACGCAGATCACCCATGTGGGTACCGAAATCAACACCGGCGGCAATCTCACCCTCGCCAGTGCCGGTGATCAGCGCTACCAGGTTGCCAAGCTCAACAGTGGCAAAGACCTGATCCTTGAAAGCGGCGGCGCCATCACGTTTGAGGGGGTCAAGGACTACCACGACGAAAGCCACACCAAGAGCAAGAGCGACCTGGCCTGGACCAGCTCCAAGGGCAAGGGCAATACCGATGAAACGTTGCGTCAGAGCACGCTGGTTGCCCAGGGTGCCTTGGCCGTTCGGGCTGTCGATGGGCTGAAAATCGACATCAAACAGATCAATCAAAACACCGTCAGCCAGACCATCGATGCGATGGTCAAGGCTGACCCGCAACTGGCCTGGATCAAGGAAGCGGAAAAACGCGGCGATGTGGACTGGCGCCAAGTGAAGGAGGTGCATGACTCCTTCAAGTACAGCCACTCCAGCCTGGGTCAGGGCGCGATGCTGGCGATCATCATCGTCGTGACGATCCTCACCGCAGGTGCGGCCAGTGGCCTGGCGGGCGCGGCGGCCGGGGCTCAGGCTGGCACTGCCTCCGCGATGGCGGCGGCGACGACGGCCGAGGCCGTGGCCGCAGGGGCGACCTATGTTGGGGCAGGCTGGGGTAACGTCATTGCGACGGCGGCGATGACGTCCATGGCCAGCACGGGGGCCGTCAGCGTAATCAACAACAAGGGAAATCTGGGCGCGGCTGTTAAAGACACGTTCAGCAGCGACAGCCTGAAAAATGCTGCCATTTCCGGGATGGTCGCCGGGTTTACCACCGGCGTGATCGACCCGAAATTGGGCGGGACAACCAAGCCTTACAACAGCATCACCAAGGGTTTCGACTTATCCACCCTTGAGGGCATAGGTGGTTTCGCCGTGCATGCCGGCGCACAAGGCGTTACCTCGGGCGTGGTCAAAACCGCGGTCAACGGTGGCAGCCTGGGCGACAACCTGGTCGATGAACTTGTGACCCAGGCCGGGACCGTTGCCGCGGCGGTGGGGTTCAGCCAGGTCGGCAGCTTCGCCCAAAAAGAGTACCTCAAAGCTGCGGCCAATAAAGACTCGGTCGGCATGGCACTGTGGGCTGAGGGTGGCGCCGGACGAACCGCGCTGCACGCCATGATGGGTGGCGCGATGTCCTCAGCCACGGGCGGCGACTTCGCGACCGGTGCGGTGGCCGCCGGTGCCAGCCAGGCCATGGCTGGCGCCTTGAATGATGTCTTCAGCAAGCAGCCGGAATATCGCGAGGCCGCCGCACAAATCGTCGGCCTGACCGCCGCTGGTCTTGCCGGTAAAGATGTCGAGAAAGCGGCCTGGGTTTCGCTGATGGCCGATCAGTACAACCGCCAACTTCATCCAGACGAAATTCCGCTTCTGAAGAAACAGGCCGACAGTCTGGCGAAGGAAGCCGGACTCAGCCCTGCAGAAGCGGAAAGACGCCTGGCCAAAGCGCTGGTTTATTACACCGACAAAGATTGGAACGGTGTGCTGAGCGGCCAAGGTGCTGCGCCCGATGCTGTGACGGTCAAACACTTGGGCATCGCGCTGGCACCGCTGGGCGCCACGTACGCACCCGCAGCGGCGACGGATATTCCGGCAACCGGTCCCGAGAAAACCTACACCCCCACCGAAACCGCCGCGTTAATCGCCAACTACAGCAGCACCCATGCGGCGCAGTACGCGGACAACTCCATCAACGTCGTCAACCTGCAGGGCTTCTACGCGGGTGATCTCAGTGGTGAATACGCCAACTTCTACCGCAAGAACCTGGCTGTCAGCCCGGGCCTGACAGATTGGGGCACGGTAACCGGCAGCGCCCAAGGCACGGGAAAGGCTTTGTCGGAGGCAGCGGGTTCGGCGTGGGCCTTGCTGAGCAATCCGGCGCAAGGCAGCGAACAAATCGCCAATGGCCTGGTCGGGCTGACCAAACATCCGCTGGACTCGTTGATGAGCAGCGTCGAGGCGAGCCAAACCAAAGCGGCGTTGGCAAGCCTGTACGACATGCAGGGCAACACCGCCGCCAGCGCCGCGATCCGGGCGCAAAGCGATGTTGAATTTGCGTTGAACTTCCTGCCGGTGAACCGGGTTAAGACGCTGGCCAAATTGGGGGCGGAGAGTGCGGTCGCTAAAGCCGCTGACAATGTTGTACTTCCAGCGGGTTATCGTGAGGGTAGTTCAGCAGGAGCGGCATTTAACGAGACGGGGGCGTTGCCGGATGGCTATCGTCGGGTCGTTAATACCAGGACCGGTAATACTGAAGTCGTCGGCTCTGATGGTGTCTTTTATTACGAAACCGCCGAGGGTGGACTGAGGCCGAAGGCTGGGGGTAATCTGGCGGAGTTGGTGGCGGCTGAGGCGAGGATTGGGGATGCAAAAGAGGTAGGTGCGGCTGGGAGTGATGCTGAAAAGGTTGTATCAGTCAGCAAAAGCCGCTTTCCTGAGTCAGCACAACACATCGAAGATGCTATTGACGCGGGTAAGCCTGACACTCTGACCATAGATCGCGCGAATGCGACATCACGTAGGCGTGATTCTTTGCGCGGTATTGAAACCAAACCAGGCCTTGATCGTGATGAGTATCCACCTGCAATGTTCCAAGAAGGTGGTCAAGGGTCCTCTGTAAGACATATCAACGCTAGCGACAACCGTGGGGCAGGTGCTTGTATTGGTGCTCAATGTAGAGAGTTACCAAACGGAACGAAGGTTCGAATAGACGTGGTGGATTAGAATATGGCCAGCTTGGATAAATTGTTATCGAACGCAAGTTCATCTTTGAGCGAGCATGAACCGGAAATGTTAGGGCAATCGCGTAGATTGGCAGGAACTTTAGCTGATCAACTTTTGGGAATGCTGTGTCAGCGTAATGGTTTTTATGCTCTAGAAAGCGCTTTGCATGTATTTCCAACACACTCTAGTCAGCACGAAATTGGTATTTGTGATTGGAACGAGAGTACTCTGTGGCGCAGTGGCTACAAAGGCCTGGCCGATGGTTGCCTTTTTTTTGCTGAAGATGTTTTTGGTGGGCAGTTCTGCATTAAAGATAGCAAGGTCTATACCTTTGACCCAGAAACAGGCTCGTTAGAGTACTTGGCTGATGATATTGAAAGCTGGGTACAAATGCTCCTCAGTGATTATGAGGTGCTTACGGGCTATCCGTTAGCGCATCAATGGCAAAAGCAGAACGGTCAGCTCCCTGCCGGGAAGCGTTTGTTACCTAAGGTTCCGTTCGTACTGGGCGGTGAATTTGTGTTGGATAATTTGTACTTGGCTGATGCTGTGGAGGGGATGAGATTTAGAGCTGATATAGCCAGTCAAATTAAAGGCCTGCCAGACGGTGCCCAGATTAGATTCAATCTTGACAGCTAATTTTTGATGGCAGATAACAGATTTATATAAAAGCGGGGGGCGGATTTATTTGTTTGCTTAGGGTGTAGTGGCCTGGAAATAAATCTGCCCCCTTGTTTTTAAATTCAGTTAAATGGTATTTAGATAATAGATGTTTAAAGGGTCTTCAAAATAAAAAAAAGAACAATTGCTGTCTAATCTTTCTGCTATCGGTGTTAATGCGACTAGCTATTCTTTGGGTGAGATCCGACACAGCGATTGTGTGTGCGTCGTTGCAGAGAATGACAAGTGGAAGGTTTATTTTGTAGAGCGTGACAAACCTGCTGAGCTTGCGGTGCTTGATACAGAGGAGCAAGCATACGATTTTGTGTATGAAACATTCTGCAAATGGCTTGGTGTGGAGAAGCTGCAGTAGCGGGGCTGTCGTTGGCATTGGCTCTCGCAATGAGTTCAGCCCATCCACCACAAAACCCGAAGTGGGAATAGGGGATAGACCACGATTATCTTTTGACGGGTAAGCAAAAACATGGTCTGTCCCCTAATGCTATGGATAAGGCGCCCCGAACTAACCCGGAAATGTATGAAGTTAATATGAACTCGTTGAGGTTGCTGGAGTGATGCAGTTAATTAGTGAGGTTAGAACAAGGAGGGAGTTTGATGGTGGGCAGCTCCTCGAACAGTTCGTCCGTTGGGATGGGGTATGTACAGGTTTCGATGAGCTCAAAAAAATATGATCTATGCTCAAGAGCATAGGGTTGTAAATGTTAAGCAGGTTTTAGTTTTAAATGGTGGTGTTGAAATTAGTATGCCGGTGCATGAGAGGCTTAATTTGCTTCCTGATAGAACTGGCGTTTTGGTTGTTTTTGATAAGGAGCCTTCAAGATTTAATTGTCCTGAAGCTCCCTGGTTTTTTGATTTTCCTAATAACGCTGCGATTTATAATGCTGACGGCTCATTACGTTTTCAACTGCACAATCCCGAGGGTGAAGGCAGTTATATAGGGGCCGTCCACTACGCTGCAATGCCCAATCATCCTGACGCGCTAGGGGTCTTGGTAGGTACGGTAGGGCATGATCCAGAATGGCTTTATTTGGTTGATTGTAATAGTCCGGAAATAATAAGTACGGGAAAGTGGATTCGCTATTAGTTATGGGCTGATTCATGTGAGTAAAAAGAGATTGTATTGGGGGGGAGGGGCCAGCCTATCCACCGCAAAACCCAAAGTGAGACCGATAAACAGGCGATGTTTAATCGACATCTCCAGATACTCACTCAGGCTACACAGCCTTGCGCCGTTGCCTACGACTACGCCAGAATCCGCCGGCTTGTACGCCTTGAGGCCGGGCTCTATCGTTTGCGGGTCGCTGATGAATCAGCGATCGGGTTTCGCAGCCCGGGTCAATCAAGGCGCATTGCGCCACCGTTCCCTTTCAGTTGGCGCTTTTTTTCGTCTACTGGATTGCGTTATGGCGGCTGTGCGCGGGAGATCTTCGGGTCTGCCGGGTTCCTTGATTCCCGGTCTGCGAACCTGCGTACAGCTGCCACCTCCCTTCGTTTCGCAGCGAACCGTGGCGGCTCCACTAATCAAGGAGCATCACTATGTTCAAAGCCACACCCAATCCGCCGGAAACCGACGACGTCTCCCCTTACGAATCCCTCGATTCCAAAAAACTCCACGAAGCCGCCGACCGCGCCCTCGACCACTACCTCAAGCCGCCCATCCCCAAAGACACCAAGCGCAAACCCAGCACCATTTACCATGTGGGTGCGAAGGTCGATAACGAAACCCTGCTGGTCAACGCCTGCGAATCCCTGGCGTCAGCGAGCATGATGCTCAGTGAGTTCGCCGGATTGATGGACATGCCACATCGCAATGTGATGTTGGGGATTCAATCGGTGGTCATGCTCGGTGAACTGGCCGTCAACCGGGTGCTGGATAACCTCGATCCACAAGGCTAGCGAGGATTGATCGTTCCCACGCTCTGCGTGGGAATGCCTCAAGGGACGCTCCGCGTTCCAGCTCCCCAGGGGACGCAGAGCGTCCCGGGCTGCATTCCCACGCAGAGCGTGGGAACGATCATCCTGGAGCTCTGTGGAATCAAGCCACCACTTGGTAACACGGCACATACGCCGCACCACCCGGCAGTTTCATCCGGTGCTGGGCGACGAAGGCTTTGAGCAAGTGGTCCAGAGGCTGCAAGACCTCGGCATCACCGCGAATCTGGTACGGCCCGTGTTCTTCGATCAGGCGGATGCCCTTGTCCTTGACGTTGCCGGCGACGATGCCGGAGAACGCGCGGCGCAGGTTGGCGGCCAGTTCGTGGGACGGCAGGTTGCGGCTCAGTTGCAGGTTGGCCATGTTGGCGTGGGTCGGGTCGAAGGGGCGCTGGAAGCCTTCGTCGATCTTCAGCAGCCAGTTGAAATGGAACGCGTCGTTGCGCTCGCGGCGGAACTGTTTGACCGCTTTGAGGCCTTGAGTCATCTGCCGCGCCACTTCAGCCGGGTCGTCGATGATGATCTCGTAGTGCTGCTGCGCTTCTTCACCGAGGGTTGCGCCGACGAAGGCGTGCAGTTGCTCCAGATACGGCGCGGCGCTTTTCGGCCCGGTGAGGACCACCGGGAACGGCAGGTCCTGGTTGTCCGGGTGCATCAGGATGCCGAGCAGGTACAGGAACTCTTCGGCCGTGCCCGCGCCGCCGGGGAAAATGATGATGCCGTGGCCGACCCGCACGAACGCTTCCAGGCGTTTCTCGATGTCCGGCAGGATCACCAGTTCGTTGACGATCGGGTTTGGCGCTTCGGCGGCGATGATCCCAGGTTCGGTCAAGCCGAGGTAACGGCCGCCGTGGATGCGTTGCTTGGCATGGGCGATGGTCGCGCCTTTCATCGGGCCTTTCATCACGCCAGGGCCGCAACCGGTGCAGATGTCCAGGCTGCGCAGGCCGAGTTCGTGGCCGACTTTCTTGGTGTATTTGTATTCTTCGGTGTTGATCGAGTGGCCGCCCCAGCACACCACGATTTTCGGCTCGACGCCGGGGCGCAGGGTGCGGGCGTTGCGCAGCAGGTGGAAGACGTAGTCGCTGATGCCCTGGGAGGTGCTCAGGTCGATGCTCAAGGCGTCGAGTTCGTTTTCGGTGTAGACGATGTCGCGCAGGGCGCTGAAGAGCATTTCGCGGGTGCTGGCAATCATTTCGCCATCGACGAAAGCGTCGGCCGGGGCGTTCAGCAGTTCCAGGCGTACGCCACGGTCTTGCTGGTGAATGCGGATTTCGAAGTCTTTGTAGGCTTCCAGGATGGTCTTGGCGTTATCAACGTGGGCGCCGGTATTGAGGATGGCCAGGGCGCACTGGCGGAAGAGGGTGTAGGTGATGCCGGATGAAGCTTCGCTCAGTTGCTGTACTTCACGCTGGGAGAGCGTTTCCAGGCTGCCTTTAGGGCTGACCGAGGCGTTGATTACATGTCGTTGGGTCATTCAATGATCCTTAAAACGATGTCACCCGCCAGCAACGGCGCATGGCATCCGAATAGTGTGTATCCATGATGAAGATGGCACGAACTGCGCTGTATCGCCATGCTCCCGTTTGACGATGAAAAGATGAAAAGGAGCTCCAGCATAGCTAAATCCTTCCGGGAGGCGATAATGCCTCGCAGTCTTTTTGTCACAGCGCCTTTTACCACCGATGCAAGGAACCCCGTCGCGATGTTCGAAATCCAGCCAATGAATGCCGAAACCTATCGACGCCAGACGCGGCGCAGCACGGTGATCATCGCCCTGATGTTCCTGGCGCTGGCGATGGTGCTGTCGACGGCGGCGGTGACGTTGTTCGGTGAACCCGGCGGCGATAATCTGCGGTTCAACGTGGGCGGTGTGTTTGCCGCGTTGTTGCTGACGGTGGCGCTGATGCGCGGCAAGTTCTGGAGCCAGGAGTGGATGGCGCCAGCGGTCTATGGTTGGCAGCTCAAGCGCAGCCTGATGAGCGTCACCAACGTCATGCATCAGGTGACGGCGGCGGTGGAGCAGGGCGACCCTGCCGCCATGAAACTGCTGCGTTTTTATCACTTGGGGCTGAGCCAGATGCACCAGTTGGACGGCAACTCCAGCGATCATAGTCAGCTGGCGCGCGAGATGGATCAACACGCGGCGCGGATGCAAGCACTGGGCATCGATACTGAGCAGACGCAATTGAATCCGGCCTGGCTTGAGTCATTGAAACAGACGCGCGCCTGATCTCTCTCAAACCCGCAGGTGCAGCGTTTCAAAGAGTTGTCGGTCTTCCTTTTTGGCCGAGCGGGCATGACGCCGAATGACCTGCAACAGGCAATCGGTGAAGCACAGTGCCGAATTGCTCAGCGCACCATTGCGGCGTGTCACGATGCTCAACTGCCTGGGTTCGAATTGTTCGGTCAGCCCCAGGGAAACCACTCGGCCGAGAAAGGGCGGGGCGATACTCACGATGGAGGGCCCCCAGGTGCACATGTCGGCCCGCTCAACCATCATTTGCAGGATGGCCAGTGAATGGGCGCGGACGATTCGGCTCTCATTAATCTGCGCACCGTGTTTCCAGAACAACTCCTGCATCAGCCCATCGTGACCGTCCGGTGCGTAGTTCAAGGTCCAGTTCTGCTCCAGCAGCTCATGGATCGATCGAGCATTCTGTTGTGCATGGCCCTGGCGGACCAACACCGACGTTTGGTAATCGAGCAGGGTTTCGCAGGCAAATTCCTGGGTTGATTGCGCCGGGTGAAGCTGGCCGATCGCAAAATCCATGCTGCCATCGCGCAGCAGCGGTTGGGCCACGGCCATCAGGCTTTCGAACAACTCCAGCCGGATTTCCGGCATTCGCTCCCGAAAGGCCAGTACCACTTCGGGCAAGAAGGTCAAGGCAATCCATGGCGTGATCCCGACACAGAGCCGCCCCTGAGCCTTGCCTCGCAGGTGATCGAGCTCTGTCTGCGCATGTTCGAGTTGCTTGATCACGAGCCGGGCGTGAGTCAGCAGCACTTTGCCGTACTCCGTGAAGTTCAGGCCGTTGGGCGTTCGGGTGAACAGCGGCAACTGCTGGCTGGTTTCCAGTTCGCGAAGTGCTTTGGTCACCGCGGCCTGGGACATATCCAGCGAGCGAGCGGCCGCGCGGATGCTGCCGGTTTCGGCGCTGGCGATCAGTGCTTGTAGTTGATGCAGTTTCATATGCCCACCATGACGACAACCAATGGTTGTCATCATAACCAAACTGCGTCTCCCCAGCCCGGATTCCGTTCCCTAAGATCGACCCCAACAGCCGCCCAGACCTATCGAGGGAATACAACAATGAACGCCGGCCCTGTCTTGCCTGGTATTGCAGCGATCCAGGATGAAATGATCGCTTTGCGGCACAGCATTCACGCGCACCCCGAGTTGGGCTTTGAGGAATTCGCCACCAGTGAGCGGGTTGCTCAGTGTTTGACGCAGTGGGGGTTTGAGGTCAGCACCGGTGTGGGCCAGACTGGGGTTGTCGCGACGCTGAAAAACGGTGAGGGGCGCTCCGTTGGCTTGCGCGCCGACATGGATGCACTGCCGATTCAGGAAACCACCGGCTTGCCGTATGCCAGCCGGATTGACGGTGTGATGCATGCCTGCGGCCACGATGGGCATACCGCAACCTTGCTGGCGGCCGCTCGATACCTGGCGCAAACCCGGGCGTTCAACGGCACATTGCATCTGATTTTCCAGCCGGCCGAAGAAGGGCTGGGCGGTGCCAGGAAAATGCTTGAAGACGGCCTGCTCGAACGGTTCCCGTGTGAGGCGGTGTTTGCCATGCACAACGTACCGGGTTATCCCGTCGGGCATCTGGGGTTTTACAGCGGCCCGTTCATGGCGTCTGCCGATACGGTGACGATAAAAATCATCGGCCACGGCGGCCACGGCGCGGTGCCGCACAAGGCCATCGATCCGGTGGTGGTGTGCGCCTCGATCGTGATTGCCTTGCAAAGCATCGTGTCGCGCAACGTCAACCCACAGGACATGGCCATTATCACGGTGGGTTCCATCCATGCCGGAAGCGCCTCGAATGTCATTCCCGTGTTCGCCGAAATGAGCCTGAGCGTGCGAGCGTTGACCCCTGAGGTTCGCCGGCTGCTCGAGCTCAGAATTACCGAGCTGGTCGAGGGCCAGGCCGCCAGTTTCGGCGCACAGGCCCATATCGACTATCAGCATTGTCATCCGGTGTTGATCAATGATCCCGAGCAGACAGCGTTCGCCCGTCAGGTCGCGCAGGACTGGCTGGGCGAAGGACAAATGATTGACGACCTGCGCCCCTTCACCGCCAGCGAGGACTTCGCTTTCATCCTGGAAAAGTGCCCGGGCAGCTATCTGGTGATCGGCAATGGCCAGGGCGACAGCGGCTGTCTGCTGCACAACCCCGGCTACGACTTCAATGATGCCTGCCTGCCGATCGGGGCGAGTTATTGGGTGAAGCTGGTCGAGGGTTTTCTGCGTTGAGCGGCGGCGTTTTCAAGCGCTGCGGTTGTACAAAAAGCTGTCGGTAACCTGGCTCGGCGAGCCCATAGAGGAAAAATAACAATGAATAAAATGATCGCGGCTGTATCACTGGTGTTGTTCACGGCATCCGGCCTGGCCGGGGCGGCCGACTGGTCCGGCAAAGTATTGAAGCTGGGCATCGACCCCACCTACCCACCGCTGGAATACAAGAACCAGGATGGCACGCTGACCGGCTTCGGGGTCGACATCGCCGAGGCGCTTTGCGCCGAGTTGCATGCTCGCTGCGTCTGGGTTGAAAGCAGCTGGGACGGCATGATTCCGGCCCTGCTGGCGCGCAAGTTCGACGCGGTGGCTTCGTCGATGACCATTACGCCCAAGCGCCTGGAGCAGATTGCGTTTACCGACAAGGTGTCCAATGCGCCGGCACGTTTGGTGGTCAGGCGTGGATCGGGCTTGCTGCCCTCCCTGGAGTCGCTCAAGGGCAAGCGTATTGGCGTGGAGCAGGGGTCGACCCAGGAGGCTTATGCCAAAGCTGTCTGGGGTTCGAAGGGCGTGGACATTCTCTCCTATCAGAATCAGGACCAGGTGTACGCCGACCTGGTAGTGGGGCGACTCGATGCCTCGCTGCAGGGCGCGATCCAGGCCAGTTACGGGTTTCTGAACACTGCGCGGGGCAAGGACTATGAATTTGCGGGTGCCACCCTGGATGACCCCGGTTTTTTCGGCGTCGGTGACGGCATCGGCTTGCGCAAGAGTGATGTCGAGCTGCGCGAAGACTTGAACAAAGCGCTGGCGACGATTCTGGCCAACGGCACTTACGAGCGGATCAACAAAAAGTACTTCGATTTCGACGTCTACGGCGCGAAATGACGCCTCTCGATACCTGAAACAGAAGCAGCCTCGGAGCGAGCGGTTGAAGCAGTTTCTGGCGGGGAGCCTTAAGTAATGGGTGCTATCATCCTTGTTGATCCGGCGGATGATTTCGATGAGCGTTCTCGTGCAAATCACCTATCGTATCGGTGTCGGGTTGTAATGGTTTGAGCGCCGGTCACGGCTGGCTGGCGCTAAAAGGGCGAACGGGAAAAGTCGCCATGTCATAAGGGATTCAGGGAGCGTCATGGGGCATCCGTCCGTCAAAGATCGTATTGAACACACCCGGTTCGCCACGCCTTGGGTGCCCGAGCCGGTTGAGTCGAAACTCAAGGTTCGATACGCGGTTTCTCTGCTGATTGCGGTGTGCCTGTCCTTGATGGCCATTGTGATCGGTGAAAGCTGGAACTCGCGTCAGTACCATCTGCGTGAGAGCGAAGTGGCGATGTCCAACCTGGCGCAAACCCTGGCCTCGCAGGCGCAGGCATCGATCAAACAGGCCGACACGCTGTTGTTTTCCCTGGTGGACCGCCTCGAAATCGACGGCATGCAACCGGAAAAATTTCCCCGGCTGCAACGTTTGCTCCAGGCCCAGCGCAGTGAACTGACGCAGATCCATGGGCTGTTCGTGTTCGACGAAGAAGGACGCTGGCTCGCCAACGCCATTAACGTCATACCGCCCAATGCCAATAATTCCGACCGTGAATATTTCATCTACCACCGTGATCATCCCGACCGCGGTCCTCATATCGGTCCGTCGATAAAAAGTCGGTCGACCGGTGAGTGGATCATGACCGTGTCACGCCGGATCAATCACGCTGATGGCCGGTTTGCCGGCGTGGTGGTGGCTTCGATCTACCTCAAGCATTTCCTGGATTTGTACAACAGTATCGACATGGGCAATAACGGGGTGATCAACCTGATCGCCGATGACGCCACCATCGTCGTTCGGCGCCCGTTCAATGAAGCCGATATCGGTACCAGTGTCGCCAAAGGACCGCTGTTTACCCAACTGTTGCCCAAGGGCGATTCCGGTACGGCAACGGTGAGGTCTTATGTGGATGGGGTGGTGCGGGTCGTGGGGTTTCGGCGGGTCGAGGGGTATCCGCTTGTCGTCTTTGCCGCGCTCGACAAGGATGAGGTCCTGGCCAGTTGGCGGCAGGAGTCGATATTCAGTGCGGGTATCGTCCTGTTGCTGCTGGGGTTTCTGGGGGCTCTCGGTTATCGCCTGATCCGCCTCATGAAGCAGCAGAATCATATTCAGAACAATCTGCTGGAGACTCAGGACAAACTCATTGAGGTCAACCGCAGCCTTGAGTTGCTGGCGCTGGAGGATGCACTGACCGGGCTTTCCAACCGGCGTCAATTCGACCTGTTCATTCTCGCGGAAATGGGCCGCGCCAGGCGTAGCCAGACCCATCTTGCGCTGCTGATGATCGATGTCGACCACTTCAAGAGCTTCAATGACCACTATGGTCATTTGGCGGGTGATGAGTGTTTGCGCAAAATCAGCACGATCATCACCGAAAACATCAAGCGCCCCGGCGATCTCGCGGCCCGCTTCGGTGGTGAGGAGTTCACGGTGGTGCTGCCCGCCACCGATTATGTGGGGGCATTTCTGGTGGCGGAAAATATCCGCCGTGCGGTTCAACAGGCCGACATCAAACACGTTGGAGGCGTAGAAGGCGTAGTCACGGTCAGCCTGGGCGTCTGCGCCTACGACCCGGCTTCGCAAGCCCAGCCCGACGACGTCGTCGGTGCCGCGGACAAGGCGCTGTATGTGGCCAAGGCCAGTGGCCGGAACATGAGCGTCATTGCCAACTGAGTTCAACCGGCGCGGTGGTTACTGCCTGAACGGGTCGGATGCTTCCATTGCCGGAACAGCCGCGCATAGATCAACACGTTGAGCGCCAGCACCACGCTACCCAGCCCCAGCTGAATCGTGGGCGTCAGCCCGGCCGGATAAATGATCGGCCACACGTAATGTTCGATAAAACCGCCGCCGTAACCGGTTTGCCCGGCCGCGTGGCGCATGCGGTTTTCCCATTCGGTGAGCGGGCACGCCAGGTGAAAGACTTCCACGATCACGCCCCATGCAGCGGCGGGCAGGTGCCACCAGATCAGGTGGCGCCATTTGAGCACCAGCAGCCCGCCGAACAGCACGAACAGAATGAACAACAAGTGAGACAGCACCAGCCCGTCGGCGGCGATCCGGTAAAACATGTCGATTCCCTGACGCGTTAGGTGAATCGCTCCATGGTACTCGGGCTGGACGCTTGTGCTCTATCGATTGCCGCCTTCAAGCGCTGTCAGTACTTCTTTCAAACGCACCGTCGTGCTTTCACTGCTGCGTTGCATTGGCGCTCGCAGCTCGTCGTGGATCAATCCTCCAAGGGCCAGGGCAGTTTTCACCGGAGCGGGATTGGGCTCGATGAACAGGCTGTGGATTAGCGGCAGCAACTGGAAGAAGGTCGTTCGGCCGGCCGCTAAACGGTTGTCGCGAATCTGTTGATACAGCGTCACGAACAGTTCGGGATGAACATGGGCCGAGGCGGCAATCGCGCCTTTGGCACCCAGGCATAGTGCGCCGAAGATCTGATTGTCCTCACCGCACAGTACGTCGACGTTACCGCTGGAGAGCAGCGCGAAGGTGTTGGCTGGGTTGCCGCCACAGTCCTTGATCGCGACGATCCGCTCATGGGCGACGATCCGGAGCAGGGTCGCCTGCTCGAAGGCTATGCCGGTGCGATAGGGAATGTCGTAGAGAATAATCGGGACGCTGGACGCATCGGCGACGGTCTTGAAAAAGGCTTCGAGGCCGGCCTGGGAAGGGCGGATGTAGTAGGGCGGCGGCACCAGCAAGCCCGCCAGGGGACGTTTCAGGATTTCGCTCTGAAATTGCAGCAACTCGGTTTGGTTGTTGCCGGCCAGGCCCATCACCACGCGTTCTGGCGGAACCTGTTCCAGCACCGCATCGAGCACGGCCAGTTGCTCGTGTTTACCCAGCGCCGCGGCTTCCCCGGTGGTGCCGCAGACGACTATGCCATCGACGCCTTTTTCCAGCAGATGACTGACCAGCCGTCGCAGCCCGGCAAAGTCGATCGCACCGTTGTGAAACGGCGTAACGATGGGAACCCAGATACCTTGAAACGATGACATGCACTTTCTCCTGAAGGTTGACCGATTTCGTCACCGTCAGAAGCGTAGAAGGAAGTCAGCAAGAGGAGGGGTGTCCGTCGCGCTCAATGTCCTGTCAGCTCATCTGACGGGACAGCGCGCCCCGGTCACATGAGCGACTGTTTCTTCGATTTAGGGGCGTGCGCAACGCAACCTTGCGCCTTGGCAATCAAGCCAATGACGACAGTGTTGAGGTTGAAGGTTGCGGACATGGTTGCTTACACCCTGAATGAGGCGCCCAGTTTTAAAAGCCGGCGGAGTATTTGTCAATCGTGAAATCAGCGGACCCGGCACATAAACAGCAAAACAAGACGTGGTCTCGCAAGTGCGCAAGATTGTTCAAGCCATCGGCCATGACTGCTGGCACAGTCTGAAGTCTTTCCCTGGTTGTAGAGCGTTATGTCCAACTTACTCATGCCGCGCAGTGCATTCCTTCGTGGCGCCGCGGCCATCATGCCGTTGTCCCTGGCGACCGCGCCCTGGGGATTGCTGGCCGGTTCCATGGCCATCGAGGCCAACCTCACGCCCCTGCAAGGCCAGGGGCTGTCGAGCATCGTGTTTGCCGGCGCGGCGCAATTGGTCGCCATTGGCATGCTCAAGGGCGGCGCCGGGGTCTTTTCGATTCTGTTGACCACGTTGCTGCTGACCTCCCAGCATTTGCTGTACGGGATGAGCATGCGTTCGGTGATTTCCCCATTGCCGGGCCGCTGGCGTATCGGGCTGGGCTTTTTGCTCACCGACGAGTTGTTCGCCCTGACCAGCCAGCATGACAAGCAGCAGTTCAATCGCTGGTACGCCCTCGGTGTGGGCCTGACGTTTTACATCGCATGGAACCTCTTCACCCTGGCGGGCATTGTGCTGGGCAGCAGCATTCCGGGCCTTGAACACCTCGGGCTGGACTTCTCCATCGCGGCGACCTTTATCGCCTTGATCACGCCGGTGGTGCGCAACGTGCCGACGGTGGTTTGCGTGGCGGTCTCGCTGTTCTGTTCGGTGCTGTTCAGCTATTGGCAATGGGGCTCGGCGCTGGTGCTGTCGGGGTTGGCGGGCATGACTGCAGGGTTTATCTGCAACAAACTCTACGTGGGGCGCACATGATGGTCTGGGCTGTGATTATCGGGATGGGCCTGCTGGTATTCCTGAACCGCTACGTATTTCTCGAACCTCGGCTGCCGGTGCGCTTGAGCAGCAATGCCCGGCAGTTCCTCGGTTTCGCGGTCCCGGGCATGCTCACCGCGATCTGCGGGCCGATTGTGTTCATGCCCGACAAACAGTTGAACCTGCAGTGGGACAACCCCTACCTGATCAGTTCGCTGGTGGCCGTGGGCCTGGTGCTTTACACCCGCAATACTCTGCTCAGCATGTTGTTGAGCATGGGCTTTTTCTTTTTGCTGCGCTGGTGGCTCTGAGTCGTCCGGCGTGAAACTGTTCTACGCTTAACGGATGATCCCTTGAGGACGGGAGGTGGACATGGCCACTGAACCAAAGCGTCCGGACCTGGATGAAGACACCGATGAACCGACGGAAGAAGAAATCGAGCGGCAGAAGCGTTCGACGCCGGACTGGAAGCACCCCGACGACGGTAAAGAACTGTCGGACCGCGACCAGGAACGCCCGCTGAAGCCCTGATCCGCTTGCACATAGCCAAAAGCCCCGCCAATTGATGGCGGGGCTTTTTAGTTTCAGATGACATGCGCCCGTTGCAACTCGGTCAACGACAATGCCTTCAGCCGCGCGAGCAAGGGATCGCGCCGGTCACGGGGATGCGCCAGTTCCACCGCCAGTTCCTGACGAATGCTGCTGGGGCGGTTGTCCATCACCAGCACGCGGTCGCTGAGGTACAGCGCTTCATCGACGTCGTGAGTCACCAGCAACAGGGCGATGGCGTGGCGCTCGGCCAGTTGCAGCAACAGGTCCTGGAGTTTCATCCGGGTAAAGGCGTCCACCGCGCTGAAGGGTTCGTCCAGCAGCAAAACCTGCGGTCGCGAGTAGAGGCCGCGGGCGATGGCGACCCGTTGCGCCATGCCGCCGGAGAGCGCTTTGGGCAGGGCTTGGGCGAAACCGCTGAGGCCGACTTCTTCGATCAGTTGCGCGACCCAGGCCTTGTCGTAATCGCTGTCGGCACTGAAACCGATGTTTTGCTCGACCGTCAGCCAGGGCATCAGCCGCGGTTCCTGAAACACGAAGGCGACTTCGCCGGCGTTGTTGCGCAGCTCCCCCAGGAAGTCTTTTTCCAGGCCGGCGATGATCCGCAGCAAGGTGCTTTTGCCGCAACCGCTGGGGCCGAGCAGGCTGACGGTTTCCCGGGGTTGCAATTGCAGGTGGATGTTTTTCAGGACGGTGGCGGCGGCGAAGGCTTTGCGCTCGAGGCGAATGTCCAGCAGGTGTTCGGTCATGGCTCAATCCTCTGCGCTTTGGCCGTTGAAGGTGTCGCGCCAGGCCAGGAAGCGTTTCTCCAGGCCAGCGAGCAGGCCGTCGCTGAGTTTGCCCAGCAGTGCCAGGACGATGATCGCGGCGAGCACGATGTCCGGGCGTGACGTTTCGCGCCCGTCGCTGAGTAAATAACCGAGGCCTTTGGTCGCGGCGATCAGCTCGGCGGCCACCAGAAACATCCAGGCCAGGCTCATGCCGCTGCGCAACCCGGTGAACAGGCCGGGCAGGGCGGCGGGCAGCAGAATCCGCCGTACCAGTCGACGCCGGCTGAAACCGTACATCTGCCCGACTTCCACCAGTTTGCGATCGATGTCGCGGATCGCCGCGACGCCGTTGAGGTACACCGGAAAGAACGCGCCAATGGCGATCAAGACGATTTTCGAGGTCTCGTCGATGCCCAGCCACAGCAACAACAGCGGTACCCAGGCCAGGCTCGGAATCGAGCGCAGGCCGGCAAAGGTCGGTTCCAGATACGCTTCGGCTTCACGGCTCAAACCGACCCATGCGGCGAACACCAGCGCCAGGCTGGCGCCAATGGCGAACCCCAGCAGCACCCGCAGCAGGCTGGCGCTGATGTGCTTCCAGAGTGTGCCTTCGGCGAGATCTCTCAACGTCAACGCGATGTCGCTCGGGGCGGGCATTTGGTAGGACGGCAGCCAGCCGATGCGCACGACGAATTCCAGCACAAGGACGATCAGTACTGGCAGGGCCAGGCCCTTGAGGCGCAATGGCCAGGCGTTGCTCAGGCGACGCGGCGCGGGGAGCGTCAGGCTGGTGGGCAGGTCTTTGCTGTTGCTGGTCATGGGTGTTCTCCAGTGACGACGAATTCGCGCCAGGCGCGGATTCGGCAATCGTTACTGACGGGCCACGGTTTCTTTGAAGCCGGTGTCGATCAACTGATCGATCACTTGATCGACATTTACCCCACGGCGAACCAGTTCCTCGGAGACCAGAATCGGCGCGGCAGCCTTGGAGGCGATCACATCCCTGGCGGTCAATTGCGGGCTGCTCAGGTCGGTGCGCGACAGTTGCAGCTTGGCCACTTCCAGCGGCAGACCGGACTCGGTGGCGAGCAACTTCGCCAGTTCGTCAGGGTTTTTCACCGCCCAGTCGCGCGCTTTTTCGTAGGCACTCAGTACTGTTTCGATGGTTTCCGGATGTTCTTTGGCGTAGGTCTCAGTGACGCTGACCACGCCGTAACTGTTGAAGTGGGTGTTGCGGTACAGCAGGCGCGAACCGGCCTGCACTTCACTCGCGGCCATGTGCGGATCCAGCCCGGCCCAGGCGTCGACATCACCTTTCTCCAGCGCGGTGCGACCGTCCGGGTGCTGCAAGTGCACCAGCTCCACATCGTCCTTGGTCAGGCCGGCCTGTTGCAGGCTGCGCAGGGTGAACAGGTACGGGTCGGTGCCTTTGGTCGCGGCGATTTTTTTGCCTTTGAGGTCGGCCACGGTTTTGTACGGCGAGTCCTTGCGCACCACCAACGCTGTCCACTCGGCGCGACTGTACACGTAAACCGATTTGATCGGGCTGCCGTTGGCCCGGCTGAGCACTGCGGCGAGGCTGGCGGACGAGGCGAAATCGACGCCGCCGCTGTTGAGGTATTCCAGCGAACGGTTGCTGCCCTGGCTCAGCACCCAGCTGACTTTGGTCTGTGGCAGGGCCTTTTCCAGAAAGCCGAAGTGCTTGAGCACCAGGCTGACCGGCGAGTAATAGGCGTAGTCCAGATGCACCTCGGCCGGCGGCGTTTCAGCCGTCTGGGCGAAGGTCGGCAAACTCAGGGCCAGAGCGCAGGCGCTGAGCAGATACCTGACGTTGGCAAAACGGAAGATCGGTTTCATGGGACAGCTCCAGGCAAGGCGGCGAGATTCTTATTTCCGAAAAATCATTTTTCTTGAGTGCGTCCTGCGTAATGGGAATATTGCAGGCTCTGTGCCATGTCCTGGAATTGCCGGTTTATCGGGGATTGGGGCGGATGAAGGGGGATCGGAATGCACCGGGGAAAACAGTCTGTTGAGTCGCTGTTGCTGGGCAGACACCGATTGTTCCCGGTCATGAGCTTATGCATAAATAGAATTTAATTTGGTATCTGTAAGAGCGTTATGGTCTATAAAAATAACGTTCCAGGAGCCCTCTATGAACCTGTCCCGATTCCTGCGCGGTCTGTTGACCAGCGCCCTTTTTGCCGCGCCATTGAGCTACGGCGCCGACCCCGTGGTGTTGCACGTCGGCGATCAGAATTACTACAACATTCGTGCGTCGGTGGAGGCCTCGGGGGTGTTGCAAGGGGCGCCCTATACCGTCGACTGGAAGCACTTCCAGGCCGCCGCGCCGCTGGCCGAAGCGCTGAACACCGGCGCGTTGGACCTGGGCTTTCTCGGCGATTCGGGGTTTCTGTTTCTGGCCGCCAAGCAGGCACCAGTGAAGCTGATTGGCGTGTCGCGGCAGAACCCGGACACCATCGCCTTGCTGGTGCCCAAGGATTCGCCGGTCAAATCCATCGCCGATCTCAAGGGCAAGAAAGTCGCGTACTGGCCCGGCGCCTGGAGCCAGCAGCTGACCCTGCGGGCCCTGGAGCAAGCCGATTTGCCGGACAACTACGTCGACTTCATCAAGTTGATGCCGATCGACGCAGCTGCCGCGTTGCCCCAGGGCAGCATCGACGCGTTCCCGGTCTGGGAACCGTACATTTCCCAACAGATTCTGTTCTCCGGCGCCCGGCCGATTCTCACTGCGAAAAACCTGATGCCCGGCCTCAGCGCCATCGCCGCGTCAACGCCTTCGATCGACAGCAAACGCGAAGCCATTGCCGACTTCCTGGTGCGCCTGAAAAAGGCCCGCGCCTGGGTCGACAACCACACCGACGAGTACGCCGACCTGTGGGCGAAAAAGGCCAACCTTGACCAGAACGTGTCACGTCATTGGCTGCGCCAGGCGCACATGACCGTCGGCCCGGTGGATCAGCAGGCCGCAGCGGATCTGCAAAGCACCGCGGACTTCCTGTTCAAGGTCAAGGCACTGCCGACCGCTCTGGCCACGGCGCCGATAATCGACAACTCGTTTCAGCAGGTGCTGGCCAAATAAACGAAAACCGAGGGCATAACGCAGCCGCAGGAGCGGGCGCTGGAACCAAACACTGTGTACCCTTATCCAACCTCGGCTCGCAGCGATTGGCGGGCCGATCGAAGGATGAATGGGCGAGGGGTTTTTGCCATTAAACGTGACGGCCGCAAGGTCAGGCCCAAGGCAAAACATGAAGCAGTTGATCAAGGTTCTATCCGCGTTCGCCATTGCAGTCGGCCTGTTTGGCTGCATCGCCGCGCCCATCGAAATGACGCCGCAAACGCAACAGCGACTGCGCGCGCAAGCGCCGATCCGTTTTCTGCTGACCTTCGACGACGGGCCCAGCGCCTCCGGTTTTTACAACCCCACCGTCACCGTGCTCGACAGCCTCGCGCGTAACCCGCTGCAACCGGACATTAAAGCCGTGTTCTTCGTGCAGACCCGTGCCTCGGGCGCCGGCGGCAGTGACGTGGGCCGCCAGATCATGCGGCGCGAACAGGCCGAAGGGCATCTGCTGGGCTTCCACACGGCCACGCCCCACCACACCAACCATCGCTCCCTGGACCCGGAACAACTGGAACAGTCGCTGACCAATGGCAGCGCAGACATTGCTGCGATCACTGGCGCCTCGCCGATCCTGGTGCGTCCGCCGTTCTGGAACTACGACAAGCGCACCTTTGCTGCCTACCAACAGCATGGCATGCACGTACTGCTGACCGACCTGAGCGCCAATGACGGCAAGATCTGGGGCTTCAACGCCAGCCCTCGGCGGCGGGCCAATATGCTGCGGCAGCTGTCCGAAGTCCGCGAGCGCATCGCCCTTGGCGAGTTGCCGACGGTGGACGGGGTGATTCCGGTGGTGGTGACCTTTCACGACCTCAACCGCTACACCGCCCGGCATACCCGCGAATACCTGCAAATCCTCCTCGACAGTGCCAGCGCCACAGGTCTGGCCACGGCGCAGAAACCGTTTTACGACGACACGGCAGCGCTACAGCGGGCGGCCATGGCGCGCACCGTCAAGCAGAGTTCCGAGCCTGTTCGTTTGCCGGGGATCTGGAACTGGATATGGGATGGGGATGCTCACTGAACGACGTCGGGGCTATTGACTGTGTAGCAGCTGCCGAGCCTGCGAGGCTGCGTAGCAGTCGTAATATCGGAGATCGCGATACATCAGGCAGACCGCATTAGCCGGATTCACGACCGCTACGCAGCCGAACGCAGCCTCGCTGGGGCTCGACAGCTGCTACGGATTGCATTTACGGCTCAACTGTCGCGCGGCAGCAGTTCATCGATCATCTGCAAGCAATGATTCAACCCCGGCGACACATCGCCCACGCGCCTGCTGAGGATGATCGGCGAGGTCGCGTTGTCTTCCAGCACCGGGGTGAAGCCAATATCGTCGCGGTGCAGCAACTGCACCGAGGCCGGTACCAGCGTCACCCCGATTCCCGCCCCCACCAGACCAATTGCCGTTTGCAGCTCGTTGGTCCATTGCGCCACCTTGATGTGCACGCCACTGGCTTCGAACAACGCGATCACGTGGTCGGCGTAACTCGGGCGCGGGTTGCCGGGGTAGAGCACAAAAGGTTCTTTCGCCAGTTCCCTAAGGCTGATGGGCCTGGCGAGGAGCGGGTGGCCGGCGGGCAGGGCGGCGACCAGTCGATCTTCGGTGAGCACGGTCTGCAGAATGGCCGGGTCGTCGATGCGGATGCGCCCGAAGCCGACATCGATGCGCCCGGCCTTGAGCGCCTGCACCTGTTGCAACGTGGTCATTTCCGAGAGCCCCAACTCCAGCGCCAGAGGCTCGCCGCTGCGCAACCGGCGAATCAGTTCCGGCAGCACGCCATAGAGTGTCGAGGGCGCAAAGCCGATGCCCAGCCAGGTTTTTTCGCCCAGGCCGATCCGCCGCGTGTTGTCGCAAACCTTGCCCAGTTGTTCGAGCAGGGCGGTGGAGTGTTCATGGAAAAACCGCCCGGCGTCGGTCAGCTTCAACGGTCGGCCGCGCTCCAGCAGTAGAACCCCGAGTTCGTCTTCCAGCTGTTGGATCTGCCGGCTCAGCGGCGGTTGGGCGATGTGCAGCAGTTCGGCGGCGCGGGTGAAATTGAGGGTTTGAGCCAACACCTGAAAATACCGCAGGTGACGCAGTTCCATGGGGCCTCCGGACGCCGATCTGTTGAATACCTTTAAGGTATCGAGTCAGACCAATTCTATATTGGCTTCCCGAAAAAAGCCGTACCAGAATCGGTTCCAGAACTTTAAGAACCTGACGGGTATCGCGACATGCTTGCAACAGCCATTGAATCGATCGAGACGATCATCGTCGATCTGCCGACCATTCGCCCGCACAAGCTGGCGATGCACACCATGCAGAACCAGACCCTGGTGATCATTCGGTTGCGCTGCGCCGATGGCATTGAAGGTATTGGTGAATCGACCACCATCGGCGGCCTGGCCTACGGCAACGAAAGCCCGGACAGCGTCAAGACCAACATCGACAAACACTTCGCGCCACTGCTGATCGGCCAGGACAGCGGCAACGTGAATGCCGCGATGTTGCGCCTGGAGCGCAGCATTCGTGGCAACACCTTCGCCAAATCGGGTATCGAAAGTGCCTTGCTCGACGCCCAGGGCAAGCGTCTTGGCCTGCCGGTCAGTGAACTGCTGGGCGGCCGGGTTCGCGATGCATTGCCGGTGGCCTGGACCCTGGCCAGCGGCGACACGGCCAAGGACATCGCTGAAGCGGAAAAAATGCTCGACCTGCGCCGCCACCGGATCTTCAAGCTGAAAATCGGCGCTGGCGAGGTTAATCGCGACCTGGCTCATGTTATTGCGATCAAAAAGGCCTTGGGCGATCGCGCCAGCGTGCGGGTCGATGTCAATCAGGCCTGGGACGAAGCAGTCGCTCTGCGGGCCTGCCGGATCCTAGGCACCAACGGCATCGACCTGATCGAACAACCGATCTCGCGCAATAACCGCGCCGGCATGGTGCGCCTGAATGCCATGAGCCCGGCGCCGATCATGGCCGATGAATCCATCGAATGCGTGGAAGATGCCTTTAACCTGGCACGGGAGGGCGCCGCTTCGGTATTCGCTCTGAAAATCGCCAAGAACGGCGGCCCGCGCGCGGTGCTGCGAACCGCCGCGATTGCCGAGGCGGCCGGTATCGGCCTGTACGGTGGCACCATGCTCGAAGGCGGCATCGGCACGCTGGCCTCGGCCCATGCCTTCGTCACGCTGAACACATTGAGCTGGGATACCGAGCTGTTCGGCCCGCTGCTGCTGACCGAAGACATCCTCAGCGAGCCCTTGGTCTACCGCGATTTCCAACTGCACGTCCCGTCAACACCGGGGCTGGGCCTGGTTCTGGATGAAGAACGCCTGGCGTTTTTCCGTCGGGACAAAGTTTCCACTGCAGCATCCACTGTCGTTCATCAAGCCTGAGGAGGGCATCATGCTGTTTCACGTAAAAATGACCGTGAATTTACCGGTCGACATGAACCCGGAGCGCGCCGCTCAGCTCAAGGCCGACGAGAAAGCCCTGGCCCAGCGCCTGCAAGAGCAAGGCAAGTGGCGTCATCTGTGGCGCATCGCCGGGCTCTATGCCAATTACAGCGTGTTCGATGTCGACAGCGTTCAGGAACTGCACGACTTGCTGATGCAATTGCCGCTTTACCCGTACATGGCCATCGAGGTCAACGCGCTGTGCCGGCATCCTTCTTCCATTCGCGAGGATGACCGCTGAACCCAGCCTGTTCAGTTCGCTACGCTAATAATTACAAGATGAGGATCCACCATGAACGTCAAGATTTCCCACACCGCCAGTGTCCAGAAGTTTCTCGAAGAGGCCAGCGGCCTGCTCAACGAGGCCGGCGATCCGCGGGTCAAAGCGCTGGTTTACCGCATCCTGCGCGATTCGGTGAACATCATCGAAGACCTGGCCGTGACCCCGGAAGAATTCTGGAAAGCCGTCAATTACCTCAACGTGCTGGGCGCGCGGCAGGAGGCCGGTCTGTTGGTGGCCGGGCTCGGTCTTGAGCATTACCTCGACCTGTTGATGGACGCCGAAGACGAGCAGGCTGGCAAATCTGGCGGCACTCCGCGGACCATCGAGGGGCCGCTGTATGTGGCCGGTGCACCGCTGTCGCAAGGCGAAGCGCGTCTCGATGACGGCGTCGATCCGGGTGTGACTCTGTTCATGCAGGGCCGGGTGTTCAATACCGCTGGCGAACCGCTGGCCGGCGCGGTGGTGGATGTCTGGCACGCCAACACCGGCGGTACCTATTCGTACTTCGACACTACCCAGTCCGAGTTCAACCTGCGTCGCCGGATCGTCACCGATGCTGAGGGCCGTTATCGCTTCCGTAGCATCGTGCCGTCGGGCTACGGCTGCCCGCCGGATGGTCCGACCCAGCAACTGCTCAATCAACTGGGCCGTCATGGCCAGCGGCCGGCGCACATTCACTTCTTCATTTCGGCACCGGATCATCGTCATCTGACCACCCAGATCAACCTCGACGGTGATCAGTACCTGCATGACGATTTTGCCTACGCCACCCGTGACGAACTGATCGCCAAAATCACCTTCAGCGACGATCCGCAGCGTGCGGCGGCGCATGGCGTGAGCGGGCGCTTTGCCGAAATCGATTTCGACTTCACCCTGCAGTCGTCCGCCCAGCCTGAGGAGCAGCAACGCCACGAACGGGTCCGCGCACTCGAGGACTGATACCCTCGACCAGCCGAACCGGGCCACGAGATAACCGACCGTTTATCTCGTGGCCTTCTGTGTTTCGGCCCTAGAATGGCGGCGCCACCGATAACAACAATGAGAGTGAACCGATGATGCAAGCGCAATTGTTGAGTCATCGCAGCAGAGTCTTCGACCATGCAGACCCGTATGCGGTGTCGGGCTATGTCAATCAGCACGTCGGCAACCATTGCCTGCAGATGCCCAGGGCCGGCCGGCCGCTGGCCAGCCTCGATCATCGCAAGTTCGCCAGCCTTGATCTGTGCCGCATCAGTTATGGCGCCAGCGTGCGGGTTACCTCCGGCGCGCTGGACAGCATCTATCACTTGCAGGTGCTGCTGCGCGGCAATTGCCTGTGGCGTGGCCACGGTCAGGAACATTACTTCGCGCCCGGCGAGTTGCTGCTGATCAACCCGGATGATCCGGTGGATCTGACCTATTCCAGTGATTGCGAAAAATTCATCCTGAAAGTCCCCACCCGGCTGCTGGAATCGGTGTGCGAGGAGCAGCGCTGGCGGTATCCGGGGCAGGGCGTGCGGTTTCTGGAGAACCGTTATCAGCTCAATCAACTGGAAGGTTTCGTCGGCCTGCTGGCGATGATTTGCCAAGAGGCGGAAGCCGCCGAGCCGATTCCTCGCGTGCAGGAGCACTATGCGCAAATCGTGGTCAGCAAGATGCTCGGCCTGATGAAAACCAACGTCATGCGCACCGACCCTGGTTCAGCCTCGGCCACGTTCGAGGCGCTGGTCGATTACATCGCCTGCAACCTCAAGCAAGACATCGACAGCGAAGAACTGGCGCGCCAGGCGCGGATGAGCTTGCGTTCGCTGTATGGGCTGTTCGAACGCAATGCGGGGGACACGCCGAAAAACTACATCCGGCAGAAGAAGCTCGAACGCATTCACGCCAACCTGAGCGACCCGACCTGCAACGTACGCAACGTCACGGAAGTGGCCATGGATTACGGCTTTCTGCACCTGGGCCGGTTCTCCGACAGCTACCGTAAACAGTTCGGCGAGTTGCCTTCGGACACCCTCAAGCGCCGCCACTGAAACTCGCAAACACCACCCACCGATCGTTCCCACGCTCCCGCGTGGGAACGCCTCAACGGACGCTCCGCGTCCGCTTTTGGGACGCAGAGCGTCCCGGGCTGCATTCCCACGCAGAGCGTGGGAACGATCAGTCAACCACCGACCGTCCTTTGCACAAAACGGATACAGGTCTGCACCCGGCGGATAGTCCGCCCCATCCCCACGTCCTAGCATGGCCCTGCCTGAATAAAAACAATGGAGGCGGCGGCCATGTCCCTGCGACCCGAATACCTTCACTCCCTGCTTGAAGAAGACCCTGAACAGGGTATCTATCGCTGCAAGCGCGAGATGTTCACTGATCCGCGGCTGTTCGACCTCGAGATGGAACACATCTTCGAAGGCAACTGGCTGTACCTGGCGCACGAGAGCCAGATCCCCAACAAAAACGACTTCTACACCACCACCATGGGGCGCCAGTCGATCTTCATCGCGCGCAACAAGGACGGTGAATTGAACGCCTTTATCAATGCGTGCAGCCACCGCGGGGCGATGCTCTGCCGGCACAAGACCGGCAACAAGAGTTCGTACACCTGTCCCTTCCATGGCTGGACCTTCAACAACTCCGGCCAGCTGCTCAAGGTCAAGGACCCGGCGGCGGCCGGCTACCCGGCGAGTTTCAATTGCGAAGGTTCCCACGACCTGACCAAAGTCGCGCGTTTCGAGTCCTATCGCGGTTTCCTGTTCGGCAGCCTCAAGGCCGACGTGGTGCCGCTGGTGGAGCACCTGGGCGAGTCGGCGAAGATCATCGACATGATCGTCGATCAGTCCGCCGATGGCCTGGAAGTGCTGCGCGGTTCCTCCAGTTACATTTACGAAGGCAACTGGAAACTCACCGCCGAAAACGGTGCCGACGGCTATCACGTCAGCTCCGTGCACTGGAACTACGCCGCCACCCAGAACCAGCGCAAACAACGCGAAGCCGGCGAAGACATCCGCACCATGAGTGCCGGCACCTGGGCCAAGCAGGGCGGTGGTTTCTATTCCTTCGACAAGGGCCACATGCTGCTCTGGACCCGTTGGTCCAACCCTGAGGACCGCCCGCTGTACGAGCGTCGCGACGAGTTGGCCCGGGACTTTGGCCAGGCCCGCGCCGACTGGATGATCGAGAACTCGCGCAACCTGTGCCTGTACCCGAACGTGTACCTGATGGACCAGTTCAGCTCGCAGATTCGCATCGCCCGGCCGATCTCGGTCAACCGCACCGAAATCACCATTTACTGCATCGCGCCCAAAGGTGAAAGCGATCACGCCCGTTCGAGCCGAATTCGTCAGTACGAAGACTTTTTCAACGTCAGCGGCATGGCGACTCCGGACGATCTGGAAGAGTTTCGCTCCTGCCAGACGGGTTATCAGGGCAGCGTCACCACCTGGAACGACATGTCCCGTGGCGCCGAACACTGGATTGAAGGCGCCGATGACGCGGCTAGGGAAATCGACCTGCACCCGTTGCTCAGCGGCGTGCGCACCGAAGACGAAGGCCTGTTCGTGCTGCAACACAAATATTGGCAGCAGACCATGCTCAAGGCCCTGGCCGCCGAACAGTCCGAACTGATTGCAGTGGAGGCCGTGCAATGACTATTACCCATGACGCGGTGCGCGACTTTCTCTACCGCGAAGCGCGCTACCTCGACGACAAGCAATGGGATGACTGGCTGGAGTTGTACGCGCCGGACGCAACTTTCTGGATGCCGTCCTGGGATGACAACGACGAACTGACCATCGATCCGCAGCGGGAAATCTCGCTGATCTGGTACGGCAACCGCACGGGCCTTGAAGACCGCGTCTTCCGCATCAAGACCGAGCGTTCCAGCGCCAGCGTGCCGGACACCCGCACCTCGCACAACTTGAGCAACATCGAGCTGATCGAACAGGCCGACGGCCTGTGCAAGGTGCGCTTCAACTGGCACACCCTGAGCTTTCGCTACAAGACCGTCGACAGCTACTTCGGCAGCAGTTTCTACACCCTGGATGTGCGCGGTGAAAATCCGCTGATCAAGGCCAAGAAAGTGATCCTGAAGAACGACTACGTTCGCCAGGTCATCGATGTTTACCACCTCTGAGGCGGCCGTCATGACTCATTCCATTGCGTTCAATTTCGAAGACGGCGTCACCCGGTTCATCGACGCCAACGCTGGTGAAACCGTGGCCGATGCCGCGTACCGCCAGGGCATCAATATTCCGCTGGACTGCCGCGACGGTGCTTGCGGCACCTGCAAGTGTTTCGCCGAAGCCGGGCGCTACGACCTGGGCGAGGACTACATCGAAGACGCCCTCAGCGCCGACGAAGCGCAGCAGGGTTTTGTCCTGACCTGCCAGATGCGTGCGCAGAGCGATTGCGTGGTGCGGGTGCCGGTTTCATCGGATGTCTGCCGTACCCGGCAGGCCAGCTACGACGCGACCATCAGCGCCGTGCGGCAGCTGTCCAACAGCACCATCGCGCTGTCGATCAAGGGCGAGGCCCTGAGCAAACTGGCGTTTCTGCCGGGGCAGTATGTGAACCTCGGGGTTCCTGGCAGCGAGCAGACCCGCGCGTACTCGTTCAGTTCGTTGCAGCGTGATGGCGAAGTCAGCTTTCTGATTCGCAACGTGCCCGGCGGTTTGATGAGCAGTTTCCTGACCGGCATGGCCAAGGCCGGCGACAGCATGAGCCTGGCCGGACCGTTGGGCAGCTTCTATCTGCGCGATATTCGCCGGCCGTTGTTGCTGCTGGCTGGTGGCACCGGTCTGGCGCCGTTTACCGCGATGCTGGAAAAAATCGCCGAGCAGGGCAGCGAGCATCCGCTGCATTTGATCTACGGCGTGACCAACGATTTCGACCTGGTGGAAATGGATCGACTGGAAGCCTTCGCCGCGCGAATCCCGAACTTCAGCTTCAGCGCCTGCGTGGCCAACCCAGACAGCCGGCACCCGCTCAAGGGCTACGTGACCCAGCACATCGAGCCACGGCATCTGAACGATGGCGACGTCGATGTCTACCTGTGCGGCCCGCCGCCGATGGTCGAAGCGGTCAGCCAGTTCATTCGCGAGCAAGGCATTGCGCCTGCGAACTTCTACTTCGAGAAATTTGCCGCCAGCGCGGCCTGATCCGCGCTGTTGTGGGAGAGATACATGAACAGATTCCACGAAAAAATCGCACTGATTACCGGTGCCGCCCAAGGCATCGGCCGGTGTGTGGCGGAACGCATGGCCGCCGAAGGTGCGCGGTTGATCCTGGTCGATCGCTCTGATCTGGTGTTTGAACTCCAGAAAGAACTGGGGCAGGGCAGCCAGGTACTCGCGCTGACCGCCGACCTTGAGCAATACAGCGAATGCAGCCGCGTGGTGCGCACCGCCGTCGAGCGCTTCGGGCGTCTCGATGTGTTGGTCAACAACGTCGGCGGCACGATCTGGGCCAAGCCTTTCGAGCACTATGAAGAGTCGCAGATCGAGGCCGAAGTGCGCCGCTCATTGTTCCCGACGCTGTGGTGTTGCCATGCCGCGCTGCCGTTCATGCTTGAACAAGGCAACGGCGCCATCGTCAACGTTTCATCGATCGCCACCCGCAGCGTCAATCGTGTGCCTTACGGTGCGGCGAAGGGCGGGGTCAATGCGTTGACCGCATGCCTGGCGTTCGAAACCGCCGGCCGTGGCGTGCGGGTCAATGCGACTGCCCCCGGTGGCACCGAAGCGCCGCCACGGCTGATTCCGCGCAACACCGCGGAACAAAGCGCTCAGGAAAAGCTGTGGTATCAGCAGATCGTCGACCAGACCCTCGACAGCAGTTTGATGAAGCGCTACGGCACGCTGGATGAGCAAGCAAGCGCTATCCTGTTTCTGGCCAGCGACGAAGCCTCCTACATCACCGGCATGGTCATGCCGGTCGGTGGCGGCGATTTGGGCTGACAGGTTTGCAACACACCCTCCATGAACGGGAGTCATCCTGATGAGCGATAAACCCACCATTGTCCTGGTCCATGGTTTTTGGGGCGGAGCCGCCCACTGGAACAAGGTCATCGCTGAACTGATCCACAAGGGCCACACCAACATCCGCGCGGTCGAGATACCGCTGACCTCCCTGGCCGACGACGCGATGCGCACCCGCAAAATGGTCGCTCAAGTGCCGGGGCCGGTGCTGCTGGTGGGGCATTCCTATGGCGGTGCGGTGATTACCGAGGCCGGCGATCAGCCGAATGTCGTGGGGCTGGTGTACATCGCCGCGTTTGCCCCGGACGTCGGTGAAAGCCCCGGCAGCATTACCCAACAGCACCCACCGGCAGCGGCCGCGAACCTGGCCCCCGACAGCGATGGCTATTTGTGGGTGAAGCCTGAGCTTTACCACGAAAGCTTCTGTCAGGATCTGCCGGCCATCGACGGGTTGGTCATGGGCATCACCCAGAAAGCACCGTTGGCCAGCACTTTTGGCGACACCATCAACACGGTGGCGTGGAAGAACAAACCGTCGTGGTATCAGGTCTCTGCCTACGACCGGATGATCGCGCCGCAAAACCAGCAATGGATGGCGACGCGGCTGAACGCCCGGGAGATTCTGACCCTGAACGCCAGCCATGCGTCGCTGGCCTCGATGCCGGCCGAGATTGCCGGGTTCATTGACAAGGCCGCGACGGCTCTGGCCAAAGCCTGAGACTTACAAGCGACGCTGAAATGCTCTGACGATTCTGAGCGTGGCGTCGCTGGTGTTCAGGTTCTGGACGGCGTTCAGCGGATGCCAGATGCACTCGATGATTTCATTCTGTGGCCGAGCCTCGGCCAGGTTTACGACCGACGCTTCGTAGACATGGTGGCGGGTGCTGGCCGTGTCCAGCTCCATCAAGTACAGCAGGCCGTCGACCACGAGCCCGGTTTCTTCATAGAGCTCTCTTGTGGCCGCGCCCGCGATGGTTTCGCCGGGCTCGATTTTTCCGCCCGGCAGGGTCCAGCGCCCCCTGAGTTTGCGCACCAGGAGAATATGCCGGTCCTGCTCGCAAATGACGGTTGCGCGTACTTTCATGGATTACCTGACTGCCGGTTGTCATAAAACAGTCATAAAAATGCAATATTCAGACCGCAATCCGCAGACGTGTCTGCTTCAAGGGTTAGAGTCGACAGTGCGGTTGAAAGTGCATTTAACTGCCGGAATCCTGACGCGACGTCTGGTCGGCACTTCAGTGAAAGTCGGGTGTAAGGTAACTGAGTGGACCCTGGACTATCACTGCCGAAATGGAGGTGACTAATGAGCGTTCCGATGCTGACCAAAATGCACATGAACGGCTATGACGTACTCAGCGTGAACAGTGGCCCCTGGCGGGTGTGCACCAAAGGTGACCGGCTTGGATCCTTTGGCAGCCGAGAGGAAGCACTGGCCTATGCGGCTGCACTTCCTGCCTACAGAGCCCGATCGGTCAGATCGTCACGTAGCCACAAATCAGACAAATAGTGCGCTTGAAGCCCCGGCAATGCTGTGCACTTAAGAGAGTCTTGAATCAGAGAACCCTGTGGCGAGGGAGCTTGCTCCCGCTTGAGTGCGTAGCACTCACAAAAATCGGTATGGTTGTCAGATTTTTGGGGCCGCTACGCAGCCCAGCGCGAGCAAGCTCGCTCGCCACAAAGGTAGGCATGACCCAAGAGTACGCTTAAGTGAGCCGCGGTACGCCGGGGCTTTTCAGCGCTGTAAGATCGTCGGTCAGTAACCACCGCTGCCGCCGCCCATCCCGCCCGTGGAGGGGGAGTACTCTCTGGCTTTTTGTTGGACACGGCTCCATTCCGCGCAGGTCATGAAGCTTTTATGGTCGACCTGGCCCCTGCCGTCGAAGCTGACGTTGTACGGCTGCTGATGGCCGGCCTGGGTCAGTTTGTAATCAAAGCAGGTGCCAGGTTCCACCGTGCGGTCCGTGATTGATAGCGGTTTGCCGCCAATCTTCTCGACCTGATCCTTGGTCATGCCGGTTTCGACCTTGGCGACCAGCGGTTGGTCCCGGTAGATATGTGATTCGGTGTTGCAGCCACCTGTCGCCGCCAGCACGGCGATCAGCGCGCATAGAGGCTTGTTCATGACAGTGCTCTCTAATGAGCTTTCATTCGGGTGATGGTTTTAGCTTTCACTTCTTCAGCATAGCCCGACAGGCGTTCTTCATCGCCCTGGAACAACGCACACAGCCTTAGCGTTGCCTCTGCGTCCACATCATTGCCGGCCTGGCGCAACTGCTCGGCGATGCGCAAAAGCTCTACCGCCGACCACCGCAGATCCGACGCCACGCCTTGCAGGTCACGCCGAAGTTGCTGTTCATATTCGTTAAGCCACATGATGACCTCCTGCAATTCCCCGCTACGAAATAGTAATCCCATTTACCTCGATGGAGCGTTATGTTCGTCTGATCCGAAGAGAGTCAAAATCATGCAACAACCTGTCTACCAACTGCTGGAGGTCGCCAACGGCAAGCCGATCAAACTCTGGACCGAAGGCGTGCCAGTTGAAAGCGAAGCCCGGCAGCAACTGATCAATACCGCGAAGATGCCGTTCATCTTCAAGCACCTGGCGGTGATGCCGGACGTGCATCTGGGCAAGGGGTCCACCATCGGCAGCGTGATCCCCACCGTGGGCGCGATCATTCCGGCGGCCGTGGGCGTGGACATCGGCTGCGGCATGATCGCCGCGCGCACCTCGCTGACCGCCGCCGATTTGCCGGACAACCTGCACGGTCTGCGCACTGCCATTGAAAAGGCCGTGCCCCATGGCCGCACGTTGAGCCGTGGTCGCCGTGACGAAGGCGCCTGGGAGCGCGTTCCTCAGCAGGCCGATCAGGCCTGGGCGGCGCTGAACCCACGGTTCAAGGCGATCATCGACAAGTACCCGAAACTCGCCAGCACCAACAACCGCCATCATCTGGGCACCCTCGGTACCGGTAATCACTTCATCGAGGTCTGCCTGGACGAGGCCAATCGTGTCTGGTTCATGCTGCACAGCGGTTCTCGCGGCGTGGGCAATGCCATCGGCACCCTGTTCATTCAATTGGCCCAGGCTGACATGCGTCAGCACATCGCCAACCTGCCGGATCGCGACCTGGCCTATTTCAAGGAGGGCAGCCGGCACTTTGATGACTACGTCGAAGCGGTGGGTTGGGCTCAGGACTTTGCTCGGCAGAACCGTGCCTTGATGATGCAAGCGGTGATTCACGCGTCGCGGCAAGTGATCCGCAAACCCTTCGAGGTCGCGCTGGAGGCCGTGAACTGCCACCACAATTACGTACAGAAAGAGCGGCACTTCGGCGAGGACATCCTGGTCACTCGCAAGGGCGCGGTCTCGGCGCAGAAGGGCGAACTGGGGATCATTCCCGGTTCCATGGGGGCCAAAAGCTTCATCGTTCGCGGCCTGGGCAACGAGCAATCGTTCTGTTCCTGCAGCCACGGCGCCGGTCGCACCATGAGCCGTACCAAAGCCAAAAACACCTTCACCGTCGCCGACCAGATCCGCGCGACCGCTCATGTGGAATGCCGTAAGGACGCTGCAGTTATCGACGAGATTCCGATGGCCTACAAGGACATCGACAAAGTCATGTACGCCCAGCGTGATCTGGTGGAAGTGCTCCACACCTTGCGGCAGGTGGTGTGCGTGAAGGGATAGGGATAGGGATGGAAAGTGCTTCCACTGGTCGGGAAAATCAACGGAAGCGAACAGCTCTGCTGTCGTATTGAGGTAGTGATCTATTCGCTGGGGCGAGGTATCTCAAATGACGGCGACTGATGATTTCAGACACCATGCGCATGAACTGATCGTTGACCTGGACGCGGCCACCACCGAAATGATGAGGCTGATTTCGGCCCATCAGCTCAGCGGCGAGGAATGGGAGCGGGTTACGAAGTGGCAGCATGAAGCGTACGAGCGATGGATGAAGTATCTGAATGCGAGTTCGTATGTCGATCCCGGCTCGGGGGCCGATCCGGGGCAGGGCGAGGCTTCTGTATAAAGGCTCTTATGATAGGGGCATAGCCCCAGCGTTTGCTGGATGTCTGCGTAAGTACAGGCTACATTTCCCGTTTTTCAGGATAGGGAAGCATCATGCGGATGTTGATAGCGGGAGTAGCGGTGGCTGCGTTGGCGGGCTGTTCATTGCCCACATCCCTGGTGCCCGGTGAGCCCAATGTCAGCAAATACAGCGATAAGGCGCCCAAGGAATATGCCGGGTGTGTGTTGCCGTTGTGGCGTCAGGAGATTGCTGGAACGACGCAAACCGCGATTTCCAATGGCTATCGGATTACTGCACCGAGCGTCATCACAGCTGACGAAATTCTGGATATCGTGAAGTCGAAGGATGGCAGCCGGGTATCGCTTTACCAAGGGCCGCCATGGGCCAAGTCAGGAGCGTTGCGCCAGGCTGTCCGGGATTGTTTGTAACGGTTTCTTCAGTAGATGACTCAAAAAAAGTGTGGATATTTAATGGGTTGCGAGATTTAGTAACTGGATGGTGAGTTAAAATATCTTGTTACAGATCAATTGATTGGGTAATATTGCCCTGCGTTCACCACCACGGTTTATGCATTTTTAAAGCCCAGGCGTCCATCAGCTGCCTGGGCTTTTTTTTGTCTGGAATTTGGCGATTGCTGACAAGCACGCTGCCGGCAGAGCGCCAGCAGCGTCGGTAATGAGGTGGGTAAGAGCTATTGCTGCCTGTTGTTACCCGGCCGGATCAGCCTTGCGCCGATCACTGCCAGAAGGATTGCCGGTGTTTATAAGCCTTCTCTCGACCAGGACGTTTTGCAGGGCCTGGCGTGCCGAAGGATCCAGTTGATGTTCTCTCTCCTTGAGTTCAAGCAAGATGGGGCTGGACCAGCCACGATAGGTTTGTTCGCAAATACGAGTAGGCGTCATCTATCTCTCCCTGATTGAGTCGCCCGACACCACAGTGGGCGAAATCCTGTGCGATAAAAATCCTAGTCGAGGAAATGAGTTGTCGCCAGTGATCGTCCTTGCAATAAGGTGCCGACTATCTTGATCGACGCAAGTTGTTCGCGATTCGGGCGTAAAATGACAAAGCTACCTCATCAAAAGGAGCCGCATATGATCGCCGACCAAACGATTAGACAGGCGTCGGAGCAAAGCACTGTTTGGGACCAATATTTCTGTGCTGCGCTGATTGCCGAAAGCCATCTGACGGCACCGGTGGTAGGAGAAACCACCCACGAAGACAGGCAAAAACTGCTGATCCAAAGGGCCAAAGCGCTCGCCGACAAGATGCTTGAAAACAGAAGATAAAACGGAGCCCGGCCAGTGCGCCGGGCTCTTCACTTATCGCCCCTTTGACAGGTCACCTGGGCAGGCGGCGCGATGGACTGATCTGGTTTTTTTTGGGCGCTGAGTTCTTTGTTCGTGGATCGTCTACAGTTGGTAATTCATGGATACGGAGATCGAACATGAAGTGCTTAATTTGTCACGCTGTCTCTAACACTGTTCATGTGGCTGAAGACTGGTCAGAAATTGCATGCTCGGCTGGCTGTGGACGCTTCAGGGTCTCGGCCAACCTTATTAAAAAAATGAAGGGCAGGAACGAATCCTTTGACATCGAGCGCACAAGACAATGGCTCAAGATGTCCCGCAATGACGAGCCGGTGCCGTTGATATCCCGCTATGACTACAACGTTGCCTTGTTGCATCGCGACACCGGGGAGAAGTCGGCCATCGCGCCGAGTCGCTCCAGGCAGCCGCTGACGTCGGATTAGATTCCGCCCGGTCGTACTCAACCTCCGTAGGCGCTGGCGAAGGCTGCGATCTTTTGATCCTGGTCTTCGTGAGCCTGCAACATCGCCAAAAGATCGCAGGCTGCGTCAGCGCCTACAGAGGTTGGGTACATCCGTGCGATGACAGGTGTATTCGGTCGTTGTGGTTGCGTATATCCGCGTGATCATGATGAACGCTTGAACAGCCCATTACCCAACTACTTAATGAGCCTGTGCCACTCCACGCAAAACAGTCGCCTCGCCAACGTCGGTAATTTCCGATACAGCGATTTTCCTGATATATCGGAACTGGAAACAGCCAATCCTTCCGACCAACAGGAGCTTGCGCAGTATTTCTTCAACTATGCTGAATCAACCGAATAGCATGCTGGTGTTTTGCATTTTGATTAGCAACCTAAGTAGTGTGCCATTGGGTGAGTGCTCTTATGAGGAGAGCAAACTTAGGGAAGGAGAAAACAATGTCTAACGTATGGGTTTATAAGCTTGATGGCACAATTCAATGCGATAAAGAATCTCGCAGAACTCCACTTGCCGAAGCGAGAGCCGAGCTAAGTAGCTTGATAGGTTCCAACAACATTATCGGAGAGAAAGTCGGGAGTCGGGTCGTTCCGGAAGTGTGCGATTTTCCGACCGGAGGTTACAACGCTTTTGAAATTACAACTCAGGGCTGGTACATACTGCAACATGGTTTTCGTGGGACGGAAGGGTTTCTTCGGCTAGAAGACGGCCATGTAAGGTCAATGTCGCCGGAAGAACTGAATATAGGTCAGCTGATTGGCTCACTCACTTCGGCGCAACCACAGACAATTGCTCAATTGGTGGGCCACTCTCTTCGAGTCTATGAAACAGGTGATGCACTGACTAAGGACTGGAGGCCGGAGCGTTGCAATATTGAACTGAATAATGACCGAATAATCGTATCGATATGGTTTGGTTGATTTGATTTTTAGGGTCACTCATCCACTTCGTGGGTGAGTGACCCTATCCATTTTCATCCGGTTATCGATGGCCGTTCGTTAGATATTGGCGGTGGGCGGAGTTGCCTGATTGTAGGTGATAGAGGCAATCGTATTGCAGAGCCCGACCAATGTCTGCCAATCCTGATTGGCCGCGTTCAGATTCAGCTGAAGCTCGCTGAGGTTCAAGTCAGTGACGTTGCCGCTGCAGTTGGTCAGGTCCGTCAGGACTGTGTTCAGTTCGGACTCCAGCTCTTGCCAGACCTGCAGGACGAGGGCAATCTGGGTGCTTGCGGCCTGGGAAAGTGCGATCAGCGCATTGATTTGATCGTTCAGTACAGCCAGGCTTGCAGCCTGCCGCGTAACCGCATTCATATTGCTGTTGTCAGCCTCCACCTGACTCTTCAACGCTTGAACCTTGTTTGAAGCGATCACCATCGTAGTAATCAAGGCAGCGGCAGAAACGATCCCGAATGCCAGCCCAATTCCGAACGAGAAAATGGCGATAACAGCACCTGCAAAGAATGCAACACCCGCCGCAATGGCTGCTGCCGTCTCAACAGTTTGCCAATGACTGATTTCAGACTGTAGCGAAGCGATATGTGCCTTGAACTCAGCAATTTTCTGCTGATCTACTTGTTGCTCCCTAGTCGAGTCATTTACAGCCGTTGAAAGCACTGTTGCATCGGATGCCAAGGTATTGCTGAACTCGGTAATGGTCTGCTGGACCGTCACGGCGCTTTGCGTGTAAGAGCGAATCTGAGAGATCAAGCGGCTGAATTGTGTTTTCAACGCTGCAATCGCAGCGGCGTTGGTAGGATCGGACTGCAATACACTGACCAATGAATTGATGGTCGACATGCTGACGTTGAAAGCAATGCCGTATCCTGCAATGGAGTTGGGTATGCTCACCAAGTTAGCCGCAATCGGATACCACCCGTTGGCGTGGATTTGTGCGTTGCTGAAAGCTGTTTGGAATGTGCTGTACCACGTTGGCGAAGGGGAGATAGTCGGTAGTGTCGTATTGCCGATACCTAACACATACGCCATGACAGCATTGTTGGCATTGAAAGCATTGGCCAACTGTTGATCAATCGGCAAAGGGTCGTTGGATCCGGCAGCGAAAGTAGGCGGCGAGCTCTGTAAGTTTGCGATACTCGTGACGTTCGGTACGGGTTTCAGGGCGAAGGGGAAAAACAACTTCTTTTGCGCGTCCATGTAGAATCTCCTGATGTTACCAATTGATGAGTTGCACAGATCGAACGATTAGTACTTTAGCAATAGTGCTTGCTTAACCTCAGGCAGCCGACGCAACTATATGAAGGCTGGCGCTGCAGGTGCAGCACAGTTAAGCATGCTTTAGTATGGTGGCAAGGTAGTGGCTTATGTTGTTTTGCGCTTGCTATTAGTGCAGATCTGTTCTGCACGTTTTAACAATCAGTTAATGAGGATTTTATCGAAGGGTTTGTGTTTGTCGGTTTTTTGGCGCTGACAATCTGAGTTTCTATTGATGACAGTTGTAGTTATACAAATGGTAGTTGTTCGTCCTGAACATACCTATACATCTCCAATTTCATGCACAGGGGGACCGGTAACGGCGAGGTCACGATGCTCGAGCCAGCACCAAACGCATGGGCGTGCAGGAGCCGGGGGACGTGATTGAGTGCATGTGCATGTTCGGTGTCGAGAAGGGCGGACAGCCCTGCGAGGAAAAAAGCGGCTCCGGATGGATGGTTGAATTTGTAACTTGCTTGATACAAATATGAATCTGTATCATTTCGTTTCAAATCAAGGGTGCGAGGGAGTGCATTGCCCACATAAAAATAAGGTCCAGGTAATGCTCAAAATGCTACTCGTGTACGGTCATCTGATTGCCACCTGTATTGCTCTGGGGAGGGTGCTGCAGGCAGATCAAAAGCTATGGAACTGGCGCAAGGATGTGTTGAGCCAGGTGCAACGTGAGTATCTCGACGAGACTCAAAAAATCGTCACGCTCGCGCTGTTGGCTCTTTGGGGAAGTGGCTTGCTGCTGGTGCTCCAGGGTTACCTCTATGAGGGGACCGCGTATCTGCTCAATCAAAAGCTCTGGGCCAAGGTGAGTGTTGTCGTGCTGCTTAGCCTCAACGGCGCTTTGTTGCATCGGATCGGTTTTCCGCTGCTGCAGAAGGCTCCCTTTGTTTTGTTACACAGCTGCGCCCGGACTCGCCTTGCACTGTTGGGCGCGCTCTCTATGAGTGGCTGGTTATTTGCCGCATTCCTGGGGGTGGCTCGAGCGTGGAATCACGTGCTGCCTTACTTGCATGTGATGGGGGCTTTTGCCGCGTTCTCGTTAGTGGCTTGTGCAGTGGCGTGGATAGTCGCCAGCACAGCGGGTGCCATGGATGATGAGTGGTCGCGCACTGGCAGTGAGTAAAACCTGATTATGCCGGACGCAGGCTGTTCAGGTTTATTCAGAATTGTGTTCGGGACACAGGGCGCAACTCTCGATAAAGTTTTCACCGCTCACCCAACTTCGGCTCTTTACCAGGCACGGAGAGCCAGGCCTTGGTTGGGTGAGCACCTATTTTTGATTGTTCTCGACAGAGAGAATGACGGCGCACGTGAAACCGTGCTCCCTTCAGGCACCGTCCCTGAGCAACTGGCTGAACGCCTCCAGTTCACTTTTCTCCACATCGGAAACCAGCACGAAGCGCATGTGGTTGACTTGCCAGGACACCACGTTAAAGCCACGAATCGTCTGGGTCTGCCGCGGCTTGTCTGCCTCCGGCACGGGCAGGATAAACACATTGATGATGTGCCTGGCCCTCCCGTAACTCAGGGCTGCCGTGGTCTGGTGTTGCAGATAATCCAGCCGTCCGCCCAGTAATGGAAACCCCTGCGCCGAGTAATCGAATACCGGCGGCGAGAAGTCGAGTTTGCCGGTGAACCAGGGTTTCACGGTGTGACGGTCGGAGGACACCACATCGTTCAGATGCTCGCCCATCAACGAGCGGACATGGCTGGAGACAGCCTCGTCCATCAGCGGTTGTTCGCTGCCCGGCGTCATTACATAAAGCACCATCGCCAAGGCCAGCGCCGCCGCGGAAAACGTCGGTGCGAACCATTTCTGCCAGCGCTCGACGGCGCGAGTCGCGGGAGCACCAGTGGCAAACACGCTGGCCGCCAACGATGCCGGCGCCGGGTAATACGGCGCCTGGCGCTTCACACTGACCTTCAGCAGTTTCACCTCATCATGCAGCCGCGCGCACTCGGCGCATGCGGCCAGATGCGCAGCCACATCCGCAGCCGCCGCAGGATCGAGTTCCTGATCCAGATAGCCATGCAGTCGTGTCTGGCAAACCGTGCAGTCGAGTTCATTCATGATCGTGCAACTTCAGTAGTTCGAGCTTGAGCATCGCGCGCCCCCGGGCCAGTCTCGACATGACGGTGCCGATGGGGATATCGACCACCAAAGCGATGTCCTTGTAAGGCATGTCTTCGAGTTCTTTCAGCACAATCACCTCACGAAATACCGGCGGCAGGGCGCACAGCGCTTGCTGGATCAGCGCCGCGTTTTCCGTGTGAATAGCCAGCAATTCCGGGGTCTGGCTATGGCTCAGTGCCCCTTCGTCATCGCCAATGTCGTCATCGAAAGCAACCCAATGGCGCCCGGCCGAGGCTTTGAGCCAGGTGTAGCTTTCGTTGCGCACGATGGTCAGAAACCAGGCCTTGGCGTTGCCATCGGCGAAACGCTGCAAAAACCTGAAGGCGCGCAGGGCGCTTTCCTGCACGACATCGCGTGCGGCGCTGTCGTTGCCAGTGAGCCAGCGCGCGAGGTTGTAAGCGGCGTCCAGATGGGGCGCAATCAGGTCCTCAAATCGCTTCATAGTGGCTTCCGCACCGTCACACCCCTATAACCGTGATGCGTCGTCTTTTATTCCCTGAAAAGAATTTTTTCCAGCGCGGAATAAACACTCGTCCCGCAAGGTTTACCTCGTGTCAGCTACATCACTGTAGTCCGCTTGCGAGGACATACCGATGGACATTCAATCAAAACCCCCAGTGCGCACCGACGGCTTGCTGAACCCTGACCGCCGAACGCTGCTCAAGTGCTCGGCGTGGGCCGGAGCAGGGGTCATCTGGGCCCTGAGCGGCGGCATTCCCCGGGCCTTTGCGCTGGATGAGGCAGGCAACGTCGCCGACCCCAAGGCACTGGCCAGCACGTTTCACTTCGTGCAGATCAGCGACTCGCACATCGGCTTCAACAAGGAAGCCAACCCGGAGCCGGCCAAGACATTGCAGGTGGCGATCGACAAGGTCATCAAGCTGCCAAAACCGCCGTCGCTGATTCTGCATACCGGCGACATCACGCACCTGTCCAAGCCTGAGGAATTCGACACTGCGGCACAATTGCTCAAGGGCCTGCCGTCCACCGTGCATTACGTGCCAGGTGAACACGACACCCTCGACGAGGGCGGCGGCAAGCTTTACCTGGAGCGTTACGGCAAGGGCACCAAAGGCAATGGCTGGTACAGCTTCGATGACCACGGCGTGCATTTCATCGCGCTGGTAAACGTCTTCAACTTCCAGGCCGGCCATGAAGCCACCCTTGGCGCCGATCAACTGGCCTGGCTGGCCGATGATTTGCGGGCGGTGACGACCAGTACACCCATTGTCGTGTTTACCCACATTCCGCTGTGGACGATTTATCAGCCTTGGGGCTGGGGCACCGAGGATGGTGATCAGGCGATTGCGATGCTGCGCAAGTACGGTTCAGTGACGGTATTGAACGGGCACATCCATCAGGTCATCCAGAAGGTCGAAGGCAACATCACCTTCCACACCGCCCGTGGCACGGCTTATCCGCAACCTGCACCGGGTGCGGCGCCGGCACCGGGGCCGATGACAGTGGCTGCCGATCAGTTGCGCAATTATCTGGGGATCACCGATGTGCGAGCGACACAGGGCGATCATCCGCTGGCGCTGATTGATTCGACACTGGTCTAGGGGAGGGCGGTCAGATGAAAACGCGACTGTTGGCGGTGGTGTGCGTGATGCTGTCGATGCCGGCGTGGGCTCAGGAGGTGAAGATCGATATCAAGGAGTTCATGTTTGCACCCAAGGATTTGACCGTGGCCGTGGGCACCAAAGTGACGTGGGTGAATGACGACCAGATTCCGCACACGGTGGCAGAAACCCACAAGGTGTTTCGCTCGGGGGCGCTGGATACGAATGACAGTTTTTCCTGGGTGTTCAATACGCCGGGAGAGTTCGAGTATTTTTGTGCGCTGCACCCGCAGATGATCGGGAAGATTGTGGTCACCCAGTAAACAGAAGGGCGCTGGAAGGTATAAAGACCGCAGCCTTCGACAGTTCCGACGTCTGCCGGCTCACTCAGCAGGTATCCCCAGAAACGACAAAGCCCCGAATAATCGGGGCTTTGTCGTACAGAATCTGCTGGCGACGCAGTTTGAGGAAGAGCCGCTCAGGCTTATTATTTTGTAGTTGGCTGCTGCGTACTGTCGCCCGCGTTGGCAGTCGTCACCCAATTACGCGTCTTTGGCGCCAATAGTCGCTCGATGGCGCCACTCAGCATGTTTTCCATCAGATTATCGCGCTCTTGTTCATCCAGCGAATATTGCATCAGCCAACTGGGCGCGCTGTTGAGCAAGGCTGCAATGGCTCGACCCGCGGCCCGTTGCGCCGGTTCGCTCGCGCGGGGTTTGGCTCCGAGCATCAGCAGCAATTTGAGTTCGTATTGCTCGCGCAAGTGGCGAATCTGTTCCTGCTGCTCCTCGTTCAGGCAGCCGCTGTCGCGCTCCGCCAGTCGAAAATGCCAGGGCATTTCCTGGTGCAGATTCAGGTGGGCGCGGATCAGGCTGTTGAGCCTGTCGCGTTTTGCCGGCGCCTGTTGCTCAATGCGCCCCAAGGTTGCCAACAGTTCTTCGTAGAACTCCTCGATCAGGTCAAGCAACAAGTGCTGTTTGCTCGGGTAATGGTAATACAACGAGCCGGGAGCGAGCCCCAGGCAGGTCGACAGTTCCCGCATGCCGACCTGCCCGAAACCCTTGCTGGCGAACAGTTCCAGGACTTTGTCCCGGTACTCGGCGAAGCGTGAGCAGCGCTCATGCATAGGCATGGAAGCCGCGCCCCGTTTTGCGTCCCAGGTAACCGGCGGCGACCATTTCCTTGAGCAGCGGGGCGGGGCGGTATTTGCTGTCGTTGAAGCCGTCGTAGAAGGCTTCAAGAATCGCCAGCACGGTGTCCAGGCCGATCAGATCCGCCAGGGCCAGCGGACCGATGGGTTGGTTGCAGCCCAGGCGCATGCCGGCGTCGATGTCTTCGGCGCTGGCCAGGCCTTCCTGAAACACCAGGATCGCTTCATTGATCATCGGCACCAGAATCCGGTTGACCACGAATCCCGGACGGTTGCCCGCGGTGATCGCGGTCTTGCCGAGGGTTTTTGCCATGTCCAGCGCCAGGGCGTGGGTGGCATCGCTGGTTTGCAGGCCACGAATCACTTCGATCAGGCCCATCACCGGCACCGGGTTGAAAAAGTGCAGGCCGATGAAGCGCTCGGGCTGGCTCACGCTGGCGGCGAGTTGGGTGATAGACAGCGACGACGTGTTGGAGGCGATCACGCACTCGGCGCTGACCTGCGCGGCGATCTGCTGCAACACGCGCAGTTTCAGATCGAGGTTTTCGGTGGCGGCTTCGATCACCAGTTGCACGCTTTGCAGGCTGTTGTAATCGGTACTGGTGCGAATCTTGTCGAGGGCAGCGAGCTTTTGCTCTGGGGTCAGCGTGTCCTTGGCGACCTGCCGATCAAGGTTTTTATCGACGGTCGCGATTGCCCTTTGCAGAGCACTCTCGGAAATGTCGATCAAGGTCACGTTGAAGCCGGCCAGGGCGCAGACTTGCGCGATGCCATTGCCCATGGTGCCAGCGCCGATAACGCCAATGTTCTGTAGGTTCATGTGCATGTCCTTGTGATCAAACCCGTTCGAACAACACGGCGATGCCTTGGCCGCCGCCAATGCACATGGTCGCCAGGGCATAACGGCCCTGACAGCGGTGCAGTTCATGAATGGCTTTGGTGGCGATGATCGCGCCAGTGGCGCCCACCGGATGGCCCAGCGAGATGCCCGAACCGTTGGGGTTGACCTTCTGTGGATCGAAACCCAGCTCTTGCGCTACGGCACAGGCCTGGGCAGCGAAGGCTTCGTTGGACTCGATCACATCAAGGTCGGCGACGGTCAGACCGGCGCGCTTGAGTACCAGGCGGGTGGCGGGAATCGGTCCCAGTCCCATCATTGAGGGCTCAACGCCTGCGTGGGCATAACCCACCAGTCGGGCCATGGGTTTGAGGCCTTGTTCCTGAACAGTTTGGCCGGTGGCCATGATCAGTGCGCCGGCACCATCATTGAGACCAGACGCGTTGCCGGCGGTGACGGTGCCGTCCTTTTTGAAGGCGGGTTTCATGCCGCTCAATTGCTCGGAACTGACCTCAGCCCTTACATGCTCATCCGTCGCAAACGAAACCGTTCCTTTGCGGGTCGCTATTTCAATCGGCACGATCTGCCCGGAAAAACGCCCCTCGGCAATCGCCCGAGCTGCACGCTGCTGGCTGAGAAGCGCCAATTCATCCTGGACCTGACGTGTGATGCCATAGTGCTCGGCGATATTTTCAGCAGTGATCCCCATATGGAAACCGGCAAACGGGTCTTGCAGTGCCCCAAGCATGTAGTCGATGGCCTGCATGTCGCCCATTCGTGCACCCCAGCGCGCCTGCGGCAACAAGTACGCGCCTCGGCTCATGGACTCGACGCCACCGGCCAGCGCAGCGCCCGCATCCCCCAGCATCAAACTCTGCGCGGCACTGACAATCGCTTGCAAGCCCGAACCGCAAAGGCGGTTGACGTTGAAGGCCGGGGTTTCTTTCGTCAGGCCGGCATTCATCGCCACGACCCGGGAGATGTAGGCATCGCGCGCCTCGGTCGGGATCACATGTCCCATCACCGCATGACCGATGTGTTCGGGCGCCAGGCCTGATCGTTCGATAGCGGCGCGGCAAACGTCGGTTGCCAACTGAATAGGCGGCACATCCTTGAGTGAACCGCCAAAGCTGCCGATGGCAGAACGGACGGCGCTCACTACAAAAATATCGGAATGGTTCATGTTGGCTCTCTCGAACAGGTCTTTTTTGTTGGTCACAAGTCTAGAATCAGCAGCGCCACTGGCCTATGCCAAAACTGTTCAAGGGTGATGGCGTTTTTTGCCATGTTCAGATGTGACTAGAGAGACATTCAAATGCGGGAAACGGATTCGGTGGCGGTTTACTTCATGTATCCCATGATCCATGCGCTGCGTGAGAAGCCGCAGCGTCTGCGGTCACTCCTTGAACAGGCGGGAATTGATCCGGCACTGATGGATCAGCCGACGGCACGGGTGCCGGCCACGGCTTTCGCCGCGTTGTGGCTGGCGCAGATTCGTGAGTTGAACGATGAATTTTTCCAGTTGGACTCCCATGGTATGCCGCCGGGCAGTTTTGCCTTGATCTGTCGGGCATTGATTCAGGAGCCGACGCTGGAAAAAGCCATGCGTCAGTGTCTGGCCAATTTCGCCTTGTTCCTGAGTGATTTTCGCGGCACGTTGAGTGTGCGTGGCAAGCGTGCGGTCATCAGCTTGCAGACCCGCTCGCAGAACAGCGAGGTCAGCCGGCTGGGCGAAGAAACGTTTTTGGTGTTGATGATCAGTCTGCTGTGTTGGCTGGGCGGGCGCCGAATTCCCATCGATCGTGCGGACTTTCGTCATCAGCGTTTGTCGCTGCGTGATGACGCCTTGCTCTGGGGGCCCAACCTGACCTTTGGCACCGAGCACACTGAAATCGAGTTCGCCAGTCACTACTTGCGGCTGCCGGTGGTTCAGGACCTTGCCTCGCTGAAAGTGTTTTTGCGCACCGCACCGCAATGGCTGGTGATCCGCTTCCGCAACCAGCATGGGCTGGCATCGCAGGTTCATCAGCGCCTGCGCCATAGCCATTACAGCGAATGGCCGACCTTGCAGGACTTCGCCCTGGAACAGCACCTGAGCCCCAGTACCTTTCGCCGGAAACTGGGACGTGAAGGCTGTTCGTATCAGGAGATCAAGGATGAAGTGCGGCGCGGGGTGGCGTTTGAACGGTTGCGCCAGAGCAAGGCGAGCATCAGCGATATTGCCGGACAGTTGGGGTTTCAGGAGCCGAGTGCGTTTCACCGCGCCTTCAAAAAATGGACGGGGGAGAGCCCGGGGCAATACCGTTTGCGGTTTCAAGGTCGCGATGATTAACCAATCCGAAAACCATCCGTCCAGCCAGGGCAGCCTCGCTAAATTCAGAGCCGCATCATTGGCAGTGGGCTCAGTGGGTTCGTTAGCAGTCGCTTGAGCGAAAGCTGAACCAGGCGAAAGTGAAATCCTGCATCAGGAAAGGCCGAGAATATCTCACGTCGCGTCCGTCGTGAGAGTCCAAAAGTAACCGCACCGCGGGAGACGTCGATCCAATCGGCTTTGCGAAATACCTCTGCAAGGTTCTGTGGATCGCTATGGGACCGAGTTATTTTATGGTGGTTGCGAATGATCAAGATAATTTCTTGCGCCCAATCCAGCTTGTCGATTTCCTTGAGGAAGTCTTCCGCCAATTGCTCCGACGGGGGCAAATAATCAAACGTCTTGGCCGTCCATATACCAAGATCATGAAATACCCCGGCCAACACTATCTTTTCCAGATTTACAGCGTCCAGCGTGCTGAGCGAGCAACAAAAGTTGATGACTCGGTACACATGATTTCGGTATCCGGTGAAGTCATCGCCGAGGTTTCCGGCGTAGCGCTGAAGCAGTTCGTCCAGCAGCTCAATTTTGGTGAGCACTGTTCCATCCTCCTTGTTTGGAGGGGGCTACTTTATAGGCTTGGATGCTTTGAATAAAGGCGCCCAGTGGAGAGCGCGTCACGGACATGCATGCTCGGCAGCGTGCATGGCCAGGTAGGCTTTGAGGTTTTCGTCACTGATGCCCAAGGTGCACAAGATTTTAGCCATGAAACTGACCGGAGCAGTACCTGGAGCTGTAACTACGCGCTTATCAGCTACTGCATAGGGGACGTCCTGATAGTAAGCCGCTCCACCATAATTCAGTTTCGACAGGTTCTCTGCCGAGTTGGAAGTGTGACGGAGATTATCGAGCACACCCGATTGCGCTAGCACACGGGTACCGTCGCAAATGCCTGCGACGATGGCGTGTTTTTCATAGGCTGCGCTAACCAGGGCAGTGATATTGGGGGCCTGATCGGTCTGCCAAATAGTACCTCCACATATTATTAGCAGGTCGAGTTCATCAAGCGGGATGTCCTCGAGCGCTAACTGCGGGGTGACGATCATGCCTCCAGAGGAGGTGACAGGGGTACCTTGGGGCGTAGCGAAGCGCGTATCAAAGCCGTAATAGGCTCGACCAGTGGAGTTGATCAGGGCGGTTTCCCAATCTGAAAAGTTCTCGGTGATGATGGTAATGGCGCGTGTCATAAGAGAGTCCTTCTCTGATTGCGTTGATAAATATCTGAGGAATCGCCTTTCCTCACATGAACTCAAAGAGTAACAAGCACGACCGTCAGTTTCTGTCAGTAGTGTTTCTCAAGGCTCACATGCCCGATGTCGGTGAAATGATTTGTTACCTGGATACCATTTTTCACCCATTTGGGGCGCACTGGGCCATTTCGTAGCACGCGGCGAGCACCACGCTGATCTGAAGATCATCGCTTCTTGAGTCGAAACTCCTTTCCAATTAAGAGCTTGAAGCAGTGCCAAGCAGCCTGGCACGGTTTCTGCTGTTTTGAATCAATGGATAATTGGATACAAAACTGCAAAGGGTGATTTTATGCAATTCGCTCCCGCTTACGTTGAACGTCAGCCCCTGACCGCCGAGGAGGAGGCTTACAACTTTCTGCTGGAAGCGATCTGTGGCGGCCGTTACCGCAAAGGCGACCGGTTGATCGCCGAGGACATCGCCACTGAGATCGGCATGAGCCGCATGCCGGTGCGCGAAGCCTTCCGGCGCCTCGATGCTCAAGGCCTGGTGACCTTGCGGCCCAACCGCGGAGCCATAGTCAGCGGCCTGAACATCGACGAACTGCACGAAGTCTTCGAGATGCGCAGTGCCCTTGAAGGCCTGGCCATCCGCGTCGCTGTGGGCAAGATCGGCGAGCGTCAGTTGGCGGCTCTCGAACGCATGCTGGACGAGATGGATGACTACCGCGATGAAAGCGCCGAATGGGTCAGCCGTCATCGGGCATTCCATGAATACCTGTGCAGCCTCAGCGGCCGTCCGCGTTTGATGAAGCAAATCTCGGCCCTGTATTCGCTGATCGAGGCGCCCATGCGCCTGTGGCTGCAACACGGTGAAAAGCCCTTGAGTGCCCGCCAGGAACACGCGGTGATCCTTGACGCCATTCGCTCAGGCGATGCCGACCAGGCCGAGTCGGTGGTGCGTCGGCACATCGAAGGCACAGTGCCGGCGCTGATTCAGTTCCTGCAATCGGAAAAATAGAATCGGGCTCGAGCCCGACCGTGTTTTGACTTTGAGTACTGCCCCGTTACTAAACAACTGGAGTGTCTGGTCATGCATAAACGCCGTGTGTTGCTCGCTGCTGTATCCCTGGGACTCTGCGCACAGTGGGCGTTCGCCACGCCCCAGGTGCCGGAGCGACTGCAAAAGGCCGAAAAACTCACGTATTGCTCGGGCATGGATTCACCCCCTCTGGTGTCTTTCGATGAGGCGCAGAAACCCAGGGGCCTGACTGTCGATCTGGGGCTGGAAATCGCCAAGCGCCTGGGAGACAAATCGGTGCAATGGCGGGTCATTCCATTCTCCGGGTTGCTGCCGGCATTGCTCGCCCAGCAGTGCGACATGATCGTCGATCAGCTGTTCGACAAGCCCGAGCGGCGTGAGGTGATCGACATCGTCAACTACATGTATTCCAGCCAGTCAGTGGTCGTTCCCAAAGGCAATCCCAAGGGCATCAAAACCCTGGATGGACTGTCTGGACACAAGGTGGCAGTGCTCAATGGCTCCACGATCAAAACCTTGTTGGACGCCGAGAACGAAAAGCTCACCAAGGCCGGCAAGACACCGATGAAACTGGTGGTTTACAACACTGACACTGATGCCTTCCAGGCGCTGCGTATCAGTCAGGTGGACGCCTACGGCACCACCGTAGAAACAGCAGGTTACTACGCCGCAATGGCGCCCGATTTATTCGAGGAAGGGGTGCCAGCCTTCAGCCGGATTCTTACGGGTTTAGGGACCCGCAAGGATGATTCCCAGCTCACCACCGCAGTACAGCAGATCATCAGTGACATGCGCAGTGACGGCAGTTACGTGCAGTTGTTGAGCAAATGGCATGTTTCCAGCGACACACTCGACTGAGGCGAGCGCTCGATGAATTTCAATTGGGATGTGTTCTGGCAATACCTTTTGCAGCCCAGCGGGGTGTACCTCACTGGGCTCTGGCTGACCTGCCTGATCAGTGTGCTGGCAATGGCGTTGGGCTGCGTGCTGGGGCTGGCAGCGGCGCTGATGCGTCTGTCGCGCAACCCGTTGCTCAACCTGCCGGTACGGTTCTATGTGTGGCTGATGCGCGGCACACCGCTGTTGGTGCAGATCGTTTTTCTCTATACCGCTTTGGCGGCCGACGGCATCTTCCGTTTCGAGGACATGGAACTGTTTGGTTTGGTGGTGCCGGGCAATATTCAGGCAGCGATCATCGCCCTGGGCCTGAACGAAGGCGCCTACATGGCCGAGATCATTCGTGCCGGGATCGGTGCCGTGGACAAGGGGCAATACGAGGCTGGACGTTCGCTGGGCATGACCTTCGCCAAACTGATGCGGCGTATCGTTTTGCCTCAGGCGTTCCGGGTCATCGTTCCGCCGTTGGGCAACGAATTCAACGTGATGCTCAAGAATACGACGCTGGTCAGCGTGATTGGCGTGCAGGAGTTGCTGCTGAGTACGCAAATGGTCACGTCGGCGACATTCCGGGTATTTGAACTGTACCTGGTGGTGGCGATTTATTTCCTGCTGCTGACCACCCTCTGGGGCTTCTTCCAGCGTTGGCTGGAAGCGCGTTTCGGACAGTCCGATCGACCCGCACCGCCAGCGGCTGGCAGTCGCATGTTTGGCCGCGGAACGCTGAAATTGCTGAGGGGGCGTTAAGCATGGCGCACAAAAGTGAAGAACTGATTATCGAGGCCCTGGACATTCATAAGTCCTTCGGCAACCTGGAGATTCTCAAGGGGATTTCCTTGCAGGTGCGGCGTGGTGAAGTGGTGGTGTTGATCGGTGCATCGGGTTCAGGCAAGACCACCTTCATTCGCTGCATCAACCTGCTGGAAGACATTCAAGGCGGGCGCATACGCGTCAACGGTCGCTCCATGGGCTACCGCGAGCGCGCCGACGGCAGCCTGGTGCGCGACTCGGAGCGCAACATCGCTCGCCAGCGTCGGGACATCGGCATGGTCTTTCAACGTTTCAATCTGTTCCCCCACATGACCGCGCTGGAAAACATCATTGAGGCACCGATCCAGGTGCTCGGTGTGCCACGCGCCGAAGCGTTGGAACAGGCCCGGGCCTTGCTCGCCCGGGTCGGTCTGGCGGACAAGGCCATGCATTATCCGTCGATGTTGTCCGGTGGACAGCAGCAGCGCGTGGCGATCGCCCGGGCGCTGGCGATGAAACCTCAAGCCATGCTGTTCGACGAGCCCACCAGCGCCCTGGATCCGGAAACCGTCGGCGAGGTCCTGCAGGTGATGAAGCAGTTGGCCGAGGACGGCATGACCATGGTGGTGGTCACCCATGAGATGGGTTTTGCCCGGGAAGTCGCTGATCGCGTGGTGGTCCTCGATCAGGGCGAATTGATCGAACAGGGTCCACCGGAACAGATCTTCAGTCGACCGACACACCCGCGAACCCAGGCCTTTCTCAGCCGTGTGCTGTGACTTTTTCAGTCGGGTCTTTCTTACCCGGTAATGGAACCGGATACCTGCGGCCAATGAATCTTTGTTTGGAAGAGCTTTTGCCATGTTGAAATTTTCTGCCCACGAATATCCCTATCCGTCGCAACGTCAGAGTGTGTTTGCCCGCCGTGGCATGGTTGCGGCTTCACAGCCCCTGGCCGCCGAGGCCGGTATCGAAATCATGCGCAACGGCGGCAATGCCATTGATGCCGCGATCGCTACAGCGGCGGCGCTAACTGTAGTTGAACCCACCGGCTGCGGCTTGGGCGGCGACGCCTTTGCTCTGGTCTGGAGCAAAGGCCAATTGCACGGGCTGAACGGCAACGGTCAAGCCCCGGCAGCGCTGTCTATCGATGCAGTCAAGGCGTGTGGTCACGAGCAGATGCCGCTTTATGGCTGGACGCCGGTCACGGTGCCCGGTTGCCCTTCGGCCTGGACGGAGTTGTCCAAACGGTTCGGCAAGCTGCCCTTTGCCGAGTTGCTGCAGCCCGCCATCAGTCTGGCCCGGGAGGGCTTTCCAGTGTCGCCGGTGGTCGCCCGACAGTGGCAGACTGCTCTGGATGAATTCAGCCCCCATCGAGACCCGGTGCTCGACGCCTGGTTCGACACGTTCCTGATTGATGGTCGTGCACCAAAGGCCGGTGAATTATTCCGTAACCCGGCGCAAGCCCGAACGCTGGAAGAACTGGCGGACAGCGCTTGCGAAAGCCTCTATCGCGGCGCTCTGGCTCAGCGTCTGGATGCCCATTCCCGCGCCACCGGCGGCTACCTGCGAGCCAGCGACCTGCAGGACTATCGCGCCCAATGGGTGGATCCGATCAGCATCAACTACCGCGGCTACGATGTGTGGGAAATCCCCCCAAGCGGGCAAGGATTGGTGGCCCTGATGACCCTGAAAATCCTCCAGGGTTTCGACTTCGATCATCGCGACAGCCAGCAGACCTGGCATCGTCAATTGGAAGCCATGAAGCTGGCCTACAGCGATGGCCTGCATTACATCACCGATCCGCTGCACATGCGTGTGGCGGTGGCTGATCTTCTCAGCGACACCTATAGCCGCCAACGCCGTGAACAGATCGTTGATCAGGCTCAGCAACCTGATCCCGGCGATCCTCACGCCAGCGGTACGGTGTACCTGGCCACGGCAGATGCGCAGGGCAATATGGCGTCCTTCATCCAGAGTAACTACCACGGCTTCGGTTCTGGCGTGGTGCTGCCAGACAGCGGCATCGCCTTGCAGAACCGCGGACAGGAATTCAGTCTCGACCCTGACCACGCCAACTGCCTGGCACCGGGCAAAAAAACCTTTCACACCATCATTCCCGGTTTCATCAGTAAAGGTGACGCGCCGGTAGGACCGTTCGGCGTCATGGGTGGCTACATGCAGCCCCAAGGCCATGTGCAGATGGTCATGAATCTGGTGGATTTTGGTCTCAACCCCCAAGCCGCGCTGGACGCACCGCGTTGGCAATGGCTGGGGGATATGAAGGTCGGCATCGAGCAGGGGGCGTCTCGGGACTTGGCCGCTTCGCTGGCACGACGCGGACATAAGGTTCAGGTCGACTGCGACCTGATCAACTATGGGCGAGGGCAGATCATCATCCGTGACCCGAACACCGGTGTGCTGTGCGGCGGCACCGAGCCGCGGGCCGATTCCCATATTGCTGTTTGGTAACGGGGAGCTGAAAACAAAGGCGACTCGGCCTGCTATTCCTGCTTTTGAGGTTGGGTCGGTTGCCCGAAGGGCAGGCTGGAAAAATGGTTGTAGCCAGGCAGCACCCTGCGGTGCTGTCTGGGTATGTTCAGGTTGAAGGCCTGGGCAAGTCATCGTCGAGGGCGAATGGCATGCCGGCCGGGTTTAGTAAGGCTCATCACAGAATGCACCTTAATAATGAAGGAAAAATCAGAATACTTTGTACAAAATTATCGAAAAAGCCTGTGTTGGAATTAATAATTAATTCATAAAAAAAGGCACTTCCCCTAACCTTTAAGTATCAATTGCGGAGGTGCATTCATGTTGATTTTCATTAAGTCGATGATCATTGGGCTTTGTATTGCAGCCCCTGTGGGACCCATTGGGCTGTTGTGCATACAGAGGAGCCTTGCGCTTGGATGGAGGGCAGGTTTCGCGACAGGATTAGGGGCGGCCACAGCCGATTCGATCTATGGATTTGTCGGTGCGCTGGGGGTCACAGTCATCATAGCGACACTCATTAGCTTTAAGCCATGGTTGTGTATTTTGGGGGGGATGTTCCTCGCGTACATTGGTTATCAAACAATAAAATCGAAAGCGAGCTCAACAGCCCTGTCGGGTGAACGGGCCAACCTGTTAAAAGCCTACTTGAGTACTCTGTTTTTGACACTGTCGAACCCAATGACCATCCTGTCGTTTATCGCGATATTTGCCGCCATGAGTGATGGCATGGCTAATGATCAAAGTGGTCAGCATTCAGTGCTGCCTATGGTGACAGGTATATTTCTAGGCTCGGCTGTCTGGTGGCTGGGATTGAGCGGATTCTCCTCCATATTCAAGACCAGAATTTCCCAATCAAAGCTCAGGTTGATCAACTATTTTTCCGGGTCAACCATAACCATTCTGGGTGCCTACCAAGTAGCAACTGGTGTTATGCTGGCCACAGGAGCTTAAGCGGGAAATGAGACAAGGCTTATTTCTCATTGGCTGATGAGTAAGCCTTGGCATCAATCCCCTATGGTCTAACGGGAGAATGCTTTACCGCATTCTGGATTCAATGTACGCCCTGAAGCCGCCTATCGCTTGTTTGATTTCTGATTCTGTCGCATTGCTAAACGACAACCTGACCTGAGTGACAGCCTCATTCATCAGCGAAAACAAGGAAGTGGGAAAGACAATAACCTTGAAGTTCCTGGCGCACTCGCACATTTCAAAATATTCAAAGGTGAAAGGCAACTGTACATTGATGAAAAAGCCTCCCGCCGGATGGTTCCAGGTGACACTTCTTCGAGAATCAGCCTTGATCGGGAATTCACGTTCAAGGCATTCAATCATATAGTTTCTTTTTTGCCTGTAAGACAATACTCTTGGTTGATTAAGCTCTTTTAAAGAGTAATTGTTCTCTATCAGCAAGCCTCCGACAACTGCTTGGCACAGGGCAGGTGTATTGACTGTGATCAAGCTTTTGGCTTTACATAATCTGGCGCTAAAGGAAATCACCCCAGCGCTCTCCGGAGCGGCTATATAGCCCATACGTAATCCCGGAAAAATCGACTTTGCAAAAGAGCCAAGAAGGAATACTCGACTACTGTCGATCGACTTCATCAAGGGGATTTTATCTCCCTCGTACCTGAAGTAGCTGTAGGCATTATCCTCCAGAATAAAAAAATTCATTTCATTGGCCAAGGAGAGCATGGCCTTCCTGTCTTCATAGGAAAGGCTGTCAGCAGTAGGGTTACTAAAATCTGAAATCGCGTACAGCGCTTTTACCTTTTCCCCCCTGGACTCAAGATCTTCAACGACCTTACGCAGGGCAGATAGATCGAGGAAGGTGTCCACGGGAATGGGTACAATTTTTATTCTTAATAATTTCGCAATACCCGTTATTCCGGAAAACACAGGGTCAGGTACTAATAAAACACCACTTCCTTCAAAAATTGATAGCAGTGTCAAGGTCGCAGCTTCCTGAAATCCCATACACACGACAATACTTTCAGGGTTGAGAATCTTTATGCCTTCATCCATCTGCAAGTGTTCGGCTATTATCCCATTGATAATCCCGGTGGTTTTTCCATATTGGCAAAGTAGTGTCGCAAGTGAGTGTTTCGTATCAGCGATGTGTCGTGTATAGCTGGCCAGCCCTTTATCAATGAGGGACAGATCGCATTGCTCGTCGTCAGGTCGACCGGAAGCCAGAGAGATTGCCTCTGGATTTTCACTGGAAATGGAATTTAGAAGATGGATAACATTCAGAGTAGGGTCTTCGAATATCGTTTTTTCGAGTACGCTGGGCAATCTCGCTTCTCCATAAAAACGCAACGAGCCGTTGAAGACTCGTTGCTCATGATTAACATCTGTTACGCAGGTTTAAGTACACTTTTTTGATCGACCATATTTTCCATGGCTACAAATGCCTGAAGCAGATCCTCTTTAAGATCCTCAAGGGCCTCTAAACCAAAACATAATCGAACCAAACCCTTTTCAATTCCCATATCCGCTTTTTCCTGCTCAGTCATCGAGGCATGGCTTCCACTAAAGGGTTGCGCAACCATCGACGTGACACAGGCCATTCCCGTACCCGTTCCAAACCATTTGAGGGCGCTGGTGAAGGTTTTGTAAAAGGGGACCAGATCGGGCCGAATATCAACAAACACAATGCCACCATAGCCGGTCAATTGTTTGCCATCGACTCGCGGATAATAAACATGCTCGATAAAGGGCAGTTCCCGCAGATAGTTGAGCATGCTGGAAGTTGTGTGGCTGTGTTTCTCCATGCGCAGGTTAAACGTCTGCATGCTTCTGCGAAGTAGCCATGCACTATTAGGCGTTAATATTGAGCCTGAATAAAAGCGGCCTTCGAGGAGGCGCGTATAAATCATTTCATTGTTGACGAGTACCAGGCCGCCCATGACATCGCTATGCCCGGAGAAATACTTCGTTGCGCTGTACAGAGAAATATCGGCGCCAAAGTTCAGAGGCTTTTGAAATATCGGAGTGGCCCACGTATTGTCAACGACCACCAGGGCGTGTGGGTTGTTTTGCTTAACCGCCTTGCTGACTGCATGAATATCAATATCTTTCAGGAAGGGGTTGGTCGGCGTTTCAAAAATGACCATGTCCACGTCCGACGGCAACTCTTTCAATCCACTTTCCGTGGTGAGATCCAGAATCGTCAGTTTCGCACCGATACGTGCCGCATATCGCTGAAACAGCTTATAAGAACAGCCATAGATATATTTGTTGATCACCAGCGACCCACCGGGTTTCAGCAGCTCCAGAACCATGTAGATGGCACTCATTCCGGTGCTGTAGGCCAAGGCGTATTCGCTTCCTTCCAGTGCAGCGACAACCTGTTCCAGCTCAGTCACATTGGGATTGGCTTTTCTCGAGTAGAAGAACGCCGAGTCAGCGCTAAAAGCGCTGCACTGATAAATAGGCGTCACGGATGGATGGGCTTCCCGGTCATCGACCCTGATATGGAGTATTTCAGTAGACACATTCATGATTTGCTCACCAGTTTGATAACCTGCTCATACATGTTCTGCTTGCCCTCATACCCAATGGTCGGCGTGATGTCGTTTTGCGAAATACCAATCTCTTCAATCGACTCGGTTGGGAAGTGAGCCCTGTCGAATACTTCATGAAGATTTGAGTTCACCCCCTTGGGAAGCCAGACTTCAGGGCCTGATTCATCAATTCGTGCCTTGGCAATAATGAATCGATAGCTTTCATACGGCCGCAATGTCAGTGACTTCCAATCACTGTTGAGCCCGTCGGTATAGTTGCGCCGCAGGTAGACGGTCTGTTCAAAGTCTTCAGTATTCAGCACTTGGGCGTGCAGTGATACGATATCTCCATGCCACTCGAACTTTCGCTTCTCGTAAGAGGTCAATGCAGCCTCTCGCAGTTCAACAGGTGTGTTCGCTTTGTGTTCGCCCAGTAACTTGAAGTGTGCGTCGTGCCCACACCGGGCACAGCAACCGTTGCTATCCAATCCGATTATTTCAGCATTCAAACCGTAGCGGGTAACGAGTAGAGCGTTGCAATTATTGCAGCTGGTATTGGTGCCCTCGACATCATTTACGTTACCCAGATAAACATGCTCAACCCCCATGCTCCGGGCAATGTCCCGAGCTTTCAGGAGTCTATCCACGGGTGTCCTGATGCTATTACTCATTTTATAATCAGGGTGAAACCTTACAAAGTGGAGCGGTACATTCGGGCCCAGTTCATCCAGCACCCACTGGCTAATTTTCCTGGCGGTATCCTCATCGTCACTGATATCGGTAACCATCAAGGTGCTGACTTCAACATATTTACCAGCATCGTATACTTTCTTGATGCCAGCCAGAACGGGCTCTACCCAGCCTGTTGTGACTTTTCGATAGTATTCGGGGGAGATGGATTTTAGCGAAATCGAGAATATGTCAATGACTGGCAATAGTTCATCAATGGCTTCTTCACTGATAAAAAAAGCTGATTTATATAAATTGATTAAGCCCGCTTCCTTTGCCAGCTTTGCCGTGTCGAGGATGAATTCATGCCAGACAACAGGGTCGTTATACGTCCAGGAGATAACGCGTATACCATGCTTCAAGGCAGTTTCTACAACCTGCTCAGGCGTATAGTAGTAAACATCTTTATCTGTTACATACTTGGCCTGAGAGGTCTTCCAGTTGTGGCAGTAGCCGCAGTTAAGCATGCAGCCGATATTGCCTAGGGAAAGGATCCGCTCTCCGGGAGCAAAGTGGAATACCGCCTCGGTTTCGATGGTCTCTTCGGTGCTGTGAACGCCTTTGCCATAATTCAATGTAACTAACCGGCCGCCTCTGTTTCCGCGCACCTTGCAAAAACCTACTTTACCCTCCTGTATGACACAGTTTCGGGGAGAAAGATGACACTTTACAACGCCGTTCGGGAGTATTTCTTCCAACTTTGCAGGCGTGCTTTCCAAGGTCCAGTTTTTATTTTTTGTAGTGTCCATCTCTCACTCCTCATCTCACGGAAGTTGCTGTCAATATCATCGGTTGAAATAGTCGAGGCGAAACAATCCCGCCGCCACAGTGGCAGCAATCTCCTCGTAGTTATTGGTAGGCGGAAGAAGCGCTGGTCAATCCATAATTCTTAAGTGAAAAACGCCTGGCGTTTATATTCATGAATGGCTGTATAAGAGGACCTATGACCAACAAGAATGCAATGGTTCCCACACCGAAGGGCCCGCCTAGAAGCCATCCGGTTGAAAAGATGCCAATTTCAATTATCATTTTGGCTTTGGTGAATGACCACGCCCATTTGGACACCATGGTAAGCACCACAAGGTCCATGATTCTGATACCAATACCGCTCATGATAATCAGTGCAGACGAATAAGCACACAGCACCAGACCCATCACCAACATCGTGTATTCATTTACTCTGACAATCAAATACTCTCCAAGCCCCAGCATTGACCAGAGGTCAATCAATAAGCCTGTAAGCGTGGTTGTAATGAATGGGCTTATCGGAGGATATCTCTTGTTCCAGAGCATCCACCACAGCAGAAAGAATAGAGAAACGATACCCGAACAAACGCCCATTCCGAGCATGAGTATTTTATTTATCGAGATGATCAGGACATCTAAGGGGTCAGTCCCCAGTTGACTGACTATGAAAAACTTAGCCCCTACCGAGAAAAGGGCGACTCCAGCCAAATACATAAAAATCTGATCCATCTTGAAATCACGAAAACTTAGGACTTGCGTTCCAATATAATTCGAAAATGATGGATAGGATTTTTTTTCACACTTTATTTTTTCATCTTCCATACGAACACCATCCTTGGAGGAGAATATTTTATTATGCAGTGCGTAATGCTAAGGATTCAGAGCTATTGATTGCCCGGGTTCTTGTTAGGCTTTACCGGGCTGCAAATAGACTAGCACTCTGCTTTATTTTGGTGCATTATTTTTTAATGAAAACCGGGTGCTTTTCATTAAAATTTATACTTTTTGCTGTGGGAGCTTACATGGATCGTATAGACATCAAAATCTTGGGGAAGGTGCAGGACTTTGGTCGCATTTCCATCACGGAGCTGTCCAAGCACGCAGGTCTTTCTATTCCCGCCACCACTGATCGGTTGCGAAAGCTCGAAGACTCTGGGGTCATCAAGGGATATAGCGCTCAGCTAGATCCAACCAAGCTAGGGTTCGGCATATCTGCTGTCGTCGGCATGACCACCCTCAAGCCTGCGAAATCCAAATTGATAGCGACGCTCAACGACATACCCGAAGTCGTTGAGTGCCTGCACGTCACGGGTAACGACTCCTACCTGATCAGGATCTATGCCAGGTCAATGGCCGATATAGAAAATATCATTGCGAAGATCAACGCGTACGGTGAGACACGTACAAGCATTGTCTTGTCTGTCCCTATCGAGAGAAGAAAGCTTGTCCCTTGAGCCTGCACATAGAACAGTCAACTGTTGGCTATTTTAAAGACAGGTTTTCGGGCATTCGCCGCCGACCTGCTGGCGCGCGGTCTGATCGACATGGGCGAGTACGTCACGATCCTCGGCGGCACCGCGCTGGTCTGCCTGGAGCCTGGCCCGCACGGCCGTTTCCATGACATGCGCACCGGCCGCGACGCCGGCGAGCTGGTAGCGATCTACAGCCGGGCGAAGGCGCACCTACGCAAAATGGAACCCCAACGGCCATACCTCAACTGCATGCGTTGAGATGCATCCACCCATGCCTGCATTGCTGAGCTCAAAATGTCTGTCCCAAGGAAAACTGAAACACCTGTGTATCAGCATTTTCGGGTGTGCGTACCGGGAATGCCACGTTAGCGCTCAATGGCCCCAACGGGCTATACCAAGTAACCCCAACCCCTACCGAACTGGCCATCTGGTCGAGGTCGACCCCGTCGCAACCCTGGGTGGTGCTAAGGTGGCATTTGTTGGAGTAGACGCTGCCAACGTCCCAGAACACCGAAGTGCGCACGGATTTGTTGTCTTTGATGAAGGGCATCGGAAACAGGTATTCAACGCCGCCGGTGATGAGGATGTTACCGCCCAGCGATTCGGTGTCCCGGTCGGAATAGTACGCCTGCCCGGCGCTGGCATAGGTGCCAGTGGCCGGAGTGTTGCGCGGGCCGAGGGTGCCGCTTTTGAAGCCGCGCACCGAACCTTCGCCTCCGGCGGTGTAGTTTTCATAGAACGGCAGGCCGTCTGTCGAGCCGTAGCTGTTGCCGTAGCCGAGCTTGGTATGGAACCGCAGCGAGGTGGCGTCGGTGACCGAGAAGAAGGCTTGCCCGGTGTAGTCGAGCTTGTAGAAATTCAGGTCGCTGCCGGGCACTGTCATCATCAGGTTCAGGTTTTGCGAATGGCCGCGGGTGGCCAGTACGCTGCGGTTCAGGGTCGACTCTGACCAACCGAGGTTAGCCTTGAGGTTGTTGAATTCTTTGCCTTCACGTTCGATGAAGTCATAGATCTCATCGGCGCTGTAGGTGCCTGGTTCGATGCTGTCATGTTGCACCGTCACGCCGAAGCTCAGCCGTGAGGTTTCATTGATCGGGTAGCCGACTGTTGTTCCGGCGCCATAGCTATTGATGGAATAGTACGAATAATCGTCATCGTAATATTTGTTGTAGTCAGTGGCGTTGTAGAACAGGTTGTAGCCTAGACTCACGCCGTCCGGCGTGAAGTAGGGGTCGGTGAAGCCGACGTTGTACTTGCTTTGGTAAGACGAGCGAGTCAGGCCCAGGCTGGCATAGTTGCCGGTGCCGAGAAAGTTGTTTTGGGTGATCGAACCACCGAGGATCAGACCGGAGCTCTGGGAGAAGCCGACGCTGGCGGTGATCGAACCGGACGCCTGCTCTTCAACGCTGTAGTTCACGTCAACCTGGTCATCGACACCCGGTACGGCCGGTGTCTCGACGTTGACTTCCTTGAAGAAACCCAGACGCTCCAGACGCGTCTTGGACTGGTCGATCAGGTAGGTCGAAGCCCAGCCACCTTCTATCTGACGCATCTCACGGCGCAGTACTTTGTCGTCGGTCTTGGTGTTGCCCCGGAAGTTGATGCGGTTGACGTAGGCACGCTTGCCCGGGTCCACGGCGAACGTGATATCGACCGTGTGGTCGTCATCGTGAGGCTGAGGCACGCCGTTGACGTTGGCGAAGGTGTACCCCTCGTTACCCAGGCGACGGGTGATCAGTTCGGAGGTGGTGGTCATCAGCTTGCGCGAGAACACCTGGCCTTTCTGAACCAGCAGCAGGGACTTGACCTGGTCTTCAGGCACTTTCAGGTCGCCGCTGAGTTTCACGTCACGAATGGTGTACTTCTCGCCTTCGTTGACGTTGACGGTGATGTAGACGTGTTTCTTGTCCGGGGTGATGGACACCTGGGTCGAAGCGATATCCATATTGATATAGCCGCGATCCAGGTAATAGGAGCGCAGACGCTCCAGGTCACCGGAGAGTTTTTCACGAGCGTACTTGTCATCGTTCTTGAAGAACGACAGCCAGTTGCTGGTCTTGAGGGTGAATTGATCAGTCAATTGTTCTTCGGTGAAGACGGTATTGCCCACCACGTTGATGTGCTGGATGGCCGCAACGGTGCCTTCGTCTATCTTGATTTTCAGGCTCACACGATTGCGCGGTTGCGCGATCACCTCGGCATCGACCGACGCCGAGTAACGGCCCTGAGCGACGTATTGACGCTGCAGCTCGTTACGCACACCTTCGAGGGTGGCGCGCTGGAAGATCTCGCCTTCGGCCAGACCGGATTGTTTGAGGCCCTTCATCAGGTCTTCAGTGGAGATCGCCTTGTTGCCTTCGATCTCGATACTGGCGACCGAGGGGCGCTCGACCACCGTGATGACCAGGACATCACCCTCGTGCCCCAGTTGGATATCTTGAAAGAAACCGGTCTTGAACAGCGCACGGGTGGACTCCACCAAGCGGCGCTCATCCGCGTCATCACCGACGTTCAACGGCAAGGCACCGAACACACTCCCTGCGGAAACCCGCTGAAGGCCGTTGATGCGAATATCGGAAATTTTGAAGCCTTGGGCGTGCGCAAGTGTGGCGTTGAGCAGTAGTGCAGCCGAGCAGAGCAGGCGCGAAAAATTCATCAAGATCTTATCCAGAACACATCGACAAGCAGCGTAGGCGGGCGCGGATATCTCACAGCAAGACGAGTTACCGCGGAGCGAGCAGGCTGGTGGAGGTGAAGCATAAAAGCTCGGTGCGTTTGGTGCGGTTAACCAAGTGTCAAGTTAGGTAAAGGTTGACCGGGGGCGATGACGCTGTGCCGTGCAAGGGCGATAATGCGCGGGCCCCCACTCAAGAGCTCGCCAATGATCTCCGTATTGCTCGTCGACGATGACCAGGAACTGACAGGAATGCTCAGCCAATACCTGGAGCGTGAAGGCTTCGAGGCGACTGCCGTGCATACGGGCGAGGAGGGCGAGATTCAAGCGCTGTCCGGGCGCTACAGCATTGTGGTGCTGGACGTGATGTTGCCGCGGTTGTCGGGTATCGAGGTGCTCAGGCGCATTCGGGCTGCAAGCCAGGTGCCGGTAGTGTTGCTCACCGCCCGAGGCGACAACATAGACAAGATCACCGGCCTGGAACTGGGCGCCGATGACTATGTACCCAAGCCCAGCTCGCCGGGGGAGCTGGTGGCGCGTTTGCGGGCAATCATGCGTCGGGTGCAGCCGGTGGATCAGCCCACCACCGAAGTGATCAAGACCGGCCCGCTGGTCTTGTGGCCCGGTAAGCGCCAGGCCCTCTGGCAGGGGCGCGACCCGGGGTTGACCAGTACCGAGTTCAGCTTGCTCGAAGAGCTGGGCCGTTGTGCCGGGCAGGTGGTGAGCAAACAGGATCTGTCGCTCAATGCCTTGGGGTGTCCGTTGACCCGCTACGACCGGCGCATCGACGTGCACATCAGCAGCATTCGCCAGAAGCTGGGCCCGCGCCCCGACACCAAGGCCTGGATTCAGAGCGTGCGTGGCCTCGGTTACTTGTTGATCGCCGAATGACCAAGCCCAGCCGGCTGTTCTGGAAGCTGTTCCTGGCGTTTTGGCTGGCCACCAGCCTGACGTTTCTGGTCGGGTTGGGCCTTCTGGTGCTGGGCAGTTCCAGACCCGGAGATCCTCATCTGGAAACGATCCTTGCCAGCGAAGAACAGCTGCTGCGACAGTTTGGTGTCGAGTCTGGTCGTCAGCTACTGACCGTGTGGGGTCATCCCGATGACCAGGCCATTGGCGTGTATGACAGTGCCGGCCAACTGCTGGCGGGGGGGCTGGTTCCGCAACCAGCCTTTGAGCTGTCAATCATCAGCAAGGAGGGTGTTGCGCTGTCACTCAGGTCTACACATTCCCCTGGTAAAAAAGGTGACAAAGGACCGAGTCACTGGACTCCGTTGATCATTGGCACGGTGATGAGTGCGCTGTTCAGCGGGTATCTGGCGTACTACCTGGCATGGCCGTTGGCCTATCTTCGGCGGGCAATGAGCGACGTGGCTCAGGGGCGCTTCGAAACACGGGTCAAGCCGATGATGGGCGGGCGTCGCGATGAAATCGTCGATCTGGCCGAGGACTGCGACCGAATGGCCAATCAGCTGAAACTGCTGGTGGAGGCTCAGCAACATCTGTTGCACGACATCTCTCACGAACTACGTTCACCATTGACGCGCATGCAAGCGGCCATCGGGCTGTTGCAGCAAGATCCGGCACGTCTGGAAATGGTGGAGCGCATCGATCGCGAGTCGGTGCGCATGGATACGTTGATCGAGGCGCTGTTGACCCTGGCGCGCATGCAGGGTCGGCCCGAGAGTATCGAGCGCGAGCCAATCGATATCGTCGAGTTGCTGTCGGTGATCGTCGAGGACGCTCAATTCGAGGCGCAAATGAAAGGTTGCCGGGTGAGCCTGCAGGCGTGTCCGGCCTTTGTCAGTCGTGTCAGCGGTGAACTGCTGTATCGGTGTTTCGAGAACGTCATTCGAAACGCGGTACGCTATACCAAGCCGAACACGGCTGTTGTTGTAGTGGCTGTGGTCAATCTCGACGCAGACTACCTGACGGTGCAGATTACCGATCGGGGGCCGGGTGTTGAAAACGAGCGACTGCAGGACATTTTCCACCCGTTCGAGCGCGGCTTGAATGAGGCCAGTGCCGGTTTCGGGCTGGGCCTGGCGATCGCTTCAAGGGCTGTGGAAATACACGGCGGCACGATCATGGCGTGCAACGAGCCATCCGGTGGGTTGATGGTGGAAATCAGCTTGCCCCATCGGGCGTGATCTTTACACGATATTACATTGGCTTGACGGCTCTGTACGCCCCGCCTCAGTAGACTTCCCGCTCAAACTTACTCAGCGTTTACTGATGTTTTAGAGTGGAGGTGGTCATGTTTCTGGTTCATAAAAAGGGTTTCGTTCCCGGCAAGAAAATGGTCGACGGGCTTGTGCCCTATGACTTCTTTTGCGAAGACAATCCGGCCATCAATCTGTTTGTATTCACTGGCTCCACCGCCCAAGGCAAAGCGGTCGAGGAACAGACACTCTGGGGCTTCACCCGTTTGGAGCGCTTTGAGGCACTGACTGGCACCCTCGTGTCGAACAAGAAGAATGAAGGCTGGTTTCAAACGGTCAATGTACTCACTGGCCCTGCCCAGAACGGTACTCAGAGTGTGAAGTTTCAGCGGGTGCTGAAAATCATCAAGCATTGCGGTGCATCGGGCCGTGTCGCCAGCAAGGTCGACTACGAGATCCAGACAGATGAAGGCGACACCTACTTCACCCGCCGCCTTGCTACATCCGACAGCGCGCAAACCATCATCTATGCGGCGGATCAATAACGGTAATCTCGACGACGCTCAGGCTTCGGCGAGCTGAAACCGATAGCCTACCCCATACAACGATTCGATCGGATGCTCTCCCGGGCAGGCCTGTTCGAGCTTGCGTCGCAGATTACGGATATGGCTGTCGACCGTGCGGTCGGTGACCACCCGGTGATCAGAATAGATCCTGTCGAGCAACTGATCCCGGGAAAACACACGTCCCGGAGAGCGGGCGAGGGTGCTGAGCAGGCGCAGTTCCAAGGGTGTCAGGTCCAGTGCGATGCCGTCGAGGGACGCCAGGTAATGCTCTTCGTCAATTTGCAGGCGCACAGTTGCAGACAACAGAAAATGCGGGCTGCGCCGCAGGATCGCTTTGACCCTGGCCACCACTTCGCGGGGGCTGAAGGGTTTGCAGATATAGTCGTCGGCGCCCAGATCCAGCCCGAGCAGGCGATCCACTTCCTCGACGCGTGCGGTGATCATAATGATAGGCACGGCGCTGAAACTGCGCAGTTCCTTGCACACTTGCAGGCCATCACACCCAGGTAGCATCAGGTCGAGAAGGATCAGTCGCGGCTCACTGGTCCGTACTGCCGGCACCACCGCCAGCCCGTTGTCCAGGCACTGGGTCGCATAGCCAGCGGCAATCAAATAGTCGCGCATCAACGCGGCCAGTTTGGGTTCGTCTTCGACGATGAGAATCGGGCTGTCGTTGACCATTGTTCAGGTGTTCCGTGGCAGGCGCAGGGTCAGCCAAAGGCCACCCAAAGGAGAGTGATCGGCACTGAGGATGCCGCCATGGGCCAGGGCGATGCTGTGACAAATAGCGAGCCCCAGACCGGCGCCGCCACTGGCGCGATTGCGTGAGGTTTCGCCGCGGTAAAAACGCTCGAACAGCCGCGGCAACTGATCCGCGTCGACCCCGGGGCCGGAATCAAGGAAATCGATGCGTACGACGTCGCCATCGCTGGCTGCGCGAATGCGTAGCTCGCCGCCTTCATCGGTATAGCGCACGGCGTTTTCCAGCAGATTGCCGAACAGCTGCTGCAAGCGCTTGGGGTCGGCCTCCAACCGCAGCGGCGAGGTCGGTAGCTCCAGCTCCAGGCGCAAATGCCGGGCATTGCAGCGTTCCTGGAACATCGCCACACAACTGTCCAGCAGCTCGTTGAGATCGCATTCGCTCTTGCGGTAAGTCAGTGCGCCCACATCGGCCAGGGACAGTTCGTACAGGTCATCCACCAGTTTGCTGAGCATGCCGACTTCGCCTTGCAGCGATTTCATCGAGGATTGATCGAGGGTGCGCACACCGTCCTCGATCGCCTCCAGCTCACCGCGCAACACCGACAGCGGGGTGCGCAGTTCATGGGAAACATCGGCCATGAACTCCCGGCGCATTTTTTCGTTACGTTCGAGCGTATACGCGAGCTGATTGAAGTCGCGAGCCAGTTGACCGACTTCGTCATTGGAAGACACCGCCACCCGGTTGCTGTATTCCCCGGCGGCCAGCCGGTGCGTGGCGGCGGCCACTCGCTTGACCGGGTCAAGCAAGGTGCGGGCGATCCACCAGGCGATCAGCATCGCCAGCAGCAACGAGAGCACGCCCACGGCCAGGCTGGTGCGCAACAGGTACAGGCGAAAGCGTTCGCCGCCGGCTTCGGTCACGTTCTGGAACGGCGTCACCGCCAGCCAGCCGACGGTTTTACCGGCGACCTCGATCGGACGCATCAGGGCGTCGTCGGCAATCGCCGAGTAGCCCATGACCAGCTGCTTTTGTTGGTCCAGCAGGGCTAGGCGAAACACCGCGCCAGTCAGATCGGAAGTGGGCAGGGTCGGCCGCTGTTGGTTGGAAAGATCCTCGCCCGGCTCCGGACGCATGAGGTCGAACCAGCGATCCGGCTGGTCGCGCAGAAATTCCCAACTGCCTTCGCGCTCATAGGCGCCGGCCAGGCGTGGCAGCACCGGGGTCATGCGCAACAGAGCCTGCTCGTTGAGGTAGTCGAGAAAGCCTTTGCCAAAGCTCCAGCCGTTGGCCAGCCCCATGCTCAGGATGACAAACAGCACGCTGGCCAGTACCGCAATAAACAGCTTGGTGGAGATACTCAGTTTCATGGGCTCGGGCAGGTCGGTGAATGGCCCGCCCATTTAGGCCCTGGCGCGACGAAGATTCAAGGGCGGCGGGCAATCTTCAATTTTCCTGCACATTTGCCTCGCAGTATGGCGCCAGGCTTCAGCCATCCCGTCTTGCAGAGGCATTTATGTCGACCAAACTTTTCGCCAAATCCCTGGTGACCGCCGCGGTTCTTCTTTCCTTGATCGTGCTGCTCGTATTGAGCGGATGCTCTCCCGGTGAATCCGCGCCGGTTATCGAACCGCCCAAGGTTTCAGTGATAACTGTGCAGCCCAAAAGCCAGGCGTTGACCACCGAACTGGCCGGGCGCACTCAAGCGTTCATGGTCGCCGAGATCCGCCCGCAGGTCGGCGGTATCGTCCAGCAGCGGCTGTTTGTCGAAGGTGCCGAGGTCAAGGCCGGGCAGGCGCTGTATCAGCTGGACGCGTCCTCTTACAAGGCCTCGTTGGCTGAAGCACAGGCGAGCTTGGCCAAGGCTCGCGCCACGTTGAAATCGGCCCAGGCCACGGCCAGGCGTGATGCACAGTTGGCGAAGATCGATGCCATCAGCCAGCAGGACAACGAGGATGCCCAGGCCAGTCTGCTGACCGCGGAGGCCGAGCTGCAAGTGGCGCAGGCCGGGGTGGATACCGCGCGCATCAACCTGGCGTATACCCGCATCAGTTCGCCCGTCAGCGGGCGCATCGAAACCTCGACGGTTACTCCCGGGGCGCTGGTGGTGGCCAATCAGGACAGTGCGCTGACCACGGTGCAGCAGTTGGACCCGATCTACGTTGATGTCACCCAATCGACCACCGAGCTGTTGCGCCTCAAGCGCGACCTGGCCAGCGGCGTGCTGCAAAGCAACGGCGAGGGCGAGGCGCGGATCAGCCTCAAGCTTGATGACGGCAGCACTTACGCCCATGAAGGTCGCTTGAAGTTCAGCGGGGTCAGTGTCAATGAGGGCACTGGCACGGTGACCTTGCGGGCAGAAATCGCCAATCCTGACCGGCTATTGTTGCCGGGTATGTACGTGCGGGCAGTGCTGGAGCAGGCTCGTGATGATCAGGCGATTTTGATTCCGCAACAGGCGGTGAACCGCAGCGCCAGTGGCGTGACCTCGGTATTGCTGGTGGTCAACGGTAAGGTCGAGCAGCGCGTGCTGACCATCGACCGAGCCGTGGGCAATGAGTGGTGGGTCACGGCTGGTCTGAAGGCGGGTGACCAGGTGATTGTCGAGGGCGGGCAGAAAGCCCGGGTCGGTGAATCAGTTGTGGCACAGAGCCCCGGTACTCGCAGCCGCACATTGAAATCGGCACCTGTTGCCATTGCGCAGGAGGGCTGAGCATGGCGCGTTTCTTTATCGATCGGCCGATTTTTGCCTGGGTCATCGCCATCGTCATCATGCTTGCCGGGGCCTTGTCGATCAGTCAGTTGCCCCTGGAGCAGTACCCGGACATCGCGCCGCCGACGGTTCGTATTTCCGCCACCTACACCGGCGCCTCGGCCAAGACCGTGGAAGACTCGGTGACCCAGGTCATCGAGCAGCAGATGAAAGGCCTGGATAACCTGACCTACATGTCGGCCTCCAGCAGCTCGGCCGGCAGTGCCAGCATCGACCTGACCTTCACCGCCGGTACAAACCCGGATGTGGCACAGATGCAGGTGCAGAACAAACTCCAACAGGCTGAGTCGAGATTGCCGCAATCGGTGCAGAGCGAAGGTCTGACCGTGACCAAGGGCGGGTCAGATTTTCTGATGATTGCCGCCCTGACTTCCGACAATCCGAACGTCACCGGTACCCAGATCGGCGACTACATTTCCAGCACCTTGCTCGACCAGATCAGTCGTATTGATGGCGTCGGCGATGTGCAGACCCTCGGTTCGGGCTACGCCATGCGCATCTGGCTGGACCCGGCCCTGCTGGAAAAGTACGCGTTGATGCCCTCGGACATCAGTAGCGCTCTGGAAGCACAGAACACCGAAGTGTCCGCCGGCCAGCTCGGTGCCTTGCCAGCGATGGCCGGGCAGCAACTGAACGCTACCATCAGTGCCCGCAGCAAGCTGCAAACCGCCGAAGAGTTTCGCGATGTCGTGGTCAAGTCCACTAGCGATGGGGCTGTGGTGCTGCTGGGGGATGTGGCGCGAGTCGAGCTGGGTAGTGAAAGCTACGACGTGAGTTCTGCCCTCAACGGAAAACCCGCCGCCGCCATGGGCGTGCAGCTCGCCGCCGGGGCCAATGCCCTGAGCGTGGGTGAAGCGGTGAAGGCCAAACTCAAGGAACTGGAGCCTTTCTACCCTGCGCAAATGCAGCTCAAGAACGTGATCGCTTACGACACGACACCCTTTGTCAGCCTGTCCATCGAAGAGGTGGTCAAGTCCCTGGGGGAGGCCATCGTCCTGGTGGTGCTGATCATGTTCCTGTTCCTGCAGAATCTGCGCGCCACGCTGATCCCGGCGATCACGGTGCCGGTGGTGTTGCTGGGAACCTTCGGCGTGCTGGCGCTGTTAGGTTATTCAATCAACACCCTGACCATGTTCGCTATGGTCCTGGCCATCGGTTTGTTGGTGGACGATGCCATTGTGGTGGTGGAAAACGTCGAAAGGGTGATGAGTGAGAAGGGGCTTTCGGCGCTGGCGGCGACGCGCCAGTCCATGGCGGAAATCACCAGCGCGCTGATCGGCATCGCCCTGGTTCTCAGCGCCGTGTTTATTCCCATGGCGTTTTTCGGCGGCTCAACCGGGATTATTTATCGGCAGTTTTCGGTGACCATCGTCTCGGCCATGCTCCTGTCGGTGCTGGTGGCGATGACTCTGACGCCGGCGTTGTGTGCGACCTTGCTCAAGCCATCCGATGCCCAGGGCCATGGTGCGCAAAGCGGTTTCTTCGGCTGGTTCAATCGCAGTTTTGAACGTAGCGCCTTGCGTTATCAACAATGGGTCGGCGGTATCTTGCAGCGCGGGCGTCGGAGCCTGCTGGTGTACGGGGTGATTTTGCTGGCAATGGGCGCTGGTTATGCGAGCCTGCCGACTTCGTTCTTGCCGGATGAAGACCAAGGCATCCTCATGGCGCAGATCCAGTTGCCGGTGGGCGCCACCGATAGCCGCACTCAGGCGGTGATGAAGCAGTTCGATAGCTACATGCTCGAACAATCGGAAGTCGAGGCGCTGATCAGCATCAGCGGCCTGGGCATGGGTGGCAACAGCCAGAATACCGGCCGGGCTTTCATCAAGCTCAAGGACTGGAGCGAGCGATCGGGGAAAGGGCAGGACGCAGCCTCTATTGCCCAACGCGCGACCCTGGCGTTGGCGAGCATTAGCGATGCCAACGTGTTTGTCATGCAGCCGCCGGCCGTGCGCGGCCTGGGGCAAAGTTCGGGCTTCGACCTGCAACTCAAAGACCTTGGTGGTCTGGGGCATGACGCTCTGGTCGCGGCACGGGAGCAGTTCATCGAGCTGGCGAAAAAAGACCCGCGCCTGCTGGGGGTACGCAGCAATGGCCTGGATGACTCACCGCAGCTTAAGGTCAGCATCGACGATCGCAAGGCCGGGGCCTTGAACCTGAGCACCAGCGACATCAACAGCACCTTGTCCACGGCGTTGGGCGGCACTTACGTCAACGACTTCCTCAACCAGGGCCGGGTGAAGAAGGTCTACGTGCAGGGCGAGGCGTCGTCGCGAATGCAGGCCGCCGACCTGGAGCACTGGTTCGTGCGCAACAGCAACAATGAGATGGTGCCCTTTTCCTCGTTCGCCAGCAGTTCGTGGAGCTATGGCTCACCGTTACTGGAACGCTACAACGGCAACGCTTCGCTGGAGGTGGTCGGCGATCCTGCTCCGGGGGTCAGTTCCGGGGTCGCCATGGATGCTGTGGAAGCGATTATCAAACAATTGCCGGAAGGCATCGGTTACGAGTGGACCGGGCAGTCCTATCAGCTGCGCCTTTCCGGTTCGCAAGCACCATTGCTTTACGGGATATCAGTGCTGTTCGTGTTCCTCTGTCTGGCTGCGCTTTATGAGAGTTGGTCGGTGCCATTTTCGGTGATGCTGGTGGTGCCGCTGGGTGTGGTTGGCGCGGTGTTGGCCACCCGTTTCAGTGGTTTGAGCAACGACGTGTACTTCCAGGTCGGGTTGTTGACAACCGTGGGGTTGGCGGCCAAGAACGCGATTCTGATCGTCGAATTCGCCAAGCACCTGCAGGAGCAGGGCAACAGCCTGCGGGAGGCGACGCTGATCGCCGTGCGGCAACGCCTGCGGCCCATTCTCATGACGTCCCTGGCGTTCATGTTCGGCGTGCTGCCTCTGGCCCTGAGTTCTGGCGCCGGTTCCGCCGGGCGCCAGGCCATCGGCACTGGCGTGCTGGGCGGTATGTTCACCGCCACGGTGCTGGGGATCTTCTTCGTGCCGCTTTTCTTCGTGCAGATTCGCCGTCGCTTTGGCCGCGTATCCACGGCTTCGACCTCCGTCCAATCCGCCCAGTCAGGTGACGCATGATCAAGTTTCGCTGGCCACTGCTGGCCATCCTCGCGCTGCTCGGTGGCTGTATCAATCTGGCGCCGCAGTACGAGCGTCCTGAAGCGCCTGTCTCCGAACAGTGGCTGCCGTCCGCCAGCACGCCCAAGGGGGAGGTGGCCGCCGATATCGAGTGGCAACACTTTTTCACTGACAGCCGTCTGGCGCGCCTGCAGTCCCTGGCGCTGACCAACAATCGCGATCTTCGCCTGGCCGTCCTGAACGTCGAAAAAGCGCAGGCGCAATACCGCATCCAGCGCGCCGATTCTTTGCCTTCGATCGATGCCAGCGTCAGCGGCACACACAGCCGCACACCCGGTTCGGTGTCCAACACCGGCTCGGCGGCCACCACCCATGACTACAGCGCGCAACTGGGGCTGAGCAGTTATGAAGTGGATATGTTTGGGCGGGTACAGAACCTTCAGGATGAAGCGCTGGAAGACTATCTGGCCCTGACCGAAACCCGGCGCAGCACGCAGATCAGCGTGGTGGCCGAAGTGGCCACGGCCTGGTTGACCCTGGCGGCGGACAACGAGCGGCTGCACCTGGCCCAGGAGACCTTGCGCAGTCAGCAGGCGACCTACGAATTGACTCAGCGTAGCCACGCATTGGGTGGTTCTTCCGGTCTGTCTGAGGCGCAGGCGCAAACCACTGTGGAGTCGGCCCGAGGCGACGCGGCGGTCTATGAAAGCCAGATTCTCCAGGACCGCAATGCCTTGCGTCTGTTGGTGGGCAGCGATTTCCCCGATGAGTTGCTGCCGGACGCGAACCTGGAATCGGCTGCGGCGCTGGTTCAAGTACCGGCGGAACTTCCGTCCAGCCTGTTGCAACGACGCCCGGATGTGTTGGCCGCCGAACACACGCTCAAGTCGGCCAATATCGACATCGGCGCGGCCCGTGCGGCGTTCTTCCCGAGTATCAGCCTGACGGCCAGTGCGGGGTCCTCAAGCTCAGCCTTGTCTGGTCTGTTCAAGTCCGGCAGCGGCGCCTGGACGTTTGCCCCGAGCGTCAGCCTGCCGATCTTCGATGCCGGCAGTAACCGCGCGACGCTGGACTCGGCCAAGACCGAGCGCGAGATTCAGGTACAGACCTACCAGCAGACGGTGCAGAGCGCCTTCAAGGAAGTGGCCGATGCCCTGGCGGTGCGCAGCACGCTGGATCGACGCATCGCGGCCCAGCAAGCGTTGACCGACGCCAGCCGCAAAAGCTTCGAACTGTCCGACGCCTTATACCGTGGCGGTTCGCAAAGTTATCTCGAAGCCCTGGACGCCCAGCGTTCGCTGTACAGCGCGCAGCAGGACTTGATCACCCTGCGTCTGACCGAACAGAGCAACCGCGTGACGTTGTACAAGGTGATAGGCGGCGGGTGGAATTGATTATGCGGCAGTCGATTTGATTCTGATGTCGCTCGCGGTATCACGGAATAGCCGAGGTGACATGCCGAACATCGATTTGAAATGCCTGCTGAAGTGAGAACTGCTGCCGTAGCCCCAGGCATAGGCAATTTCGGTGAGCGAGCGATGGGCGTGTTCCCGGTTGCGCAGATCTTCGGCGCAGCGCGACAAACGCCGTTGCCAGATGTATTCGCTGACACTGCAACCCAGCTCATCCTGGAACGCTCGATGCAAGCTACGCACCGAGCACTGTTCGGCGTTGGCGATGCGTTCGATGGTCAGGTCGCGGTCGGCCAGGTGGCGCTCGATATACGCCTTGAGGCGGTTTTGCTTGAAGAAGCGGAAGTCGTGTTCGAGTTGCTTTTCTTCCTGCTTATTCTTCAGAACGTTATCCAGAAGCCCGGCGATACTGTCGCCGATCAGCCCGGCCGAGTTGCTGTTGAGCAAGGGGTATTGGTTGTAAGCATCACTGATCAAATGCGTCAGCATGCGGCCCAGTCCATTGCGACCGTTAAGATGCACATCGTCTGTTCGCGCGGGTTGTCCGGGCGTCCCCTGAAACAGCAGGATGAAGTGTTCGCAGCCTTGAGTACTGGTAACGCTGAAAGGTTTGCCACAGTCGACCAGGAGCATTTCGTCAGGTGCCAATACGCTGCTTTGTTGACCTTGCTCGAAATGACTGACGCCAGCAATCTGCAGTATCAACATGCGTGGGGTGTCGAGCGAGTCGACCGCTTTGCTCAGATGGCGTGAATATCGATGGGCACTGGCGGTCATTCGACAGAAGCGCAGCTGACCCAAATCTCCATACTCCAGTCGTCCCTGAAAGTTGCTGTCATGCAACGGGTCGATGAACGTCGACTCCAGGCGCTTTATATACTCTGGCGTGCGGCCCAGGTGGTCACTCATGAACTCTTTCCACTTCATCAGTCGGTCGGAGCGAACGATCTGATCGGTAGACACACAGGCTAAGTTGTTCATTTTTCGCCTCTTTTTATTGTTATTTACTGATTGGGCAAAAGGGTCAAAACTTGCCCAATCCTGGCAGGGTCAATGTTGGCAAATGATCAGAAGGGGTAGTGATGGCCCCCGGGCTGCCAGGTGACCCAATGGGCACGGGTGAACTCATCCAAGGCGTAGTGACCATTGAAGCGTCCGAGGCCGGAGTTTTTTTCACCACCGAAGGGTGCATTGGGCTGGTCATCCACGGTGATGTCGTTGATATGAGTCATTCCCGCCACAATGCCACGGGCAAAGCTCAAGCCGCGGGCCATGTCCCGGGTAAACACTGCGCTGGAAAGGCCATACTCGCTGGCGTTAGCCAACTCCAGGGCATGGGCTTCGTTTTCAGCGATCAGCAGCGGCAGCAAAGGCCCGAACGTTTCATCGCGCGCCAATTCCTGATCGGCTCCCACCTCACCGAATACATGGGCGGGCAGCACCAGCCCGGATGCCTGACCTCCACAAAGCCGTTTCAGGCCAGCGCTCTCGGCCGCATCGATCTTACGCAGCAGGCCATCGAGCTGGTTCTGATTGACCACCGGCCCGATCACGGTGTCGGCCTTGGCGGGGTCGCCAGTCTTCAGGTTGCGTACGCGCTCCACCACCAGGGCCGAGAAGTCTTCATAAAGCGAGCGGTCGACGATCACTCGGTTGACGCTCATGCAGATCTGGCCTTGGTGCAGGAAGCGGCCGACCACCGCGGCGTGGGCCGCTATCTCAATGTCCGCATCATCCAGGACTACCAGGGGAGCGTTGCCGCCCAGCTCCAGCGCAACGCGTTTGATGTGTTTGCCGCCGGTTGCAATGCGGCCGACATTGCGACCGACATCCGTGGAACCGGTGAATGAAATCAGGCTCGGTACCGGGTGCTCGACGAAGGCATCGCCAATCTCCGAACCCGCGCCCACCACGACATTGAGTGAACCATTCGGGAAGCCTGCCTCTTCGAACAGATGGGCAATCAGAAGGCCGCCGGTCACCGCCGTATCGCTGGCAGGCTTGAGCACGACCGTATTACCCAGCGCGAGTGCGGGCACTACCGAACGCATACTCAGATACAAGGGAAAGTTCCACGGGCTGATCACACCGACCACACCCAAGGGTTCACGAAAGACAAAGCTCTGTTCGCCGGGCTTGTAGCTCGTCAGGATCCGTCCTTCAACCTGCATCGGCAACGCTGCGCACTCACGAACAAGGTTCAGCGTGAACTGCCATTCCATGCTCGCCTTGATACGGGTGCTACCGGACTCACGAATTAGCCAGTCGATGATTTCTTCGCTGCGGTTTTGGATGACGTGCGCCAGTTTTTCAAGTTGTGAGCTGCGCTGTGTCGGGTGCAGCTGTGCCCACGCCGTTTGAGCACGATGTGCAGCCTGATAGGCATCATCGAGATCGGCAATCGATGCCAGCGGCATCTCCAGCAGCTGTTCGCCATTGAAGGGGTTACGGTCATCCAGGCGTCGGGAGGAACGACCTGCACACCAGGTGCCGTTGATGTATTGGTCGCCATTGATGGCGTAGGGGGCGAGCTGTTGAGTCGTCATAGTCTTACCTTCGCAGGCAGGTGGCCGCGTCGTTCAAGGAAGTTGAGGGTGCAAACGCTGTATGTGAAAAGTGCTCAACTCCTGATCCAGGCGCGTCCCCAGGAGTTGAGCGTGTATTCCTCCTGTGGCCAGACACCGGGTTGGCGGGAGGCATCGGTTACTTCGAGCTCGGCCGAGAACTCCAGGCGGTTGCGATCGGCATCGACCACCATGAAAAAAAGATTGTTGCCCGGCCCATGTCGGCCAGGGCCGAAGAAGAGGGTGATACGTTCCTTGGCGAAGCGATCACCCCAGTCACGGATGTCATTCCATTCGTTGGTTTCGTAACAGTGGTGATCCCATTCGTTTTTCGAGCCGCGGAAAAACGCCAACGTATGATGCTCATCGTCCGAGCGCAGGAAACACGTCATGAGCTGGCCGGTCTGCTCATCGACGACATTGTCCGAGACGGTAAACCCCACCGTATTGACGTAGAAATCAATCATGGCCTCCAGTTCAGTGGTCTGGAATACCACGTGTTGCAAGCGACCAGGCATGCTTTGCCGATCGGCCCGGGGATCGGCGCGAGACACGCCAAATATCGTTTCCCGGCCCTGAGGGTCACGAATCAGAAAGGCCCCCGGTTCGAGCAACGGCGAGTCAATGTCTTCGACAGAACAGCCGTTCTCGATCAGGCGAACGCGCAGCTCTCCCAATCGAGCCTGATTGCCAAGATCAAAAGCTGCCGCGAGCAGACCACAGTGGTCGGCAGGAGACACGATCATGGCGCGTTGCGGGCCGCTGAGTATCCAGCTGCCATCGGCCTGCGCCAGGCTGTCCATATCCAGCATCCGCCGATAGAAATCGATTTGCCGTTGCGGTTCTTTACTCGCCAGGTGCAGGTAGCACAGGCGTGCAGGTGTGGAAGTCTGGAGTGTTTGCATAAACACCTCTGTGGCTTGAAAGGTTCAGTGAAAGACGGGGGCGATGCCCCGCTCGATTTCGCTGCTTCTGGCCGTGGCGATGCCGAACAGCGACTGCAACGATTCGGCAGCGGTTGTCTCCGTGGTCTTGTCGAAGATGGCGGCGACATACCGATCAGGGCGCAAGAGCAAAAACTTATCTGAATCGCCCAGTATTCCTTTGAGCAAACCCTCACGGTCCTGAAGCACCGTGCAGCCAGGAATCGAAGGCATGGCCTTGGCGTGCTCGGGAAGGATCAGGATGCGTTTGGCTTCAAGATGGTTCCAGAAGCCATGCTTGAGTTCATCGATACGTTGGCGGGTAGGGTCGCCGTATTGAATCAAGGCGAAGCCGGCGCCGATGGCTTCGTCGAGTAGACGTTCGTCGCCATGGGGGTCGGTGAGCATCGGTTGAGGGAACATCTGTCCGCAGGACAGTTTTCCAGCTTCACCTTCGGTCAGTACCAGCCCTTTGGTGAACCGGGGTTTAGGCTTGAAGCGCATTTGCAGGAAATAGTCCCGCAACGGTGGCAGCAGGCCGATCAAGGCGAATGCAGCGCTTATCAAACGAGCGCGCAGGACGGTCGCCGGTGCCATGACCACACCGAGGTTCAAGGCCAGTTTGATCAATGCCCACGCATGATCGCGACGCTCGCTTTCATAAGACAGTAGTGCGGTTTCAGCCATTTTTCCCTTCAGCACGCCGATCAGCTTCCAGCCCAGATTGTGCGCATCGCGAACACCGCTGTTCATGCCCTGTCCGGCATACGGCGGGGTCAGATGCGCGGCGTCACCGGCGAGAAACACGCGGTCGACCTGCCACCGCTCGGCGACCCGGGCGTGAAAGGTGTAAACAGCCTTGCGCACGATGGAAATCGGGGCGTTCCCCTTGAATGGGCGAAGTAACGCCTGCAGGCGAGTTTCGCTGAGCACTTGCTCATCCGTTTCATGCGGCTTGAGCAGGAACTCGAATCGACGAGTACGGTGAGGGCCTGGCACTTCGACGACGGGACGTCTTGCATCGCAATACACGCGTGTTTGCCAGAACGGGTCGTCATCTTGATCGGTATCGACCACCAGCCAGCGTGAGGAGAAGCTCGACCCGACCATCTCAATCCCGAGTTGCTTGCGCACCGGGCTACGGCCGCCGTCGCAGGCGACGAGATAGGTAGCGGCGACTTCTATCATCTCGCCGTCTGCGTCACGAATCAGCGCGCGCACGCCGTGGTGGTCTTGACTGAACTCCAGCAGCTCATGGCCGAACCATGCCTTCATACTGGCAAAGCGTTCGAGGCCTTTCTTCAGGGTGTTCTCGAAAAGGGGTTGGCGAAATGCATTGCGCTTGGGGAACCCATACAACTTGCCGGTAGGCTCGACTTTGCCGAAGCAGCGGCCGCCGGGTCGAGTGAAATAATGCACGCCGTAGCCAGGCACCACATCACGCAACACGGCTTCATCCAGCCCGATGGCCTGCATGGTGCGCAAGGATTCGTCATCGATCGATACGGCCCGTGGCTCGGTCACGGTGCCGGGCTTGCGATCAATGATCAAGGTGTCCACATCGGCCTGGCCAAGCAGGTTAGCGAGGGTCAGTCCGGTAGGACCGGCACCGATGATCAGTACCTGGGTGGTGAAACTTTTGAGGGTTGTCATTGTTATTCCCTTCCGGATGACTCAGTCCAGTTGCTTGGGACGGTTGGCGAGCGCAACCATGCGCTGCGACAGGTTCTGCGCCAGGGCGAGAATCTGCTGTCCTTGTCCCTCTTCCTGAGCACTGTCACGTTCTTGAACCGGGCGAACGCAGCTGATGCTGCCGACGACCTTGCCATCGCCGTCGAAGATCGGTGCAGCGAGGCCATAGACACCAGCGTCGACCTCGCCTGCGCTGGCAACATATCCCTGACGACGCAATTGCTGCAGCGAACGGCGAAACTGTTCCCAGGTCTGGCCAAGGTTGCTGGCGCGCACCTCATCAGGTTTCTCCAGAAATAGCTGACTGTGTTGACGCGAGGTCATGTTGGCGAGGATTGCCTTGGAGGTCGCACCCAGGAGCAAGGGTCTGGGTGAACCGCGGGAATAGCTGACCTCACTGAACAAATCGCCGTGCTGATGAATACAGACCACCTGGTCCTTGAACAGTCGGCAGATCAGCCAGACTTGTTGCTCGCTCCACCGTGGAAAGCTCGGCTCCAGTGATTGTGCGGCGCGCACCAGGGGGTCGCTTAGCCGCAATTGACGGTCCCAGGTAATGATCCGGGCACCGAGCGCGTAACGCCCGGCTTCGACCTGGAACAACAAGTTCGCCTCGGCCAGTTCGCGCACGTAGCGGTAGATAGTCGAACGGGTAAAACCCAATGCACCGCCCATGTCGTCGACAGCCCAGATAGGGCTCTCTTCGGTAAACAGGTCGAGTACCCGCAGCATGCGCTCCAGGCTCGAACCTTTGGTGTCGGCATCCTGTTCTGGCAGTTGTTCCGATGGGTGTAGTTTGGTCATGGTTTACTGCTCGTCAGCGATGCTGTTGCGCAGGATGCCGATTCGAGAGATCTCGATCTCGACTTCATCGCCTGGCTTCATCCATACCGGCGGTTCACGGAACGCGCCGACGCCACCGGTGGTACCACTCACTATCACGTCGCCGGGGGCCAGTTCGGTAAAGGTGGAGCAGTATTCGATCAGCTTGCGTACATCGAAAATCATGTCGCTGGTGCTGGTGTGCTGCACCACTTCGCCATTCAGGCGGGTGGTTAATTCCAGGTCCTGTGGGTCACCGATTTCATCGCTGGTAACCAGCCAAGGGCCAAAGCCGCCGGTGTTCGGGAAATTCTTGCCCGGTACGAACTGAATGGTGTGCTTCTGCCAGTCGCGAACGCTGCCGTCGTTGTAGCAGGCGTAACCGGCTACATAGTCCAGCGCATCGGCTTGCTTGACGTGACGCGCCGGTTTACCGATCACCACTGCCAGCTCGCCCTCAAAATCAAGCTTGTGCGAGGCCTTTGGGCGAACGATGGGTTGCAGGTGGGCGGTCTGGCTGTCGGCGAAGCGGGTAAAAATCATCGGGTAGGTCGGCATCTCACGACCGGTTTCGCGCACATGAGTGGCGTAGTTGATGCCAATGCAGAGCACTTTACCCGGGTTCGGGATAACGGGCAGAAAGGTCACTTCAGCCAAAGGGATGTGCGGCAGGCTCGCCAGGACGACGCTGGTCAGCTCGCCCAGGCGATTGTTGGCGATGGCTTGCTTGAGATCGGTGCCAAAGGTTGGCTTGACCGATTCCAGATCAATGACCTGATCGCCTTCGACGACGCCGTAGGTGCTACGACCTTGCACAATAAAGCTAGCGAGTTTCATGGAGTCTCCTTGGTAGAGAGTGGTGCATGCGCACGGGATGCAATGAGGATCAATCTAGTCTTACAGGTAAATCCTGTAAAGTAGGATTTATACAAAAATCCTAAAATATGAAATATTTGTAAAATTGGCGGCTTTTTTTTTGCGAACCACAGGATCGAGGGAAAAAGGGAGATGAAGGAGGATGTGCCATCCGTACGGTATGCGGATGGCAACGATGTTGTGCGAGGTTGAAAAAGGGGCGTGGGTTTAATACCCGTCAGCGATCTGTAGCAGCGGGCGGAAGCTGCATTCGGCAACGCGACACAGAATGCGTCAGCTCAGCTTGGTGCCCAGCACCCGTGCAGCGACATACGCATCCGGAACGGGACTTTGATTCGCGCAATTGGGCCACTTTCCATGTCACGAGAGTCCAGAACGACGAGCTCACTACGGCCCTCTGCGATGAGATTGAGCAGGGAAACGACATAGCCATCGGCTTCCTCCGCATCTGGGGAGCGCGGAATGAAAATGGGCTCCTGGAAGCATCCGCTGTCACCGGGAAACCAGGTGTCGGTGGTTCCTGTTTTCAGGTTCACGTGAGCCAGCACGTTGAAAAACTGAAACGGTATCGGTCCATTTTCGGGGTTGTAGGGGCGTTGCGGATCAAAGGCGAGCAGGAAGCCGTGCTCGTACTTTCGACCGATGTAGCGGTCATCACACCTTGGAAACTCACAGGGGTAGTCAGTCAGTGGCTGCGGTTGAATATCGTCCTGAGAACCGTTCAGGTCAAAGGTCCAGCGCATCAGGCTGGCGGCCAGCGTTTCAGGCGGTGGGACATAACCGTCTGCCTGGGGGAAGAAGTAGAAGATGTTCCCGCCGGTGACCGGCATATCGACGTAAACCTTGCCGTCCTCGTCGAAGGCATTGAGCGTATGACCCTGGAAACCTTCCTTGGGCCCCTTGAACCAACGAACGTCTTGCGCGCACCCGTTGCGTGGCACGATAGCGAAAAGCTGAGGTAAATCGGGTTGCCATTGGAAGTGCGGCCCCCCGTTTTTCATGCGTTCGATGTCCACTGTTAACGGAATGAGCGGGAACACGACGTAGTGTTCGGTCACCGCGAAATCATGAACCATGGCCGCATAAGGTGCCTGGAACCAGATCTCATGCAGCAGCTTTCCGTCTGGCGAGAGTTCGAAATAGGCCAGGTCAGGCGTGCCTTCTCCTTTGGCTTCATAGCTGAATGCCAAGAGGTTTCCTGTTGCCGGGTCGAGCTTGGGGTGTGCGGTGAACGTCGCTGATTTGATCTGCCCGTCAAAATTCCATTCGCCGAGGGTCTCCAGCGTTTCGAGATCCATTGCCCAAGGCATGGCATCTTCCTTGAGTGCAAGCAAGATGCCGTTGTGTGGCACGACGGTTGTGTTCGCGGTGGTGTTATTCTTCGCCGCGAGCGGATCATTGGTGTAGACGTTTCGATAGATACCATTGAGCGAACGACCCTCACGACGCTGGGCCAGCAACCGATCCGTCTTCACGTAGCGGCGTCGCAGCGATACCTTGCCGTGCGCAAAGCAGAACCCGCTCACCATTCCGTCACCGTTGAAAAAGATATCGGTGCCCAGCATAGGTGGGTACTGCGGGTCTGGCGCGACCTGATAAAACGTCCCACGGATCGAGGCGGGAAGGGCGCCTTCAATCTCGAGATCGAACACTTCTGCTTCTACGCGGCTGGGCGTATAGAGCGCACCTGAAAACTCAGGGGTTTGAGGGAATGGAATAGTCATCAGGTAATCTCATTAATAGGCGGTTTCGTTCATGTTCAGGGTGAGCGTTCAGGCCGATTGAGGGGACATTGCCGGCCCGGAAGGCTTCACGCCTTGACGAAAGCGTGCAACGACCAGACACGAGATAATCAAGGCTGCCAAATAGGCTGAGGCGGCCAGCCATCCGACCGCCCGGAAGTGTCCCTCACCGACGACAAGTGCTGCACCAAATGGGCCGAGCCCTTGGCCGATAAAAATGGCGGCGTTACCCAGGCCTGCCAGTCGGCCGGAAGGGTCCAGTTCCGCCGCCATGGACAGCAGGTAAGGCAGGCTGAAAAACCACACCATATGGATCAGGCAGGCAGTAGCGGCAAAAGCAACGGCACTGTCGCCATAGACCATGACCAAGGTTGCCAGCAACGCTGTGCCGAAGCTCAATAGTTGCGGAAACAGCAAACCCAGGCGACGTCCGATCAGTCCGGCAAGACCTGCTCCAAGGGCGCCGGCAAGGATGCTGCCTCCGAGAATGCCACCAATCTGCTGCGGCTCCAGGCCAATGCTTTTGCCGATACGTTCTTGATAAACCCACAGGGCGGAATGTCCGAAAAACAGCAGCGCAAACAGCATGATCAACAGGATGGACGTGAGACCAAACGGCGGAGTCGATATGTTGGCCGAACGATGTGCTTCCGGGTAGCGCTTGGGCACTCTCCGGCAACCCAATGCCGCGAGCACGCTGGTGATGGCCAATAGGGAAAACGCACCATTTACGCCGAATATTTGCACGATCATGGGCATGGAGGTCACCAGCAGCATGCCCCAGAGAAGATTGCCGATATTGATGACCGCGAAGGTCGTATCTTTTGACGTGCGCAGCGCCGCTGTGGCGTAGACAACCGCCATGACAGCGCCACCGCCTGCACCGCAGATCATTCTGCAAATGAGTAGCCAGGGCTGGCTGTGGAATTGCGTGCTAGCCAGATTCCCTGATGCCATGATCAGTAAGGCAACCAGGGCGAACCGGCGTCGGTCGACGCTCGCCATGAACAGGGCGCAAACGCCGCAAGCGATGGCCATCGCAATAAGTTCGGCTGCGAAAATGGCGCCTATTGCATTGAGCGGCAGGCCGAGTTGATCGATCAACGCGCCACCCAGAATAGGCTGGATTTGCAGCGTCCCTAGGGAAATGACCATCATCAGGCAAATAGCGCCCAATGATTTTTTGCTGTCGATGGAGTTGAGCGCGTTCATGGAGCATTACCTCGGGTAAGAGGGCCCGCTCCTTATGCAGGAGCGGGCGCACACGTCAGTCAGAACTTGTGAACGTAACGAACCTGCACTTGGTAATCCGCTCGGGAGCGGTTTTCGACGCCGGTCTCTTTATAGGTATTCAGCCAAAAGGCTTTGTCTTCGCTGATTTTCCAGAACAGGCCCGGGCCAATACCCAATACTTTTTCCCGAGAGTTGCTCAGCCTGCCTCCGTTGACCTCGTCATCCGATATCTGCCTGAAGTAGTACCCGTTGATGCCGACCGAGACCTTTGGGATCACTTCATACGAGGCCGTGAAGTTGGCCCACGCCGACTGTCCTGACTGGGTGTCGCGCACAGACTGCCCTTCAAAGAATTGCGCCGAACTGCTCGCAGGATCGTCGTTCTTGAAGTTGTACAGGTAGTTCAGCCTCCAACTCACCTCCCAACGAGGCGCTGGCATCCAGGTCGCTGCCCAGTAGGGGTTCAGAGAGAAGTAATTGGAGCCTGGGTTCAGGTCTTTATGTTTGTCGTATTTACCCGTTGGCAGGATGGTGTCGAAGGCCACACGCTGCACAAAAACCGGCCTGCCATGGGTGTCGACGATCGGATCGAACTGGACCTGAGGCCCAACCGTGATGTCACCGAGGCCGGTGGCGTTATCCTGGAGCTTGGCACCGTTGTCACCAAAGTCACCGTCCAGAGAGACGATGGGCACCAACAAACTCCAGCCCAGGTGCGCACCGCCCCCGATGGTGTCGGGTGAGTAATAGCTCAGCTGATTGATCAGCGTGATGACGTTTATCTTCGGATTATCAAAGGCGCCATTATCCTTGCCTGCACTGTCCCTGATGCTGCTTGCGGTGCTGAACTTCAGATAGGTCTGATGTGTCAACCCGGGCGGTCCCGCGAAACCATCGTAAAAACTGGTGCCGCCCAGGTTGATACCGCTGGGCTGGTTCACCGAGGGCGGTGGAGGGCCATCTGCTGCATGTGCGGCAAATGATGCGAAGGTGAGTGCCAGGTATGCTGGCAGGGGTTTTGTCAGTCTCATCGCGGCGGCTCTATTCTTGGTATTGTGAGCGGGGTAGCTTCCCCTGACGCTTCGACTTTAATTCCCGGGCGGTCATGATGCTTGAGCACAACGGCCAGAGTTGACTGAGCGTGCCATGATGTAGGAGGGGCAGCATGGTTCATCGCTCGGCTCCGCCTGAGCGGCAGAGGGGCGGCGGCGATCATCCTCAGCCCGGACGATGCATCAGTCATCGGCGAGCTGATTGCAACGACGCCCGGATGTGTTGGCCGCCGAACACACGCTCGAGTCGGCCAATATCGACATCGGCGCGGACCGGACCGTGCGGCATTCTTTCCGAGCATCAGTCTGACGGCCAATGCCGGTTCCTCAAGCGCAGCCTTGTCCGGTCTGTTCAAGTCCGGCAGCGGCGCCTGGACGTTTGCCCCGAGCATCAGCCTGCCGATCTTCGATGCCGGTAGTCACCGCGCGACGCTGGATTCGGCCAAGGTCGAACGCGAAACAGGTGCAGACCTATCAGCAGAAGGTGCTGAGCGCGTTCAAGGAAGTGGCCGATGCCCTGGCGGTACGCAGCACGCTGGATCGCCGCGTCACAGCTCAGTAAGCGTTGACCAACGCCAGCCGCAAAAACTTCGAACTGACCGACGCCTTATACCGTGGCGGTTCGCAAAGCTATCTCGAAGCCCTGGACGCCCAACGTTCGCTGTACAGCGCACAGCAGGACCTGATCACCCTGCGCTTGACCGAACAGAGCAACCGGGTGACGTTGTGCAAGGTGTTGGTCGGCGGCTGGAATTAATGGCAGAGAGTGGAGGGTCGTGTCTTTGGCTCTTTGAAAGAAGCGGAAGTCGTGTTCGAGTTGCCTTTCTTCCTGTTTGTTCTTCAGCGCGTTGTCCAGAAGCCCGGTGATGCTGTCGCCGATCACGTCCTGTTCATGAAAGTGCCCGCTTTTGCGGGAGCTTTCATGAACAGCAGGCCAGAAATTGATCTGACCTTAATCCGCCGGCCGAATCACATTGGCGCTTACGGCTATGCCCGGCGCGGAGAATTCGATCATCTCTGCACCAAGGTACTCAAGGATTTCAAGATCCGCCAAGCCGTTAATTACATGTGACGTGGTCGGCAACTGTTCGAACGTTGCGCGATTCCATTTCACCGAGCCACCCGTTCCTTTCCACTTGCGGAAGTTCGCGTCGGTGAACTTGATTGGCGAGGTATCGCCCGTCACACCCGGCAAAGGTTGCGAAGTGGTTGCATAGGCGATATCGCAGCCGCCGCTGCCCAGAGGACCAGTCCGCGGCATGTATTTATAGAACAGCGTCGCACCGCCAGGTCCGGGGAGGCGCTTGTCTCCCGCGATTTCGGTGAGGCCGTTCAGTTCGATGTCGAAGAACTTGAAGCCAAACCACGATGCCTCGCCGCCGGCCGTACCCGCCCCGTGATCGATGTTTAGAAGCGGGATATCCGCAAACAGCTTGGGAAAGCCCAGCTCCTCACGGCCCGTCATAATCGCATCTGGAATGCCCTCAAACAGAACCGGACAGAACGCGCCTTCGATCGTTTCCATAGCACCGGTGTAGACGACCGGCACTTCCACGTTGAGGATGCCGTAGCCCCGACCTGCGAGCCACCAGAGGTTGTGGAAATAGGCCAGAGAAACATGAATTTGCGGCTCACCGCGCAATGCGAAACCGGGGGGCAGGATGCGCTCAAGGCTCGAACGCTCGGTGCGGTAGCTCACGGTCATCCACTGAGCGTTCATCGTGCCCGTTTCTTCCAGGCTCCACAGCGTGCCGTCGGGTTTCTGGCGGGGACCCGGTGCGGGTCCGAACACGGCGGGCATGCGATAGCGCACGCCGGGCTTGAATTCGATCGTCATGGGACGTTCTCCTGTCTTTATTGTTTTCAGAATGGGTAGTGGCGTGGCGTCGTCTGTAGCGTCAGCCAACGCAGCTCGGTGAATTCGTGCATGCCGGCGCGGCCGCCGAAGCGACCGAAACCGCTGCCTTTCACACCGCCGAATGGCATCTGCGGCTCGTCATGCACTGTCGGGCCATTGACATGGCAGATACCCGACTCGATGCGCTTCGCCACTTCCAGCGCTCGCGCAATGTCGCCGCCGAACACCGCCGCCGATAACCCGAATTCGTTGTCGTTGGCGCAGGCGATGGCCTCCTCGATACCGTTGACACGCACGATCGGCTTCACCGGACCGAAGGATTCTTCATGATAAATCCGCATGTCCGACGTCACATGGTCCAGTAAGGTGGCAGGCATCAACGTAGTGTCCGTTTTGCCGCCGCACAGCAACGTTGCGCCCTTCGCCAGCGCATCGTCGATCAAGGCATTGCAGCGTTCGACGGTGCTCATATCGATCACGGAACCAAGCACCACCGGATCCTTGCCGCGCGGATCGCCAAGCGGCAGCGCTCGCGCCCGGGCCGCGAGATGCAGAACAAAATCGTCGGCAATGCCCCTGTCGACAATGATGCGTTCGGTCGACATGCAAATCTGCCCGGAGTTGGCAAACGCCCCGAAGATCGCCCCGTCCACAGCGGCTTCGAGACTGGCGTCGTCGAGCACAATGAGCGGCGCCTTGCCGCCCAACTCCAGTACCGCGGGCTTGAGGTACTGTGCGCAAAGGGTGGCGATAATGCGCCCCACGCGCGTCGAGCCCGTGAAGTTCACGCGTCGCACTGCCGGGTGCGCAATCATCGTTTCGACCACTGCCGCCGCGTCTGCCGGCGCATTGATCACGAAATTCACCACGCCAGGCGGGAAACCCGCTTCGTTCAACGCCTCCACAATCAGGCCGTGGGTGCGGGGACAAAGCTCCGAACCCTTGAACACTACCGTGTTGCCGCAGGCGAGTGGCACGGCGATTGCGCGCATACCGAGAATCACGGGGGCGTTCCATGGCGCCATGCCGAGTACGACGCCAGCTGGCTGTCGCACGGCTAGCGCGAGGCTGCCCGGCTGGTCCGACGGAATCACCTCGCCGCTGATTTGAGTCGTTAACGCGGCCGCTTCGCGCAGTATCGCTGCAGCAAGCTGGACGTTGAAACCACCCCACGATGCGCTCGCGCCGGTTTCGGCTGCCATCGCTTCGATGAACCGCGAAACCCGCGCATCAACCGCATCGGCCGCTTTCAGAAGCAGCGCGCGCCGCGTGCCAGGCCCCGTCTGCGACCACGATACAAAGGCCCTTGCCGCTGCATCGACCGCGGCGCGAGCATCCTGCGCCGTCGCCGCGGCGCCGCGCGAAACCACTTGCTCAGAAAGCGGGTTGCGCCGCTCGAACGTGGTGCCGGATGATGCAGGCACCGTCTTTCCATCTATCAGCAATTTGACTTCGAACATCATCGGATCCTTTGCGTTGGGGCAAGGTATGTCTCGCTAAGCGCAGCCCTGAGCGGTTCGACGGCGACGGTGTTCTCGATGTGGCCCAGACCCTCGATTTCCACGCGCACAACGTCCCCGGGCTGCAGGAATTTCCCCAGCGCAATGCCGACGTTCGCGCATGTGCCCGTTGCGATCAGGTCACCCGGTTCCAGCGTCATTACTTGCGAAAGCTCGTGGATCTGCTGCCAGATGTTGTAGATCATGCCGCCCGTGCTGGTGCTCTGGCGCGGTTCGCCGTTGACCCACAGGTTCATCTGCAACGCGTGAGGATCCGCAATTTCATCGGCAGTGGTGATCCATGGACCGATGGGCCCGTGACTGTCGAAGGACTTGCCGAGCGTGAAGGTTGGGCTCTTGAATTGCCAGTCGCGTGCGGTCACGTCGTTCGCGACGAAATAGCCGCCGACCACGCTCGCCGCCTCTTCGACGGACACATAGCGGCAGCGCCGCCCGATCACGACGCCCAGCTCGGCTTCGTAGTCCATCTTCTCCGAGACGCGTGGCTTGTAGATCGGATCGTACGGTCCAGTGATGCAGGAGACCTGCTTGTTGAACCACAGCTGATTCTTTGGCACCGCAACGCCGGCCCGCGCCGCCTCTTCGGCGTGATCGTGATAGTTCATGCCGATGGCGAGATACTTCTGCGGATCAGGGATCGGCGCCTCGAGACGGACTTCTGTGAGCGGAACCCCGCCCGTCTTGCCTTCGAGCCGCTGCGCAAGCCACTCGATATAGGCGGGGCCTTCGGCAAGCACGCCGCGAATCGTTTCCGGCGCTGCAAGATCGAGCGCCGAGAGTGGCACGACGCGATCACCCACAACAATGCCGATGGTGGTGATGCTCCCGTGAGTGGTACTGCCGTGGGTATAGCGCGCAAGCTTCATGAATGTGTCTCCTGAAAAAGAATATCCGGCAATACGGTCACTCGTAGAATTCCGGCATCAACGGGGGAGCCCACTGGCTCATTTCGTCGTTGGATATTTCGGCGTGGCCCATGGGCATGTCGTCATTGACCAAGTCTCCATCGGTCCAGTGCTCTATCTTGTTGCCGAACGGATCACGCCAGTAATCGAAGATCTGGCTGCCTTGAACATGGCGGCCAACGCCCCACGAATGTGTGTAGCCACGTGCCTTGAGGTATTCGCCACCCTGGAACAGGTCGTCCAGATCCACCACCTCGAACGCACAATGGTCGAAACGCGCCACGCCGTCCTGCGCGGTCACCAGCGCGATGGTGTGATGATCGGTCCACTGCTCGCCGAGGCCACAGTGCAAAAATGCGGCGATAGTGTTTTGCTTGTCGCCGGCCCAGTAGGTGTCCGAGACGCGGAAGCCGAGCACGTCGCGATAGAACGTAAACACCTCCTGAAAATTCGGTACGAGCATCGCAACGTGTCCCAAGCGCATGACCGAACTCGGCCTGCGTGCGACGCGAACCTTCTCGCCGAAGCGCTGCCGCCGCACAGACGGATTCATCGCGAGAGGATCGCGCGCCTCCAGGGGGGCATGGCGCGCCTGGCCATGAATTACGTCGACCACGAACCCCGCAGGATCGGTGAGGCGCACGCGTTTGCCTCCACCGGGCTCGGGGTTGTCCTCGACGGTCAGATTCAGGTGCGTGGCGAGTCGTTCCAGATCGTCGTGTGACTGCGCCAACAGCCCAAAGCCTACGGTAGTGCTCTTGTCGCCGAGTTCACTGATGTGCGCATGATGCTCGGCGCCAGCGGCTCGCATGTACAGGGCACGCTCGGTCCGCGCAACCCGATGCAGTCCGAAGTCGACCAAAAACTGTTCCATGCACTCCAGATCGGTGACCTGGTAGCGCACAAATGCGATGTCTTTAACGGTAATCAACGCCTACCTCCTTTCGTTGCAGATGCCACGCTTGGTCCTGCCTGGCTCGCTGTGACTGAATTCCATGACGGTGCCGACAGCCAATAACGATTAGGCGTCCAAATATCGAGGAGATATAGGTGTATCAATACTGCTGAAGAAGGCGGCCTTGTCCGTGAAATCGGGATCGGAAATCGTGCCTGCAAAGGGCGGGATAGATGCACCTATTTTTTGGGGGCACAGAGCGGATCATGAGCACTCGTAGCACTGACTACTACTCAAATAATAATAAGGAGAATGCTGTGGTCTACATCAATCGTAAGCGGGAGGCGGTGGTCCGCAATTGCCTTGCAGCAACACGGGTGCCGTCAACGCTGAAGGTCATCTTGCTGGTGTCTTTGTTTACTTACCTGGGGGCGCCCGACTGCATGGCGGAAGCACAAACGCAGATGCCACCTTCAGCGGTCCCCGATATGGAAGTTAAACTTCCGCCGGTAAATGCTGATTGTCAAAAATACGATCAATACAATACCCGCATCATGAGCACGATCTATTTGCCATCGACGTGCGATAGTGTTTCTCCAACCTTATTCGGTCTTCGAGATGGGTTTTCTGACGCGGGGTGGGGTATACGCGGTTCGTTTTCTCCTGTCATAGATTACGATGCTAAAAATAGACAGGGTACTAAGAATCAAAAATATGCCGGGCAAAATCTTAGCGCCTATGAAATCACCACGGTCTATGTCACCTATGATTTGGGCCGAAACGGATTTCCATTAGGCTCTCAGTTCACCGGCAGTATTTCTCAAATGACGTCCAGCGGCGGAGTGGGTGAGGCGCCGGATATGGACCCGACGGTGACCACCTTGGGTGTCGATGTGCCCTTGTTTGATAACAAGGTTGAGCTCAAAGCCGGCTATTTGCTGACGATTCAAGATTTTGTGGGAATGAACCTTACCGGGAACGCCGGATCCGTCGCACAAGGTTTGCAGAGTTCAATTCCAGCGCTGGTGGGTATGAGCGTATATACACCAACGCCGACTGCCGAGATTAAATTCAGGGATCCATGGACGAAGAATTTTTATTTCCACTCCGCCGTTGCACGCAGTATCAGCTCTTCCGGTGCCATCGTAGAGTTGGAGGAAAACCCTACCGGTTTGAGATGGGGTACTAAAGATACAGGGCCGTTATATATCAACGAAGTTGGTTATAGAACCGGATTGACACCAGGTGGTGGCTTGCCTATCTGGGCCAGGGCCGGCTTCATCTACAATACGACCGATTATACAAAGTACGACGGGTCAATAGCGGACGACAACTACGCCGCTTATGCGGGTCTTACGATGCAGCTCACAAAAAATACCAATAACCCAGGGGGGCTGAATCTCGATATAAAAGTCGATGCTGCGCCATCCGATCGCAATATTTTTGCCAAAGATATCGCGGTCAACTTGTTTTATGTGGGCCCGTTTGAAAGCCGACCATTCGATATGGTTTCGGTTGGGTACAGTAAAACTTGGGAGAGTCGTGAGTTGCAAGATGCTGTAGCCGCGGGTGGAGTTCACGACACATCGACAACGTCCACTCAAGGAGCAATTTCGTATTCTTATCGCGTGAGTCCAGGTGTTTATTTCATCTCGACCGCCTCGTTAGTCACTAACCCGGGAACGGTGGCGAATGAAGAACTCCCATCGGCACTGATCCTCAATCAAAAAATGATTATTTCATTCTGAACGCATAAAAATAGGCTGCTCCCCGGTCTCAATCGGCGAGCAGCATTTATGTTTGCGATACTACCGAACTTCAGGCAAGCGTTCCTCAAGAGGGAGTTGCCGACGGAGGATCTACGATCCGGGACCTGATCACCTATCGGTTGCGCCACGACCATCTGCTCGAGCGCAAGGCGACCACGACATTCAAGAGCAAATGGGGAGGGGAGTGGCTGGCCTACGCCTATTGGAATAAGGCCAGCAAGAGCGAGCAAATTGCATTGGTCAAGGGAGTCATCGACCCCAGCCGACCGGTTCTTGTGCGAATGCACGCCCTGTCTATCTTCGCCGATGCTTTCGGTGAAGTCTGTGAGGAGTCGAGCTATCTCGCCCGGTCAATGGAAATGATCGCTGAAGAAGGGGCGGGTGTTGTGGTGATCATAAACAAGCCTCGATCCGACGCGTTTACGGCGACCGTTCGATTTCGTGACCAGGATGATCGGGATGCGGAGATCAGGAAGCTTCGCGATTATGGTACTGGAGCCATGGTTCTTGCTGAACTCGGGGTTCAGCAAATGATCCTGCTATCGAACCATCGACACAGTCTGGTTGCCGTTTCCGGGTACGGGTTAACAGTTCTTGACGAGCGTCCGATCGGTATTTTTGCCCAGTAAGGCCAAGACGATCTCTTCCAGTCCGAGGGCTGCCGTGCTTCCTCAACACGGCAGCCTCTTGGGGCGTGCTTGGAGTGTCGCTCGCCACGTCTGACGAGGACCGCCGGGAAGTACGGCTAAGTACTTGCCCGGGATCGTCCTTCACTGTCTGAGCCAGCAGAAGTCTCGCTTCCATCGCCTACGACTGCCGTTTTGCTCAACAAGAACAGGGCGGCGCAACCTGCCAACACGATCATGCCGAGCGCCCAAAGAAAAGCGTGACTAAATACTTGTTCGGGCTCGAGCGAGAAATGTGGCTGCACGGCCGCAGTGACACCAGGCTGCAAGCTCCCGGCACTGCTGGCTGGAGCGAAGCTGGATATTCCGCGCGTCAGGATAACGGCAAGCAGCGCTGTGCCGAGTGCGCCACCGGCACGCTGTATGACGTTCAGCCCACTCGTTGCACGAGCGATCTCGTGCTTTCGCAACGTACTTAGCGCGGCGCTTGTCGCAGGCATCATCGTTGCACCTTTGCCGAGCCCGACAATGAACAACATCACTTCAATGCCCCAGAGCGGCGTTGTGTGTTCGATCATGCTCAAGAGCAGAACAGAAAATGCGGTACATGCGATGCCAGCCAAAACAACTTTTCCAGCACCCACTTTGTCGACCAGATAACCCGCGATCGGCATTGACAACACTGCCCCGAGTCCCTCTGCGGCAACGAGAAGGCCGGTGTCGAAGGCCGAATAACCGCGCACCATCTGAAAATATAAAGGAAACAAAAGGGACAGGCCGAAGGCGGCTGCACTCAACATAAAGGTGGTGACGGCGACGCTGCCAACGATCCGACGGTCAAACAACCGGACATCGATCAGCGCATCGTCGCGACGTAAGGCGTGAAGGATGAATCCGACGATCATCGCAAGACCACCGAACGCACAGCCATCCGCCGTAAGCGAGTTGAAGTTGCCCGCTACCGTAATTTCGGTAAGACCATAGATGAAGATCGCCAATCCCGGTGAAAGGAGCAATAAGCCGGTCCAGTCCAGGGCGTGATTGGGTTTGGATTCGTCAGAAGCAAGCACGCGGTAGGCTGCATACAATGCAATCGCCCCGACGGGGAGGTTGATGAAAAAGATCCAGCGCCAGGAAACGTCATCGACCAGCCATCCGCCCAAGGTCGGACCCAGGATGGGCCCCAGCACAATGGGCAGCCCTACGATTCCCATCAGGCGCCCCATGCGCTGCGGACCGGCAACGTGGCTCAGGAGCGTCATGCCGGTCGGCAAGATCATGCCGCCACCGAGTCCCTGCAGCACACGGAATATGATCAGCGATGACATCGACCATGCGGCGCCTGACAAGGCGGACCCGATTAGAAACAGCAGGATCGATATCAGATACAAACGCTTGGTGCCGAAGCGGTCGGCCGCCCAACCGGCGAGGGGTATGATCGTGGTGAGGGCCAGCATGTAGCCGGTCGAGATCCACTGGGTGGTTTCCAGCGGGGTCTGGAAGGTTTTTGACAGTCCTTGGATCGCAACATTAACGACTGTCGTGTCGAGGATCGACATAAAGGCGCCCAGCACCACCACGCCCGCAACGCGTAGTAGATGCGGGTCCAGCCTGTCGGAATCTACACGGCGGGGAGAGAGATCGACGGTGCTCACGAAGCCCCCATTATTTCGCGCTTCATCAATTCGCTTTTGCGCTTGGCCGCGTTGACTGCAGCCATCGCGTCACCCATTCGGATTGCCCGCGAGATCTCCAGACTGCAGGTGTGCATGGCCGAGGCTACCGTGCCCGAAAAATGGGCAAGATCCGCCAACCTTTTGCTAAGCAAGGATTGTAGGGCCAGGCTTCGCACGAAAATGGCGAAGATCGGGTTGTCCATCATGTCGAGCAACGTGTTCTCGATGTCGATGAGATCGGTCAATTTGACGATCTGTGAAGGGAGATCTTTGATTGGGGAGGCAGGAGCTCCCTTGTTGCGTTCGGCAGCCAAGCGGACCCCTTCTATTACGAGCTGGCTCGACAACTCGAAGTTTTGCTCCGGTGAGATGCCGCAGTTCGCGATACCGGAACTGATCAGGCGTACGACCGCACCAATCCGCGGCTGCGTGCTGATCACGCCACCGCTGCGTCCGCGGCAGCAGGCAACGATGCCCAGATCCTCAAGCATTCGCAGGGCCGGGCGTACGATCTCGCTGGTGAAGCCGTAGCGAGCGCCGATATCCCATTCAGACCCGAGCTTGAATGACGCGGTGACCGCATGCGCAAGAATTTCCTCGACGATCAATCCCGCCAATCGACCGGAGGATTTTTTCAGATCGAGGAAGGTCGTTGTCTGGTCGAAGCTGACCTGATCCGTCGGTAGGTTCACCCCAAACAGGTCGAGGGTTTGTATGCGATCCCGGATCAGGCAGCACGCAGTTTCCGTGTCGCCTGATCCCATGGCCTCGATAAGGGCGTTGTCCAACGGCTCTGTGTGAATCTGGGCTTGGTCGACCTTGTTCTGGGGATTGGCGGCAACGTAGCGTCGCTGTAGTTCTTCCAGAAGATCTATCAGGAAAGCGATTGGCGGATTACCGCAGGCCTGGGCTAATTGGCGATAAAAGTTTGATCCTGACTCCTTGCCGCCAACGGGCGGTGTGTCCCGATAGACGAAGGGCGTGTTGCACCTGATGAGCGAACGGATGGCAAGCTGACAAACAACGATGCGCGCATCGCTAAGGGCGCGGGACGAGGTGCGGCTGAGGACCAGATGCAAAATGAGCGCTTGCGCTGTGTCGTTCAATCCCGGACGGGAGACATAGAGGCCACCGCCGACGCCTCGCCGAACATTGATGAGCCGGCGTGACTGCATGATGGCGATTGCCTCCTGGCAGGCCTTGCGTCCCATCCCGAAGCGCTGCCGCAGTTCTGAAACCGAACCGATCAGGTGACCCTCAGGCCAGCCGCGAACGCAGAGATCTTCCTCCATCGCGGCCACGACTTCGTGCGCCAGCTTATGCAGTCTGTTGTCCGGACCGACAATACGTTCACTGAAGTCGCGTCGGACCTCAGCCCTAACACCAGGAAAGTTCATGACGTCTCCACTCATTTTTGTTTTTGTTTTTTGTTTGTGCCGACGCTCGATCGAGCGACGGCAAAGTGCCTATGACATCTCCATCCTTTTGGGTTGCCGCAGCCGTTTATTCAGGGTTTTGTTTTCCGGTGGCGAGACGCGTGAACCGCTCCTGTTCGACAGCGTGACTCCATTCGGCGGGATATTCCGGGAGGAAAAATGCGAGGAGTGCGGCGAACCCGGTGAGGGCGGTCAGCACGGTGAATGGAACGGCATAGCTGCCCGTGGCGGTTTGCATGGCGCTCACCAGAAATGGCGAGAGGCCGAGGGAAAGCGTCGAGATGGCCAGGGTGAGGCCCTGAAGCTGGGCAAAGCACTTCAAACCGAAATAGCGTGCGATAAGAAAGGGCCCTAGAGCCGACTCCGCTCCTGTTGCGAAGCCGAGACAAGCGGTGGCCACGAACAGCAGTGGAACGTTGCCGTGATTGAAGTAGGAAAGCGCCAGGCCGATGGGCACGACCGCCAGCAGCGTGCCGACAATCCAGGGTCGGCGCGCACGGTCAAGCGTCATGCCGCCAGCGAGCAAGCCGATGATCGAGGCGATAAAGAGCACAGATTGCGACACCGCGACGGTCGCCGCATCGAAGCCGCGTTCAGCAAAAAAACTGACCGCGTTCTGACGCACCGCCATGGGGCCGGCGGCGGCCAGAGCCAAGGACAACGCGATGAAGATCCAGGTGGGGGTCCGAAGTGCTTTGCGCAGCGGGACACCGGGAATGTCTTTCAGGTTGGTTTCGGCCGGGGTCTTGGGAAAGGCTGGCTCTATGGTTATGTAGGAGGGTTCGGAGAGGAGGAACAGCGCAGCCGGAATCGCGAGAATCGCAATTGAGGCGGCGACAGCATAGTAGGTGCCATCCCAGCCCAGGCCAGCGAACCCCGAGTTGTCGCCGTCAATTGCCCATTGGAACACAGGGGAGAGCACGGCACTCGCCAGGCTCGACACCATGCCGATCAGGGCAAAGCCGATACCGCGATGGCGCGGGAACCATGCCGTGACGACCTTGAAGACCACCGCGAGGCTGGCCATGAAGCCGAACACCGACGCCAGCACGATGACGATGCCGAAAAGCCAGGGAAAGGGGCTGCTGAGCGGTATCAACGCAGTCGTCGCGGCGTACAAGACCGTAGCAGGGATGGAGACCCGTCTAGCCCCCCACCGGTCCACCCACGCACCCGCGATCGGGAGGATAAACGGTGCAATTAACAACGGGATGGCCACAAACAGCAGAAGCGCCTCCGGCATGGGCTTTGCGGTCTGAGCCGCGAACGATGCCGTGATGAAGGGCATCATCGCCGAGAGGCCCGCGGGGCTGAGTGTCATCATGATGAAACAGCCCAGGAGCGCGGCTTTCGCTCGGCCAGGTGCTCGCCGAAAATCGAGAAGATAAGTCTGCCACGTCGCTTTGGGCGGAGGGTGGCCTATAAAAGAGGAGTGGTCCGCAGTCTGTTCCACAAGGTTGTCTCCATTTTTATTTTTGTCGAGGATAGAGTTCATACCGATCTGCCTGACCGCGCGTCACGACGCTTTCGTGTGACGGCGGTCTTTCGCTCGGTGTCGGTTATGCTTTCGGAGGGCCTGGCGGTGCTCCTGGCGGTGGCTCCGACGGTGTCAACGCGGCCATCATCGGAAATGGTTTCAGTCCGAACATGTCGCGACCATTGATCTCGGCCATTGGATCCACTCGGAAGGCGCCGTGCGTAGCCAGCACGTGGATATCGCGGACGAAGCGCTGGATCGGATTGCTAAGGCTCACCGTTGAAGAACCCAGTGCAAGCTGAAGGCCATCGATTGTCCCGAGACATTCATGAATCTGGTGAACGAGATCCATAGTGATTTCCGGCTCCTCCTGTGGAAAGAAATCCTCTCCAGCGATGGCGCGACGGTCCACTTCGTCGGCATGGCGGTAGATCACAGCCTCGGCTGCATTGATGACCGCGCGTGCTTTACCCGCAACGACCTGGATGCTGGCCATTTCGGACATGGTGGAATACGGGACGTTGAAGGGGGCGCGTTTTTTTGCTTGTTCGATGAATGCGGTCAGCGCACCTTTGGCCATCCCGCTGGCGAGTGCCGCAAAGGAAATGGTCATCGCCACCATTGAGCCGATGGGACTATGTTTGAAGCCGACGCCCTGGTATTTGCCACGGAGTCCGTCGATGAGCCCGATCAACTGATCCATCTGAACGACGCGATAGTCGGGGACAAACACTTCTTCCTCTGTCTGCACGCTGTTGCTCGATGTCGCCGTCAGCCCCATGACTTTCCAGTCATCAAGGATCTGGTACTGGTCTTGCGACAGTATCGCCATTGCGCGGCGCTGGACGCCCGTATCCGGGTCGATGTATCCGATGCCAACCGACCCCCAGGCCGCAATGCGGCACCCGCTCCCGAACGGCCATTTGCCTTTGACCATGTAGCCGCCTTCGACTTTACGACCTTCGCCGACATGGGGGGCCAGCACCGTTGCGCCGAACATGAGCGGACCGGCCCATGTCTCCACGTCGCTGAAAACCTCGTTACGTGCCCGCTCGGGAAAGGCGAGTGTATTGCGGGCGGCGCTCGAGACGATCACTGTCCAGCCGGCCGATGCATCCGCCAGGCCCAGAGCGTTGACGATCTCGGCGGTGTCGCGTGCGCCAAGCGCATAGCCGCCCAGTTCGATCGGCAGCGTGATCTTGAAAACCCCCACTTCATGCAGGGCCGCAAGCGTCGCAGGTGCGAGCATCCCGAGTTGCTCTCCCTCAGAGGCATGCGCGCGCAGCAGTTCGAGCTTGCCTATGACGTCATCGCGTATCCTTTTTCCGGTTTCGCTCAGATAAGGCGATTCTGAAAATTTCGGGGTTATCCCCGGAAAACGGAAATCTTTGTTTATGTGGTTCATGGCAGGCCTCAACTCTTTTTCGGTGGAAACGGGTCAGCCATTTTTTTGAAGGTGCTCCAATGTTCGGAGAGTTTTCCGTCGCGTACCCGGAACACCGTGATCATGTACCACTCATAGGTCTGGCCAGGTGCCGTCGGATCCGCAAGCGGCTCCTTCATCATGATGCAGCCAAGCTCTCCCTCGACTATCACACTCACAACGGGTGGTGGCGTAACACCGCTGAGCGGGACGCGGCGGAAATGCTCGATGAGCAGTTCGCGGCCATTGCCCGGGGCGTTCGGGTCGTGCTGGATATAGTCATCGGCGATGAAACGCGTCATCACTTCCTCGACTTTCTCCTGCACGGTGCCGTCGCGCACCATGCGGGCAAGCTCTGCCTCGAACTCGATGAGCAACCGCTTGGTCGCCGTGAGCTCAGGCGTGGGGGAGGCTGCCAACGCCTCGATATAGTCCGGCCGGTCGAGCCAGGTCTGGTACAGCTGCGGGTTGTGGATCTGGGCTACGCCATCAACAATGGTGAAATCGCTCATCAGCTCACATGCTCCTTCTTGAATTTGTTGTCTTGCACTGGGTTGTCACGCGTCGGCACGGCTCCGCCGAACATCGAGAAGGGTTCTCGTCCCAGGATGCGGCGGCCATTCTGTTCGGACTGAGGATCGACCCGGATCGCGCCATGGGATGTCAGCACCCGGACGTCCCGTGCAAAGCGCTGGATTGGATTTTTCAGCGACATCGACGAAGAGCCGATGGTCTTTTGCAGGAGGGTGATCGCGTCCTCGCAAAGGTTTCCCGCATAGGCAAGGCTAAGGCTGATTTCGGATTCCTCTTCAATTGTGAAATCCAGTCCAGCCGCGGTCCTGGCGTCCAACTGATCCGCGCAGCCCTCGATCGTGGCAGCCGCGACCTTGATCATGGCCAGGGACTTTCCTGCGGCGACCTGGACCGAGGCCATGTCGGCGATAGTGGGGTAGGGCAAGCTGAAGGGTTTGCGTGTCTGCGACTGCTCCGCGAAGCACGAGAGCGCTCCGCGGGCCATGCCCAACGCGATGGCGATGTTGGTGAGTGTCACCGTGAGCAGCTGGGCGAGACCGCGCTGCTGGAAACCGGCGCCCTGGAAGTGGTCGCGAATCAGCTGCATCCGCAACGGAAATTCCGCAAGATCCAGGAAACGATGGTCAGGCACGAACTGTTCGGAAACGATCTCAAGACTGTTGCTCGCCGATCCTGACAATCCCATGACATGCCAGTCGTCGAGGATTTCATACTGGTCGCGCTGGACCACGACGACGCCACGGCCGGAGCCCCCGGCCGACGCCGGGTTGTATTCGACGCCAAGCAACGCCCATTTGGCGTGCTTGCATCCGCTTCCAAAAGCCCAGCGGCCCTTCACCATCCAGCCGCCGTCGACTTTGCGAGCGTCGCCGACCTTCGTCGCATAGACGGAGGCGCCAACAATCACTGGCCCAGCCCAGCCCTCGGTGTCGCGGCGGACTTCTTCGATGACTTGAGGTTGGAGCGCCAGGAGGTTCTTCATTCCCACACCGACGAAACCGGCCCATCCGGCTGAGCCGTCGCCCTCACCAAGGATACTGATGATCTCGACGAGATCGCGCGCGCCGAGCGCATAGCCACCCCATTCGAGGGGCATTCCCATCTTGAAGATGCCGGCATCTGTAACGGCCTGGAGTACGTCTGGTGTGAGTGCTCCGATCTTTTCGCCTTCTTGAGCCTGTTCACGGATGAGCGGTATCAGCGCCCGTACCTTGGCGGCGATGGTGCGGCCAATGTCGGTGATCCAGGGTGATTCGACGGAACCAGTTGGCACCATGGGCGGCAGCGGCCCGTCAATTGGAAACTGTGACATATCGAATTTTCCTAGCGAAAGTTTCTGAGTGGCTTTGGCTGTGTTGTGTGATGTGCCGACCGGCCCGCGAATTCGACGACCTGACGGCCAACCAGATTGAGCTGGTTGGTTGCGGCCTGGTCCTGGCAGACGCCGTCGGAGAAGATTTTTCCGCTTGTGTTAATTGCGGCCCCCATGGGCGTCGGCCAACCCCGTAGTGCGTGAACGATCGACCGCAGCGCGCCGAGGGTCCCGCCGGTCGCTTGCCAGCCATAGGCGGTAGCGATCAATCCGACTGGCAGCCCATCCAGATAAACCCTCTCGTCCTTAGCCATTTCTTCGAAATAGTCGATTGCGTTCTTGACCAGACCCGAGAGGGTGCCGTGATACCCGGGGCTTGCGATGATCAGACCATCCGCGGCGCGAATAGCCTCGATCAACGCCAGTTCTTCACTGCTGCGCGCGATGCTGCCCGGCACATAATGCGGGAGAGCCAGGAGAGCATCGCCTCCGAATAGCTGGGTCCTCCCACCCGCCACTTCTGCGGCTGACAGGGCAAGGACCAGTGCCTGCTCGGTGGAGGAACCTTTGAAAGCCGTACCGCCGATTCCGACGATGAAGGGCTTGTCCGAATGCGTTTTCATGGCCGCAACCCTCCGACCATCACCAGTTCTTCGACCGGCCGACGTCCGTTGGGTTGCTCACGCTCCTGCAAGGGCGGGGGCAACAGGCTTTTATCTCCCGGCCTGCCAATGGCAATCACGGTTTCGACCCGGTAGGTTGCCTTGGGCACCTCAAGCACTTCGTAAGCACGCTCGACATCGAACCCGGCCATCGCATGTGTGTACCAACCAAGCCGCGTTGCCTGCAAGGCGAGATAGGCCCAGGCCGCGCCGGCATCGAGCGAATGGCTGTAGGAAGGGACCGGTCCGGGGGCGCCCGGTGGCTGCGCGGTGTTGGCGGACACGAGCACCACCAGCGCTGAGGCCCGTACGGCCCAGCCCTGGTTCATGGGCACGAGAAGATTGAACAGACGCGACCACTGCGGCGTGTCCCGGCGGGCATAGATGAAGCGCCATGGTTGCGAATTGAAAGAGGACGGTGCCCAATGGGCCGCCTCGAAGAGGGTCATCAGGTCCTGTTCGGAAATGACAGCTTCCTCATCAAGAGCGCGTGGAGACCAACGCTCCAGGAAGATCGGATCGATGGCATAAGTGGATGAACGATTGGAAAAACTGGTCATATCGTTTTCTCTCTGTGTGAAGCTGTTAGCGCTGGGCCAAGCCGCCAGCGAACATGTTGAAGGGCGGGAGACCAAGCACATGTCGTCCCGCGATTTCTGCAGCCGGATCCCGACGGATAGCACCGTGGGTCAGCATCACCCGTGCGTCTCGGGCGAAACGTTGAATGGGGTTGCGCAGGCTGACGGTCGAAGAGCCGATGCAAAGCTGCATCTCGTCAATGGCCTCGCCGCAGAGATTCGCGGCGTAGACGAGGCTCATCGTGGCGAGCGATTCCTCGCGAGGCATGAAGTCCTCTGTGCGCAGAGTGCGTGCATCGACTTCGTCGGCCGTCTGCAGGATCAACGCCTCGGCGGCCTGGATCATGGCGTGTGCCCGTCCTGCAACGACCTGGGTCGACGGCATCGTCGCGACCGTTTCATAAGGCAGATTGAACGGCACGCGCTTGTTGGCCTGGTCGACGAAGCAATCAAGACAGCCCCTTGCCATGCCGAGGGTGATGGCGATATTGGCGAGCGCCGTGGAGAGCATGGTGGCCAAGGGGCCCATTCGATAAGTGAGCCCTTCATATTTCTGTGGCAGAGCGCCCAAGGCGGCAGGCAGGTCGGCATGGCGGACCACGCGATACGCCGGAACGAAGATCTCGTTCCGGGCCACGATGCTGTTGCTTGAGCTCGCGGCCATACCCATGACATGCCAGTCGTCGAGGATCTCGTACTGGTCCCGAGAGATCAGCGCCAAGCCGCGAACGGGCTTACCATCCTCTTGCCACTCGATGCCGACGACTGCCCAAGCGGCATAACTGCAGCCGCTGCCGTACATCCACTTGCCTGTGACCAGGAACCCCTCGTCGGTGCGTCTGGCCTGCCCGACGATGTTGGAAAAGATCGAAGCCCCCACAGCGGCGGGTCCGACCCAATCGGCGATCTGCGTCGAAACTTCGTCAACTGCCTGCTGGCTAAAAGCGAGAACCAGGCGGACGCCGGATGCCGCGAAACCGCTCCAGCCAGCTGAACCATCGGCATAGGAGGCGGCGGCGATCACTTCTACCAAATCGCGTGCACCGAAGGCCGAGCCTCCGAACTTTGCTGGTAGCGTGGTACGAAAAAAGCCGGTCTGGTCCAGCGCCCGCAGTGCCTCGGGCACGAGCGCCGTCGCTTTTTCGCTGTCCCACGCGGTGTCGCGCAGGAGAGGCGTCAGCGCCAGGATCGCATCGCGCATTTTCACAGCTTCAGGACTTGGGCCAGGGGCATTAACGGGGGGCGCGCCGGATCCGGCGTCGGAATCCGCCGACGTGTTGAGCTTGCTGAGTGGGTTCATTTTATTGTCGTTTTCGTTGGGGGTTGAACACGATGCAGATAGTGGCGCCCACCCAGCGCAGAAACGAAGTCTCAGAGGGTTACGTCATCCAGGCCTGGAGACCGATGGCTACTTGTGACGTGTTGTGACCTGTGCGGTCGCGACGCTATGGGGTATGAACCCAAAAAGGAGATAGGATGTGACAACCTGCCGCACGATGGACGAGCACAACCATGGCTCCAAGTGTCATCACCACCGTCGATCTGCAAGAGGAGCGCGTTATCGCGGCGCTCCATGCTGTGCTGCAAAGCGAAACCTTCCAGAGGACGAAGCGTCTGCGGGAGTTGCTGCAGTATCTCGTGTCCGAAACGCTCGCCGGCCGCGGTGATCGGCTCAAACAATTCAATATCGCCGTGGATGCGTTCGGTCGTGATGGAGGCTTCGACCCGCGGATCGACACCAGCGTACGGACCGAAGCATGGCGGCTAAGAACACGGCTGGAGCTCTATTATCGGACCGAAGGCGCGATGGATGCGGTGCGGATCGCATTGCCTAAAGGCGGATTCACGCCAAGGTTTCAATTCAAGACCAGGAGCATGGAGGCGATGGCGGTGCGATCTCCTGTGCGCGAGCAACCTCGGCCACGGCTGCTGATTTTGCCTTTTTCAGGTCTGAGCATCGAAGATCCCGACCTGGTCACCTCATTCCATGACGAAATTAGCCTATACCTCGCCAATCTCCCGAACGTAGCCGTGCTTTCCCGGGGCACCAGCCAGAGATTCGGCCAGACGGCTATGGATCTGCCAGTTGCCGTTCGAGCGTCACAAGCCTCCTACGTCATGGAAGGAAGTCTGTTCCGGCAAGGGCAGACCTATCGCTTGAATCTGCGAATCACTGATCCGATCCGGGATGAGACTGTCTGGTCGGGACGCCATGAACAACAGGTGGAAGACATGATCGTTTTCCAACGCAAGGTTGCGACCAATGTCGCCGAATCTGTTCACGTCTGGCTCAGTTCCAGGCCCACCGAAGTGATCCGCGAAGACGAGATGGCGCCGCGATATGTAATGCGCGATAACGTATTGCTGCGGGAATATTTACGCGGTGCGATCCGGGACCGAACGGCAGGTGAACAGGTCGCCCTCGGAGTGGGGCGTCTCACGTCCGGCCATGCCGACGAAGCGACGATGATGTTCAACCAGGCGATCATGGCCAGCCCGGCAGAGGGCTTGCCCCATACCGCGATGGGATTGGGGCATCTTCAATCCGGGCGGCTGAAGGAGGCATACCAGGCCGCCGAGCGCGGGGTCGAACTGGCTCCGCAGTCCGCCTTCGCTGTATCTTCGCTTGCCGCGATCTGTATGCATATGCGCGATTTCGATGGTGCGATCATGTTCGCCCAGAGGTCCGTAGCTTTGGCACCCGAGTTCGATGCGGTAAAACTTTTACTGGGAGACTGTTTTCTTTATGCCGGACTCCCCAACAGCGCCATCGCTCAACTGGAGGAAACCTGCCGTGTGATGGACGACCATCCTGTCGCCCTGGCGCATTTGGGCTTCGCTTATGCCCAAACCGGACAGGAAGCCAAGGCAAGGTATCTGCTCAATGTTTTGCAAGACAGTAGCGCTAATCCGGAAGGAGCCCATTTGGCGGCGATGACGTTGATTCACCTTGGTTTGCAAGAGGTGGAGCAGGCCTTTCATTGGCTGGATCAAGCCCTCAAGTCGCGCGCTCATATCCAGGAATTACTGCTTCTCACATCACCCGCCTACGATGTCCTGCGCTCCCATCCACATTTCAATTCATTCGCGGGTCGTCTGAACGCTTCCTAGGCCTTATCAACAGGAAGAGGCGTGACGTGACCCTCTGTGACTTCCGCACTCCTTTTCCGGCCGGCCATACTCCCCAACTAGAATCCTGACGCGCCGAAGCAGCAGGTGGAAGGGCCGTCGACGATGCCCTGCCGCCCGGCACCGCATAAATTCAAACGATGATCGAGCTGGCGCCGTCAGCTCGATCATTGCGGGCTTGCGTGCGAAGCAGGGGGCTGTGTTCATGTGATGTTCTGACTCGGAATGTGAAGACTATGACCTACCAGTTCCAATCGATGGACCAAGCAGCTCGCAACCGCCAGCTCGTGATCGATTTCTACAGACATGTGTTCGATGCTCGGAATCCCGCGGCGGTAAAGGATTTCGTGACCGAGGACTACCAGCAGCATAGTTCTCACCTGCCCAGCGGCCGCGCCGGCCTGGAGGCTTTCGTGGCCGAGACGTTTCGCGGCCTGCCGCCGCTGCCGGTTCAGCCGGACCTTTTCATGCCGCCAACGCTCATCGTTGCCGAGGGCGATATGGTGGTGATTGCGGGTGAATTCCCCCAGCCCGAGCCGGAAGATCCGACGCGCACCTATCCCTTTTTCGTGTTCGATGCCTATCGCGTCCGCGATGGAAAGCTCGCCGAACATTGGAGCGGCATCAACAAGATCGCACCGCCCAAACACCCCGGCTAGGGGATTGTCATGACAGTGATGCAGGGCTGAAATTTTTCAAATCGCACTCTGCATCACTGCTCCTCGGCAGTTCGTGTCGGTATCCCATAGGCTTGAAAGCAGCCGTTTGAGTTCAACTCAAAGACTCAATGAGAAATCAAATATGCGTGTACATCGTTCTAATCTGAGCCATTACGCTCAGGTGCTTGCCTGCGTCTGTTGCATAACCATTTCACCACTTTCTCGTGCGAATTCCGACAAGGATCCGTGGGAGGATATTAATCGATCCATCTTTTCGTTCAATGACACATTAGATACTTACGCAATGAAACCACTCGCCCAGGGATATCAATTTGTCACTCCCCACATTGTTCAAGATGGCGTACATAACGCCTTCAATAATATGGGGGAAGTAAAAAACCTGGCTAACAATTTACTTCAAGCAAAGTTTCATAGCGCCGGAGTTGATACGAGTCGCCTTTTACTTAACAGCACAATGGGACTGCTGGGTTTAATCGACGTCGCGACACCTATGGGTCTGCGGCGCAATGACGAAGATTTCGGTCAAACGCTGGGTTACTGGGGTGTAAATAGTGGCCCTTATCTTGTACTGCCTCTCCTGGGGCCAAGCACGCTTCGCGATGCGCCAGCAATTCTGCCCGATGCCTACATCACGCCCAATCGTTATATCGACGACGTTCCTGCTCGTAATGGCGTGTACGGCATTAGTATGATCGACGGTCGCGCTCAATATCTAAAATCAGAAAAACTCATCAGCGGTGACAAATACAGCTTTATTCGAAATGTTTATCTGCAGGGCAGAGAATTCAAGGTTAAGGATGAAAACGTAAAGGATGACTTCTAATGAAACAAAGCATCGGCCGGCCTAGTCGGCGTTACGCCGGCGTGTGCATATGTCGGCGTCGGCGGTGCTCACGAAAATCTGGAGATAGGCGCCTTCTCGCGTACCGATGGCAAGACGGCCATGGATGGCTATAAGCTGGTTCGGGGCACGCTCATTGCCATACTTCATGCTAACTAAAGGAAGGCATCACACTGTGGGAACCGTTCCTCCATCGATGACGTATTCAGTACCAGTAATGGAGCTTGCAAGCGGCGAGACGAGGAATGCGATCAGATCGGCTACTTCCCTTGGTTTAGCGGGGCGTCCGATCGGGATGCCTCCCAGTGAGCCCATTACGACTTGGCGGCCACCCTCATAATCGGTGCCGTTCTGCCTCGCAATCTCCTCTACAAAGGCGACTGCTGCCTCCGTCTCCACCCATCCTGGTGAAACCCTGACCACGCGCACGCCCTTGGGGCTGACCTCTTTGGAAAGGCCCTTGCTGTAGTTCGAGAGCGCGGCCTTGGCGGCGGCATACGCAAGCGCGGACTCAGGTAGCGGTAGCTGGCGCTGGATAGAGGTGACATGGATGATGACACCCGAGCCTTGCTTGAGCAGCATGGGCAACAGCGCTCGGTCGAGGCGAACTACCGAGAACAGGTTCAGGTCCAGAGCCCGTTGCCATTCCTGGTCGTCGAGCACCGCATAGCCACCGGCTGGAGCTGATGAGCCACCAGCAACATGAACGATGATATCGAGACCGCCGAGACGATCATGGACGGCATCGAAGACGCTGGCACAACCCTCGGTGGTGGTGATGTCCGCTGAGACGAAGAGGTCCTCGGGCAGGTGTTCGGGACGCGAGCGCGCAGCTGTCAGGACTTTTGCGCCAGCCTCGCGAAGTCGGGAGACGACGGCTTCTCCAATGCCTTTGGTTCCGCCGGTGACCAGCGCCCGGAGGTCTTCGAGTTCCAGTGCGATGCTCATTAGCGAATCTCCAGGGATGCGATCTTGTCGTCGACGAGTACAACGGTGTAAGTGAGCTCGACAGGGCTGCCAGGGAAGTTCCCCGTAAGCCGAGCGAGCAGGGTCACGGTCTGTCCTTCCTGCGAGCTGCTCAATGGTTCGATGCTGTATTGATACTTCGCCTGGGAGGCTTGCTTCCAGGACTTGATAGCCTCCAACCCCTTGTACGTCTGGCCTTCGTCGCGCACGGTGGCATCTTTGGCGAAGCAGCGCTCCAACACCTCGGTGTCAGTAATCTTTTCGGCCGCAAGGTAGCTGGCGAGCGGTTCAGGCAATTCGATTTTCATGGCGATTTCACCTCACTGATGTAAGGATTTCTTCATCCACATACTCGCTTTCGGCCATGCCCGATGGCAAGAACCCACGAAAAAGTAAGCTAGGGAAATATGAGAAAAATCTATACGCCCTCTACTGCGGCCAGTGAAGTAGAAGCAGTGTTCAAGCAACTCGAAGGACGTTGGAAGCTGGTGATCCTGTTCCACCTCTTCGGTGGCCAGGTGCAACGCTTTTCCGAGCTGGAAAAGCTAATCCCCGAGATATCCCAGAAAATGCTCGCCCAGCAGTTACGCCAGTTGGAAGCGGATGGCATCGTGCACCGCACCGCCTATCCGCAAGTACCACCCAAGGTGGAGTACCGCATGACAGAGTGGGGTCAGGCGCTTTGTCCGGCACTGGATGCACTGTTGAAATGGGCGGAACTTCGGGAGACGCGCAAGCCAGCAGGTTGATCGCAGTCCCACCTGAGAGGCCGCTTCTGGCCGAGGCTATGTAAAAACGTTTTTGAGAGCGATAGGTACTCAAAGCCGGACTGGAAATCGCGCTTCTACGCGAAATCCACATCTGCTGATGTGCCGATAAATTTCAGATTTAACGTAGACGCGCACACTTCAATGTTGGCGAAGCGTTTTTACCCCTGTCGTAAGGGGCAGCCACAACCCATAGCGGACCCTCACAAACTCACCCAGCAGTGACGTTAGGTCTTGCCGGCGAGTTTCGACGCTTGACCCCTGATCCTTTCGAGAGCTTCAGTGACGTGCTTCGGATATTCACCGGTGAGCCTGATCCAGTCGGCACGCATGAATGGGCATGATCCGTACGCCTATCTGAAGAATGTGCTGACGCGGCTGCCGACGCAGCGGGCGAGTGAGATTGCGGAGTTACTGCCGCATAGATGGAAATAGGCTTGGCTTCGCAGCGCGCTTTTAGCTCCTTGCATGCTGCGCTGTGGAGTAGAATGAGAACTTCACTCATTGGATAGAGACGGATGTGAATGGAAGCGTTAGCCACCTTTTCTACTAAGAATTTCAAGCCAACAGGCCTGAGTCCAACTCCTCAGATTGCTACCTCTTTGCCAGTGTCTATCAGCACCATGGAGAAATGCTACTCGGGTGCTATCGACGGGGTTTCCTCAACAGTTTTTACTGCGGCGTTCGACCAAACGACCAAGACGGGCAGTTACATCGCAATTGAGAGCTTCAAAGGTACTGTGAATGGGAAAGAAGGCACCTTCAATTTCATCCACTCTGCCTCCACAACCGGAACTAATCGGGCAGATGAATTTTTCTGCATAGTCGGAGGCAGTGGTACAGGTGATTTGATAGGGATATCGGGATCAGGAGGGATCAAAATCGAAACCGATGGCACTCACCATATTTGGTTGAATTACCAACTCGAATAGGTCTGAAATAGTTTTGAGGTAATGTCGCAGAGGACACCATTGCCCTGGATGCTGCATCAAGGTAGGTGTCTTCGCCGGACGCTTACGCGAGTTGCACTGCGGCTCGCGGATGGCCGCCGGCCACCCGCCACCCGCCACCCGCCACCCGCCACCCGCGAGCCAGTGCCATCAAGCCAGCAGCTTAAGCTCGTCTTTACCGTACTTGAGCGATTTCTCGTCTGGAATCATCAGGCCGGTGTGCTCGTTGCGTCCCTGCAGGATGAAGCGGGCGTTCGGGGTGCCCAACTGGGTAGCGGCCTGCTGGCTGTCGGCGCCGATCTCGCCCTTCTTCATGCGGTTGACGATCACCCCCACCGCCGTATCGTTGAAGTCGCGCAGCATCCAGGCATCGCCATCGCTGTCGCCAGCCACCAACACCGGGCCATAGCCCTTCTGTTTAACCAGCACGTTCTTGATGCCGACGGTCTTGCCCGGCCCGTAGTTGAAGTGCCAGTCCGGCTGATAACGAGTGGTGTACTTGCCGCCTTCCATCGCCATGCGCAGGCCGATCACGTTCTCAGGCGGCACGCCGTATCCGTAATGAGGATTGCCCGCGAACACGCGTACCACATCGTCGATCGAGGCGGTGCTGACATAGACGTCGATGCCGTTGGCGCGCAGCGTGTGCATCAGGCCGCGGATTTCCTCATGGATGCGGATGCCATGAAAGTGCGTATCCGCCACCACCCCGGCCTTGCCCGGCAAAGTGCGTGAGCTCTCGTACTTGACCTTGCGCAGCGCGTCGCCGATGGCGTAGTTGTTGGAAGCCTCGGCCATCGCCTGCAACTCAGTCGTGGTCATGTTCTTGTAGAAATACAGAATCCACTTATAGCCGATCTCCACCGGGTAACTGTCGCAGATCGCGTCGTACATGAAGTAGAGCTTGGCGAGAAAATCCTTGTACTGCTCGCTGGCCTGAATCTCTTCCAGGCTCTTGTCGCCGGCGAGCCCCTTGTAGTTGGCGTACAACCAGCGGTAATCCGCTTCTACGTCGCTGGCGATGTCTTCCATCTTGACCGGCTTGGAGTCCACCGTGGTGTAGTCCTTCATGAACGCGCCGTTCGGCACGTCCTGACGCACCACCTCAGCGAACTCATCGGGCGTCAGCTTGTACTGCAGATGATTGATCTGGTAGACCAGCAGCGCTTCTTCACAGTCGTTCATGATGCAGGTGTTGTCCCAGTCGAACACCGCGTACGGGCGCTGGTCAGGGCGGTAGGACGCGCTCTTGACGCCGTGTTCATCGATCACCGCCTGCAGACGCTTTTGGTTGAGCGGCGACCAGCGCGCCGGGTCCAGCGCACTTGGTGTGGCCGGGGGCGTGGCGGCTTGCGTTATGCGGGATGACAACAACAGCGGACTGACAACGGAAACGGTGGCGAGGGTGTTCAGAAACTGGCGACGCTGCATGGCATAGCTCCTACTTCTAGATGAGAGGTTGCAACCGAGGCGATGGCGAAAGCGTGTTTCGAAATGCGGACGAGGGGAAGAATCCGTCCGGCCACGAGGCTAGCTCCAAATACACAAAAAAACAATAATGCCTCAACATCGCACAAATGTGACGCGCAGGCTGCGCCAGCCCAATGATCGTGAGGCCGCGCCAAACTTGACAGCGACTGACGCCCCTCCACAATGCGCGCTCGGACAGCGACTCGAACAGCAGGGACACCCGGTATGTGGCAAGAAGAGCGTTACCAGCGGATCCGCGCACTGCTATCGACCTTGCAGCACGTCACCACCGACCGCATCGTCACGGAACTGAACGTTTCACGCGAGACGGTGCGACGCGACCTGGTCGCTCTGGAAGAGCAGGGGGAGTTGAAGCGGATACATGGCGGCGCCATCCGCGTTGAAGACGAAGCGCCCATCGCCGAGCGGGCGAACATCAACGTCAAATTCAAGCGTGACCTCGCGCGCGCAGCGGTCAGTCTGCTGTCGCACGGACAGACAGTGTTTATCGACGCGGGCACCACCACCGTCATCCTCGCCGAAGAGCTGGCCAAGCTGGGAGGGCTGACCGTGATCACCAACTCGTTCAACGTGGCGTTGCAATTGCGTAATCCCGCTGTGCCAGGCGGCCAGCACAACGAGGTGATCGTACTGGGCGGTTCGCTCGGCGACCGCGCTCCCGCTACGGTTGGCGGCACCACGGTAGCGGAAATTGGCCGCTATCGGGCCGACCTCGCGCTGTTATCGCCCGTCGGCATCGACGCCCAGCGCGGTGCCAGCAACTACGACCACCGCGAAGCCGAAGTGGCGCGCGCCATGGCCGACAATGCCGAAGGCGTGGTCATCCTCGCCGACTACAGCAAGATCGGCGTGGAGAGCCGCGTCGCTTTCTGCCCGCCAGAACGCATCGACGTGCTCATCACCAACCACAAGGCCAGTACCGAAGCGGCGTTCGCCGCACTGAACGCCAAGCTCAGACGTATTGTCCTGGCGTAGCAGTGGCTCGGCGGTTGCAACAGGCATTGACGCAGCGTGATGCTCTAGTGCGGCGCAACCGGGTAGATCTTGCACGACGCGACTCTCGGTGCGGGAAAACTGACCGTAACTGTATTGGCTGCGATCGCTTGCAATGGGTCGTTAGTGGCCAGTCGCGACAGGCAGAAAACGGGCCAAACGCTGCCTGTCGAAAAACCGTTAATCTCATTCCAACTTGGTCTTCACATTCTGCCCCGCGACCGATCAATGCTTCACTGTCTATACAAAAAAAACCTCTCCCCTTGGGTGAGTGTCGTTTTTCGCATCAACTCTTTGCGCAATTTTCCGGGGGACATGCCAAACATGTTCTGAAAATGTCGAATGAAATGGGGCGCATCGGCGAACCCGCATTCGAAAGCGATTTCCCCGATATGTCGATCCGAGCTGATGAGAAGCCATCGGCCAAACCTGAGTCGAACGTGGCGATAGAATTGGGCTGGAGTGTTACTGGTTTCAGCGACAAACAGTCGCTCCAGTTGCCGTTTACTGGTACCGACAAGGTTCGCGATTGAGTCAATATCCAAGGGCTCGGTCATGTGCTTTTCCATCAGCATCACGGCTTCGTGCAGGCGCCTGTTCGAAGAGCTGGCGTAGCCAAGTGCCTTGCGCCGGTCGACGAAACTGCCGGAGCTGCTTTTTGCGACCGTCATCTGATGAACAACTTTGCCGGCCCGATCCGGGCCGCAATGCACCCCAATAAGATGGATGGCCAACTCAATCACCGAGATACCGCCTGCGCAGGTGATCCGATCCTTGTCGATGAGGAAGTCACTGTTGCTGACAAAGCGCAATCTGGGGAACAGACGTTTCCAGTCGTCGCAATGGTAGGCATGCACGCAAGCAGTACGTCCCTCCATCAGGCCATGTCGAGCGAGCACGAAGCTGCCCGTGCATAGACCGATCAATGGCACGTCAGCGGCTGCCGCCTGATGCAGAAATGCCGGATAAGTCTTTGGTGCTTCCTCAAGGGAATCGAGCAGTCCACCAATCACCACGATGTAATCAAATTGATGAGGATGGGTGAGTTCACTGTCGATAGGTACATCCAGTCCGCAACTGGAAATGACTCTTTGCCCAGGGGTACCGAGTACTTTCCATTGGCATCGTATCGGGCGGCTCTGATCACCCGTATCGGCAGCATGTCGCAACGCATCGGTCAGCCCTGAGAGTGACAGCAAGGGGAAGCGCGGCCACAACACAATACCAATGGACAACTCGGTGGCGCCGCGTCGGCTTGGCGGATGTCGTGCCTGACCATGATCAAGCCCTTCCACGAGGCTTTCGCTGGAGGCCCTGGGCAGTACATCTCCGAAATGTCGCAAATGTTCAATCATTCATGCAAACCATCCAACAAGTTATACCGCTGATCACCATACGATGAGCTCCTGCCTAACACCATGCTGTTCATAAAAAAACAATCGAGGAGCACGTGATGAAGAAGCCCAACGTTCAACGTTTCGCCGGTATCTATGCGGGTCTGCTGGTATCCATGCTGGCCTCGGTACCGGCATTCGCACTGGAAACGGTAGAGCCGGGAAGCCTGACTATCGCGTTCACTGGCGATATGCCGGGGACCGGTTATCAAGACAGCCGGATGGTCGGCTACGACGGTGAAATCCTTCAACAAATATCTGAGAAGCTGGGGCTGAAGGTTAAACCTGCCTTGATGGACTGGGCCGGCACCATCGCCTCAGTACAAGCTAAACGCGTGGATGTCATGGCCGGCACCATGGGCTGGACCGAGCAGCGCGCGAAGATCATGACCGTGAGCGACCCGATTCACTATTTCAAGAACGGGATCACCCAGACCGACAAGACCAACTGGAGCAGCCTCAAAGATTTGCAGGGCAAGAAAGTCGGCACCATCACGGGTTTTTCGTTCATCCCTGAGATGCGCAAGATCGAAGGGCTGCAAGTAGCGCTGTACGACACCTCCGATGCCGCGGTGCGCGATCTCCTCGCCGGGCGCATCGATGCAGTGATTGGCGATCCTCCGGTCATGCAATACGCCATTTTTCGCAACGAGCAGTGGCACCTGCACTTCAACGCTTTCACCGACAACGATCCGAATTTCCCACTGCTGACGGGTCTGGGTCAGGTGGTGTACGGCTTCAATAAACGGGCCAGCCCGCAGCTGGTGGCTGCCGTGAACGAGCAGATCCAGACCCTCTGGAAAAGCTGTGAAATGCGCAAGATCGGTGCCCGCTACGGTCTGACTCAGGATGTCTGGTATGTGCCGGAAGGCAAGGACCTGAGGCTGGGTGTCGACCGCCCGGCGGACTGGAAACTGCCCGGCTGCAAGTAAGCGCTTGAGCGGATGAATCGGCCTGATGGCCCGTGCCGATTCATCGCCATGTCTATAACAAAAAGAGGTTAACCAAGATGTCGACCCCGTCCGAACCTGCATTGCTGCGAGTGCATGACCTGCACAAAAGTTATGGTGATCTGGAAGTGCTCAAGGGTATCAACCTGGAGTTGAAAGCCGGTGAAACCCTGTCGTTGATCGGCCCCAGTGGGTCGGGAAAGTCCACTTGCCTGCGTTGCATCAATTACCTGGAAAAACCCACTCGAGGCGATATCTGGCTGGGCGACGAGTTGATCGGGCAGATCAAGGACGGTAAACGCATACGTCTGATGAGTGATCGGGAAATGGCTCCGCAGCGACGCGAGATCGCGATGGTGTTCCAGCTCTTCTATCTCTGGCCACATTTGAGCGTACGCGACAACGTCGCACTGGGGCCGATCAAGGCACAGGGTATGCCGCGCAAGCAGGCCTACGAGCTGGCTGATGCCATGTTGGAAAAAGTCCATCTGCGGCACAAGGCCGAGGTCTATCCCGAGCAGTTGTCCGGCGGACAGCAACAGCGGGTCGCTATCGCCCGCGCGCTGGCCCAACAACCTAAAGTCATCCTGTTCGACGAGCCGACCTCGGCGCTGGACCCCGAGCTGGTAGGTGAAGTACTGGCCGTGATTCGTGAGCTGGCGCAAGAGGGCCGCACCATGATCATGGTGACCCATGAAGTGCGCTTCGCTCGAGATGTGGCGGATCGGGTGATCTTCATGGACGGCGGACACATTGTCGAGCAAGGGCCTTCGGCGCAGGTAATCGACAACCCAAGCCATGAGCGCACCCGCAGTTTTCTTGGGCGCATGGCCATGGAGGGCGCTTGATGGCGAACTTCGAGGTCTTTCTCGGGCTACTGCCTCTGTTGTTGAAAGGCGCGCTCACCGCCCTGGAAATCGCGCTGTGTACCTTGCTGCTGGCGAGTGCCGGAGGGGTAGTACTGGCGGTGTTGCTGACGTTCAGTCGGTCACGGGTGTTGCATGGGGTGATCGGCTGTTTCATTGAGTGGATGCGCAATGTTCCCGCGCTGGCGCATCTGTTCCTGATCTATTTCGGTCTCTCCTACCTTGGCATCAACTTGCCCGCGTGGCTGGCCGCCATCGTTGGCTTGAGTCTGGTGGGCAGCGCGGTGTTGGCCGATATTTTCCGTAGCGGCTTGAAGTCGCTGCATGTCGGTCAGCATGAAGCCGGGTTGGCTGTCGGTCTGAGCCGGATGCAGATTTTGCACTGCATTCTCTTGCCCCAGGCCCTGCGCGTGACGTTGCCTGCGTTCGCCAACTACGTCACGCAATTGGTCAAGGACACGTCCATCGCCTCGGCCATCGCCGTGCCGGAAATAATGTTCCTGGCGCGCAATCTGGTGACCTCCACCTTCCAGACTTCACTGATCTATTTGGCTGTGATGTGCATCTACGCTGCGATGATTTTACCGATTGGCGTGGGATTCATTCGGCTCGAACGTCATTTTGGGAGCGCGCGATGATCAGTTTTTTTCAGCAATACCCGGAGTATTGGAGCGACTGGATCGCTCGCCTGTTGCTCGGTGCACGGATCACTGCCGAATTGTCCCTGATGGGGTTCGCTCTGGCGGTCGTGCTGGGGGCGTTGTTGGTCTGGGCGATGAGAAGTCCAAGTGTCATCCTGAAACGGTTGGCAGCGTTCTTTATTCAGAGCATGCGCGCTGTACCTCTTCTGGCGTTGCTGCTGGCCCTGTATTTCGCGTTGCCCAGCCTGGGGTTGACGTTGTCCGGCTATTGGGCCGGGGTCATCGGTCTGGGTTTGCAGGGTGCCGCTTACGTTGCGGAAATCCTCCGTGGCGGCCTGGATTCGCTGCATCGCGGCCAGCGCGAAGCCGCTATCGCCATCGGACTGACGCCGCTGAAAGCGTTTACCACCGTCATCCTGCCGCAAGCGATTCGTGGCATGTTGCCGCCACTGCTTAACGCCTACGTGTCGATCCTCAAGGACAGCTCGTTGTGCGCTTTGATTGCCACCGATGAGTTGATGCTGGCGGCGCGGGCCATCGCTTCGGAAACCTTCCTGCCAATGCATGTCTTCCTGCTGGTAGGGCTGTTCTATTTTGTTATCGCTTTCCCTCTTTCCATGCTGTCGCGTGTGCTTGAAAAGCACTTTTCACGCGGGCGCAAAACCGTGCGAGGTTGAACATATGAGCACCATAGATCGAGTTACTTCCCACAGCATTGCCCAGTTGCAGCAGGCGCTGCAGGCGGGATCGCTGACTAGCGAAGCGCTGGTTCGTGCGCAACTGGCGCGCATCGAGCGCTTTGACGAGCAGCTCAATGCCTATGTCGAGGCCTATCCCTCGCGTGCTTTGAACGCGGCCATCGCCGCTGATCGCCAGCGTGCGTCCGGTATACACCTGGGACCGCTGCATGGCATTCCTCTGGCGATCAAGGACTTGTTCGAGATCGATGGCCAGGCCATCACGGGTGGATCATTGGCACAGGCACCGCGTGTTTCGAGGTTGACCGCCACTGCAGTGCAACGCCTGGAGCGTGCCGGTGCAATCATTCTTGGCAAGACCCACACCGTCGAATTCGCTTTCGGTGGCTGGGGCACTAACGCGGTGATGGGCACGCCGTGGAACCCGTGGGACCGTAACGTGCATCGCGCTCCGGGTGGCTCAAGCAGCGGCTCGGCAGTGGCCGTGGCCAGCGGGTTGGCGAGCGCTGCGTTGGGCACCGATACCGGCGGCTCGGTGCGGATTCCGGCGGGCATGTGCGGCTTGGTCGGGCTGAAAACCACGCGTGGGCTTATCAGTCGCCATGGCTTGATCGAACTGTGTCCTTCGCTGGATTCGGTAGGGCCTATCACCCACACCGTTGAAGATGCGGCGTGGATGTTGGATGCACTGCTGGGCCCGGACCCGCTGGATCCGGTTTCGGCCCAGGCACCTGTATTCAGCGCCGCTGCCGGTCTCAATCAGCCGGTAGCCGGTTTGCGCATCTGGGTGTTGCCACAGGCCGAACGAGCGCATGTCGCTCCCGGGGTGCTGAAGGCTTACGATTTGGGGCTCAAGCAGTTGGCCGCGTTGGGCATGCAACTGATCGAGCAACCGCTACCCACGTCGTTGGAGCAGTGCATGCGCATCGCTGGTGGGCTGATGAGCGCAGAAGGTTATGCCAGCCTGGGTAGCTTGTTCGAGCGCGACGATCTGCGTTTCGACCCCCATGTTCAACGTCGCGTACTCAGTGGTCGCGCCATCGACGCAGCGTCGTATATCCAGTTGCACAATCAGCGCCGCGCGGCCCGGCACGCCATGCAGGAGGCCATGACCAACATAGACGCCTGCGCTTTCCCGACCAACGCTATTGGCAGTGTACCGTTGGATGAGGTCGATGAATATGGCACGCCACTGGCCTTGTTGGGGCGGTTCGCCAACTTGCTGAACCTGTGTTCGGTGGCGCTGCCCATCGGGCTCGATGAAAAGTGCATGCCGGTCTCGATGCAGATTGTGGGTCGGGCATTCGCCGAACCGCTGATTCTGCGCATCGGCCATGCCTATCAACAGGTCAGCGATTGGCACACGCTAAGGCCTGAGGGCTGGGAGCTGGCGGACAACGCGGTTGCGTGATGGATATGACTGCTTGATATATCCCTGGATATCACCCTGCCAGCGCTCCAAGTTAAAGTGGGGTTAGAAAGTGTCAGCTATAAATCCATGTAAAAAATATAATATATATCTGCCCAGTGATTTCGCGAGTCATCAAAAATTTCACCGGAAGGGTTATTTCAAGGATGGCGTTTCAATAACGTTGTTCGCCCTGTACTGAGTTTTGCTTTTGTCGCTCTCAGTGGTGTGTCCTGTCGCCAATAAAGTCAGGCCATTTCCTTAGTTGGGTAGTGGCTTGCGCAAAATCATGTATGTCGTCAAATCGTTAGTTGTCATCAACAACGTTCTGTATCAGGAGATGTATTGTATGCCTTTCACACGGACTGTTATTGCTCTTTCTTTAGGCTTGATTATAGGGCAGGGGTATGTTCAGGCTGCACCGCTGCTTTCTTTGGATAATGGTCAGTCTGAACGGGCCGTGGCAACCAGTAATGCATGGGTTGAAATTAACCAGGCGGCGTTTGAAAATAATATTCGCACGCTCCAGAACACCTTGACGAATAAATCACGGCTTTGCGCCATCCTCAAGGCGGATGCCTATGGTCATGGTGTCGCGTTATTAATGCCATCTGTCATGAAAATGGAAGTGCCCTGCGTAGGCGTTGCCAGCAATGAAGAGGCTCGAGTTGTACGTGAAAGTGGATTCAAGGGGGAACTTGTACGAGTGCGTACAGCGACGTTGGCCGAGGTGGAAGGAGCATTGCCGTACAAGATAGAGGAGTTAGTCAGTAGCCTCGATTATGCTCGAGAAACGGCCGCTATTGCTGAAAAGCATGGGAGTCGCCTGAAGGTTCACTTGGCGTTGAACGCAGGTGGTATGAGTCGTAACGGCCTGGAAATGAGCACTGAACACGGTCGGCAAGAAGCCTTGGCGATCAATCGTTTGGCTCCTCTGGAGCTGGTCGGAATCATGACTCACTTCGCGGTGCAGGATAAGGATGATGTTCGGCAAGGGCTCAAGGCTTTCAATGAGCAAACGGCTTGGCTGATAAAGGCCGCCGGAATTGATAGAAGTAAAATCACCCTTCATGCGGCGAACTCTTACGCGACGTTAGAAGTGCCAGAGTCGCATTTGGACATGGTACGTGCCGGAGGCGCCTTGTATGGGATGATGGAACCTTCGCATGCCGAGTACAAACCGGTCATGCAGGTCAAGTCATACGTGGCGTCTGTTAATCAATACCCTAAAGGCAATACAGTGGGGTATGACCGAACAGTGACACTGAGTCGTGATTCAAAGCTTGCGAATATTCCAGTGGGCTATTCTGATGGCTATCGTCGAGCGTTTACCAATAAAGGCGTTGTCCTTATAGATGGGCAGCGTGCTCCAGTAGTAGGGAAGGTCTCCATGAATACACTCATGGTGGACGTGACAGATATCCCTGCTGTGCGCGCTGGTGATCAAGTGGTGCTCTTCGGTAAACAAGGCGACAGTGAGATCGCCCAGAGTGAACTTGAAGAACTCAGTGGGACATTGCTGGTGGACCTTGCTACCGTTTGGGGGAGTAGCAATCCCAAAGCCCTGGTGGCGGATAAAGCCTCCGACTAACCAGTGAGGGTGCTAGTCGCTACTGCGGTGGTAACGCTCACACAGTAACGACTTTTGGCAGTGACGCTCGCTGGTCACTGCCGACCCGTGACTACTAAAACGGTGCTGACGTTCAAGGCTGTTTTTATGCTCCAGAGCCTTGAAGCAGCCAAGGCGACCAAACAGGTCAATTTGATAGGGCTGCACAACCCGACTTTACGGGGATGGACGCTGCGCTGAAGCTACTGCACCGGATCACTCACCGGCTTGGCAATGATGGCCTTGAGTTCGCTGGTCATCGGGAACTCCAGGTTCAAGCCTTTAGGCGGAATCGGCTGTTCGAACCAGCGCTGGTAGATCCCGTTGATTTCCCCGGAGCTGTATAGCTCGCCCAGCGTCGAGTTCACCAGCGCGAGGAACTGCGGATCATCGTTGCGTACCATGCAGCTGTAGATTTCCCGCGACTGCTCTTCCCCGACCACCACCCACTTGTGCGGATCGCGGGCCTTGGCGCGTTCGCCGTAGAGCAGCGCATCGTCCATGTAGAACGCCGCCGCCCGACCGGACTGCAACATCTGGAAGGCTTCACCGTGGTCCTTGGCGCTGATCACGAACATGTCGATCTTGTGATCGACGTTGTAGCTTTTCAGATAGCGTTCGTTGGTGGTGCCGGCGGTGGTTACCACATTCTTGCCGCGCAGATCGGCGAAACTCTTGATCCCGCTGTCATTGGCCGTCAGCAATTGACCTTTGACATAGATAAACCCATAGGAAAACGCCACCTGCTTTTGTCGCTCTGCGGTAACGCCGGTCGAGCCGCACTCCAGGTCAACGGTACCGTTCTGCACCAGCGGAATGCGGGTTTGCGATGTCACCAGGTTGTACTTCACCTTGAGCTGGGGCAACGCCAGCTTCTGCTGCACCCGCTCGACGATCTTGCTCGCCAGGTCTACCGAGTAGCCCATGGGTTGTCCCGAGTGATCGCCCACGTAGGAGAACGGCACTGAAGCATCGCGATAGCCCAGGGTGATGCTATTGGCGCTGGCAATCTTGCTCAAGGTAGGACCCAGCGATGCTTCGTCAGCATGAGTCTGAGTACCTAGCAACAGGCCCAGGGTGCAGCCGATCAACGTGATTTTTTGCATTGTTATTCTCCGTTGTGGGTGAGGGGTGGTTTAGCGGCGTGCCGCGATAACGGTTATTTCCACCCGCACTTGCGGACGCGCCAGTTCGGCCTGCAAGGTGGTGCGACTTGGTGCCTGGCCGGGCGACAACCAGGCAGACCAGACGTCATTCATCGCTGCGAAATCTTCGCCGATGTCCTTCAGGTAAATGGTCGCGCTGAGCAGATGATCCTTGTCGCTGCCCGCCTCGGCCAACAATGCGTCGATTTTTTCCAGTACTTGGCTAGTCTGGCCGCCGGCATCGGTGGCGTCGCCCGGCACCTGGCCGGAGAGAAACACCAGGTCGCCAAAGGTCACGGCGCCGGACAAGCGTGGATTGGGCTGGATACGGTTAATGGTCATCGGGTGGTCCTTCTAAGGAGTAAGCGTTCAAGCCGCACGGGGCGTAAAACCCTGCAGGTCGATGGAGGGGCGGCGCTGGCCGATCAGTTCACTGAGTAATCGAGCGCTGGCGCAGGCCAGGGTGAAACCCAGTGCGCCATGGCCGAGGTTCAGCCACAGGTTGCGATATACCGTTGCGCCCAGCAGCGGCACGCCGCTGGGGGTCGCCGGACGCATGCCGGCCCATTCAATGGCCTGGTCGTAGTCGCCGGCATTGGCGAAAGTATCGCGCGCCTGGCGTTTGATCAGGGCCAGGCGCTTGGGGTCCAGCGACGGATCGAAACCGACAATGTCGACCATCGCCGCCACCCGCAACTGCTCACCGATCCGGGCATAGACGATCTTGCGGTCGTAGTCGGTGATGCTCAGGTCCGGCGCCCGGTGCTGGGCGCCGATCGGTACCGTCAGGCTATAACCCTTGAGGGGATACAGCGGCAGGTTGATTCCGGGCAGTGCCAGCAACGGACTGCGATGGCCGGCCGCGATGACCAACTGCTCCACCGGCAGCACTTCGTCGCCCAGTTCAATCGCACTCACCGCGCCATGGGCATGGCGAATTCCGGTCACGGCCTGGCCCAGGCGGAACTCGCAACGTCCCGACGCCTGCAAACGCGCCGCCAGTTGCTGGCAAAAGCCGTGGCAATCACCGACTTCTTCATCCGGGGTATAAATGGCGCCGACAAAGGGCGCCTCCGCCAGCGCCGGGTCCAGACGGGCGCAGTCGGCGTGCGACAGCACCTGTTGTTGCCGGGGGGCGGCAAGGCTGTTGCGGGCATGTTCGAAGCTGCTGGCCTGGCGAAAGGTCACCAGCTTGCCGTTGCGCCGCCAGTGGAAACCGCCCAAGGCATCCTCTTCACGCCAGGTTTGCAAAGTGGACTGGCTCAACAGCGCGAGGCGCAACAGATGGGCCGCGTTGGCGCGGTTGACCGAGGAGCGGCAAGCACCGAGGAAAGATGCCATCCACCGCCACTGCGCAGGATCGAAGCGCGGGCGCAGTTTCAGCGGGGAGTCACCGCGCAGCATCCAGCCAATGGCCTGCAATGGCACACCGGCGTCGGCCAGGGGCGCCACGTAGCGATAGGACAACTGGCCGCCGTTGGCGAAGCTGGTTTCACTGCCCAGCGACTCGCGAGCCTCGACCAGAGTCACGTCAACGCCATCGCGCACCAGTGCGTAAGCCGTTGCCAGGCCAATGACGCCACCGCCGATGATGCATACATGCTGAGCCATGTCAGTCCTTAATCGTTGTTGAGACGAGCCCGAGGTTAGAGCCAGGTGACAGGCGTCGAACAATGAATAAAGATAGCTAACCCATAAACAAAGGTTATGGACTTGCCATGCGCCTTCGCCATATCGAGATTTTCCAGGCCATCCGCCAGACCGGCTCGGTCAGCGGTGCCGCGCAGTTGCTGCACGTTTCCCAGCCTGCCGTGACCAAGGTGCTGCAACACGCCGAGCAGCAATTGGGCTTCCCGTTGTTTCTGCGGGTGCGCGGTAAACTGCAGGCCACGCCCGAAGCGCTGGAGCTGGAGCGCGAGGTCGACAAGGTCACGGAGAGCCTGCAAGGGGTGCGACGCCTGGCGGAAAGCCTGCGCCGTGAGCCGGGCCACAGCCTGCGGATCGGTGCGACCCCGGCACTGGCCCTGTCGCTGCTGCCGCCGGCCATTCATGAGTGGACCCAGCGTTATCCGGACATCGCTTGCGAGCTGTCCAGCGCCCACAGTCGCGAACTGGTACAGAACCTGCTGATGCGTGAAATTGATGTTGCCCTGACCCTGCAACAGCCTGATCACCCCGCGCTCAAGGCCCAGGCGCTGGCCAGCGGGGTGTTGGTGGCGTTGGCACCGGCAGGTTATTGGCCGCTGGAAGATGAAGGCAAGCCGCTGCCGTTGATGGCCCTGGCCGATGCGCCCTTGATCGGACTGTCCAGCGCCGACCCGCTTTCGGCCCGCCTCGACAGCTACCTCAAGGCGGTAGAGCCGCCGCCACGGGTGAGCATCGCGGTGCAAACCTATTCACTGGCCAGGGCGATGGTCGAATCCGGTGCAGGGCTGGCGGTGATCGACCCCTTCACCGCCCTTGGCGCGTCGCCTGGGGCCACCGCCATTCGTCCCCTGGCCCCAGCGCTGCCGATCACCCTGTACGCGGTGACCCGCACTGCCGAACCGCTGCCGCATACACTGAGCGAGCTGCTGACGATCTTCAGCAGTCGTGCGCAAGGGCAATTGGATTGTTGGCGCTGATTGAAAACTGACCCAGAAACGGGTGCATCAAGCCTTCAGTGACGCTTCCGTATCGCAGGGTGGAGATGCTGCGGCCGAGAGCTCGGCAGAGTGGCGGGCGAAGCCCCGGGAAGTCAGCGGAGGGTTCTACGCCTACGAGTTGGGGGCGGAGCGGGTGAGCACGCTGTACGCGAATTCACGCGGACGAACGGCTGGTGATGGCCGAATGATTTCCGCGGTCACTATTGATCCCGACCTGATACGGCCCCGGATTTTCTATGCGAATCTGACAGTCTGCTTTTTGGTCGAAAACCGCGCCTATCGAAGTAACATCAGCTGCATCCTTCACATTTTCATCGAGCTGCTTGATTTGGGCGCAGAGGTGGCTTCGTAAGGTAGGAGTTGCGGAAATGACCGAAAAGATGCGGAAACGATATAGAAATGGTGCAACAGAAGTCGCGTGCCCCAGAAACGACAAAGCCCTGAATAATCAGGGCTTTGTCGTACATAAGATGGCGGAGGCGATGGGATTCGAACTCATGGACCTGTTACAGTCGACGGTTTTCAAGACCGTTGCCTTAAACCACTCGGCCACACCTCCGTTTGCGTTGCGGGCGCCATAATACCTGAATGAAACACACTGTCAAACTCTCTGCATAGCTTGTTACAGAGCGTCTGTTATGATCTTTGCGACTGAACGTTTCAAACCAACAGGAGTGTCGCCATGCGCGAACAGGATTACGCAGTTAATAACAGCGTGCAGGCTGAGCAGCTAGAGGTTAGCCGCGTCCTGCGCAACACTTACGGCCTACTTGCCCTCACCCTCGCATTCAGCGGCGTGATGGCGTTTGTCGCGCAGCAGATGCGTGTCGGCTACCCGAACATCTTCGTCGTGCTGATCGGCTTCTACGGCCTTTTCTTCCTCACCAACAAACTCCGTGACTCGGCGTGGGGCCTGGTTTCTGCGTTCGCGCTGACCGGTTTCATGGGTTTCCTGCTCGGCCCGATCCTCAACCGTTACCTGGGCATGCAGGGCGGCGCGGAAGTGGTCAGTTCGGCCTTCGCGATGACCGCGCTGGTGTTCGGCGGCCTGTCGGCTTATGTGCTGATCACCCGTAAGGACATGAGTTTCCTCGGCGGTTTCATCACGGCCGGTTTCTTCGTGCTGCTGGGTGCGACGCTGGCGAGCTTCTTCTTCAAGATCAGCGGTCTGCAACTGGCGATCAGCGCAGGTTTCGTGCTGTTCTCCTCGGTCTGCATTCTGTTCCAGACCAGCGCCATCATTCACGGCGGCGAGCGCAACTACATCATGGCGACCATCAGCCTGTATGTATCGATCTACAACCTGTTCGTCAGCTTGCTGCAGCTGTTCGGCATCATGGGCCGCGATGATTGATCGCCAGCCTTGAGTAAAAAACCCGCTTCGGCGGGTTTTTTATTGTCTGGGAATCGGACGCTCAAGGTTATTCGGTAATGACAATACTGCCATCAGCCTGCTGCCGATAAATGGTGTAGGGCAGGAGCATGGTGTCGAGAGCGCCGGAAATGACTACGTCGATCAGTACAAAGGGTGTGCCATTGTTGTACTGGTACTCATCGATGCCTGGGCCTGGAGTCGCATGCAGGCGGCAAAAGTCATACGTCACGCCGCTATAGATCCGTGGAACCGCGCCGCAGTAGGTTTTCTGTTCCTTGAGGCTCTTTGCCGCTGCTTCGTCACTACGCACCACTGTCTGGAATGTACCGCAGCCTGCAAGCATCACCGCCGCCAGTAACATGGCCTGAGTTTTCATACCGCCAATCCTTCGCCGGAAAAACACCAATCTACGCCTTTGCGAACAAAATGCACTCACGCCATCGGTGGCAGCCGGCGCTTGATCGGGGTTTTCTTGACGATGGCGGTGTTGGTTTCGGCGTGGGTGTTGAGGCGGTCGAGGAGGGTGTCCAGTTGTTCCATCGAGCGCACATGCAAGCGGGCGATGAAGCAGTCGTCACCGGTGACTTTGTCGCACTCGGTGAATTCGGGGATCGCCTGAATCTGCCGCTCCACTTCCTGCAACTGGCCCGGCAACGGGCGGATGCGGACGATGGCCTGGAGTTGATAGCCGAAGCATTTAGGGTCGATTTCGACGGTATAGCCCTTGAGTACGCCGCGTTCTTCGAGGCGGCGCAGACGCTCGGCAACGCTGGGCGAGGACAGGCCGCTGATCTGTGCCAGGGCCTTGAGCGAGCGGCGGGAGTCTTCCATCAATGCGCTGATCAGCACTTGGTCGATGTCGTCGGTCATGGCGAATCCCCTGTTAGGCAATCGGCTGGATAAGCCTTGATAAAAAAGGCAGATACCGAGTTTAGCCTGCTTTTTGCGCTGGAGAAGCCCACCGGCGGATTGGCATACTTTGGCTTCAAACACAGGAGGTTGAAGATGGACAGAACACTACGTCGCGGCTCATTCGAGATGACCGCCGCCATGCTGATTTCCGGAACCATTGGCTGGTTCGTGCTGGTGTCCGGGCAACCGGTGCTGGACGTGGTGTTCTGGCGCTGCGTGTTCGGTGCCGCCACCTTGTTGCTGATCTGCGCGGCGTTCGGCTTTCTGCGCCCTGGCATTTTGACGTCCACCACTTTCTTGTTGGCCGTACTGAGTGGTGTGGCGATTGTCGGTAACTGGGTGCTGTTGTTCGCGTCCTATTCTCGCGCCTCGATTGCCATCGGCACGGCGGTTTATAACGTCCAGCCGTTCATGTTGGTGGGGCTGGCCGCGCTGTTTCTCGGGGAGAAAATCACCCTGCAAAAACTGTTCTGGCTGGGCATTTCGTTTCTCGGGATGCTGGCGATTGTCAGCGCACATGGCGAGCAAGGCGAGGGTGGCAACGATTACCTGATGGGGATCGCCCTGGCCTTGGGTGCTGCCTTCCTGTACGCGATTGCCGCGTTGATCATCAAACGCCTGACCGGCACGCCACCGCATCTGATCGCGTTGATCCAGGTCTGCACCGGCGTGTTGTTGCTAGCGCCTTTTGCGCACTTCTCGGCGATGCCGCAAGCGCCCAGTGCCTGGGCCAGCCTGGTGACGCTGGGCATCGTGCATACCGGTTTGATGTATGTGCTGCTCTACGGGGCGATTCAAAAGCTGCCGACCGCCCTGACCGGCGCGTTGTCGTTCATCTATCCGATTGCGGCGATTTTCGTGGACTGGTTCGCCTTCGGCCATCGCCTGGAGCCGCTGCAATGGATCGGTGTCGCCGCGATTTTGCTGGCTGCCGCCGGGATGCAACAGGGTTGGGGCCTGAAGCTTCGGCGGGTGGCTACACAATAAACAGCCTCTCAGATGTTCCAGCGCGGTGCGGTTTTCGCCAGACGCTGGCGCATCTCGCCGATGTTCGCGGTTAATTGTCGGGTCAGCAATCGGTAGCCATCCAGCGGACTGTAGACCGGCACATCGAGCGTTGAGTCCAATGGCGGTTCGGCTGGCCGGCTGAGCCGTTGTGAAGCGCCCGATTTCAATGCCCGAGCCATACCGATCAGTTGCACCCGGATCTGTCGGTGCTCGGTTTTCAATGCCGATTGCAGATGGACCATTGCCTCAGGGTCATCGGCATTCGGCCGGCTATTGCCGAGGATTTCCAGGATGCTGACGCACATCCGCAGATTGCGTTGAATCGCATCGAGTTCGGTCATGGAAACGCGCACTTCCTTGGACACCGAGGGCATCAGTGAGCGCAGTTGCACCATGACTGCATTCAAGCGATTCATGAGCTTGAGGTGTTCGTCAGCTGTGACGGACTCGCCGTTGATAATGCGGCCGTAGATTGCCGCGCAGTCGCGCAACGCATCGGCCAGGTTGTAGCGCCAGGAGTACACCGCGTACAGCGGCAGGGCGAAGGAGAAAGCCAGTGCCAGGGCGATGCCGATCAGAATATCCACCCCGCGCCACAGGCCATCGGTGACCGGGTTGTCACCGTGCCCCGCAACGATAAACACGGTGATCGCCGACAGCAGCGCCGTATAACCACCCTTGCCGATGGCGTGGTACGAGAAAAATCCGCACACCACCGACATTGCGAAATAGGTCAGCCACGGCATCCCGAGCCAGGCCTGTTGCGCCACCAGCAACAAGCCGACACCGGCCCCGATCAAGGTGCCGATGGCTCGCTCGGCGGCTTTTTTGCCGATATTACCGTGGTGCTGCAAGCCGCCGATCACCACCAGCATGGTCACCGACGCCCATTCGCCGTGGGGCAGATGGATGCCGGTGGTCAGCAGAATCGTCGCCAGCAATCCCAACGAAACCCGCACCGCATGGATCAGTTTGGCGTGGCGGTAGCGCCGGTACGGGTCCAGCAATGGACGCAGTATTCGGCGCAACAGCGGTGGCAGTCGAAGGCCTTTGATGATGCTCAGGTCTGGTGTCCTCAGAAAATTTTGGTGTCCTCAGAAAATATAGTCGGTGGTCAGGAAGCTCGAGTTCCGGCCGCTGATAATCTCGCTGATGAGCTCTTTGCTACTTTCCTGGAACTTGGTCGCTACCAGGGTCCGGATCGAAAACACCCGCAGCGCATCGTGCACCGACAACGTGCCCTCGGCGGAGTTCTTGCGGCCGTTGAACGGGTAGGTGTCCGGGCCGCGCTGGCACTGTGCGTTGAGGTTGATCCGGCCGACCTGGTTGGCGAAGGTGTCCACCAGCCTGCCGACCGCCACCGGGTTGGTGCCGAAGATGCTCAGTTGCTGGCCGAAGTCGGATTCCAGGACGTAATCGATCACGGTGTCCAGATGACGGTAAGGCACGATCGGCACGACCGGGCCGAACTGTTCTTCCTGATAGACGCGCATCTGCGGTGTCACCGGGTACAACACGGCCGGGTAGAAGAACGACGCGCGGGCTTCACCGCCGTTGGGGTTGACCACAGCGGCGCCTTTGCTGACCGCGTCTGCCACCAGCGAATGCAGATAATCGACTTTGCTCGCCTCCGGTAGCGGTGTCAGGGCCACGCCGCTGTCCCACGGCATGCCGGGTTTCAGTGAGGCGAGCCTGGCGTTGAATTTCTCGATGAACGCCTCGACCACGTCTTCATGGACGAAGAGGATTTTCAGCGCGGTGCAACGCTGACCGTTGAACGACAGGGAGCCGGTGACGGCTTCGCTGACCGCGTTGTCCAGATCCACCTCAGGCAACACAATGCCGGGGTTCTTCGCATCCAGGCCCAGCGCCGCACGCAAGCGGTGAGGCCTTGGGTGGAGTTTCTTCAGGTCGCTGGCGGCCTTGTTGGTGCCGATAAACGCAAAGATATCGATCTTGCCGCTGGCCATCAGCGCGCTGACGGTCTCGCGACCACTGCCGTAAATGACGTTGATCACCCCGGCCGGGAAACTGTCGCGAAAGGCTTCCAACAGCGGACGAATCAACAGCACCCCCAGCTTGGCCGGCTTGAACACCACGGTGTTGCCCATGATCAGCGCCGGAATCAGCGTGGTGAAGGTCTCGTTCAGCGGATAGTTGTAAGGCCCCATGCACAACGCCACGCCCAGCGGAACGCGGCGGATCTGGCCGAGGGTGTCCTGTTCCAGTTCGAAGCGGCTGGAGCGGCGGTCGAGTTCCTTGAGGGCGTTGATGGTGTCGACGATGTAGTCGCAGGTGCGGTCGAACTCTTTCTCCGAGTCCTTGAGGTTCTTGCCGATTTCCCACATCAGCAACTTGACCACCGCATCGCGCTGCTGACGCATGCGACCGAGGAAGGTTTCGACGTGCTGAATGCGCTCGGCCACGCGCATGGTCGGCCACAGGCCCTGGCCCCGATCATAGGCGCGGACAGCCGCATCGAGCGCGGTCAGTGCGGTGTCGGCATCGAGCAGCGGCGTGCTGCCGAGGATCACTTGTTCATCGCCATTCGCGCCGCTCAGGTACACCGGGCTGCGCACCTGGGCGAGGGGGCCGGACCAGGTTTTCAGTTCGCCGTCGACCAGGTATTCGCGCTGTTCGGTCTGGCCGTTGAGGCGGTACTTTTCCGGGATGCTGTCGGCGGTGGGAAACAGGTTGCCAAGGATCGATGCTGTGGTCATGTCGCTACCCCGTCTGGATTGGGTGATGCACTGATGAATCGTTTTAGCAGACCTCTACCTTGCTTGTCATGACTCATCTTATGGTTTTTTTTGCTCGGCGTTGTGGATCGTGAATCTGTCGGCCATCTGCGCATGAAAGTGCCCGTAGCAACTGCGATCTTTTGTCCTTGAAAGCACACAAGTAATGATCCCCCGGTTAAACTTCACGCTCTTTCTAAAGGAGTTCATATGAGTTACTACCAGCCGGGCATTCTCGCCACCCCAGTTCCGCCTCAAGCTCGTCATATGTTCTTCGCCCTCGAATCCGCCGAGGCACTGCCGGCAGCGCTGGATAACCTGATGCGCCTGGTGGACGGGAAGTCGGCGGTGGTCGGTTTCGGTGAGTCCCTGGTCAAGGCGCTGCACACGCAGATCGACGGCTTGCGCGCCTTTCCTGCGCTGGTTGGTGTCGGCGTCGACAACCCGTCGACCCAACACGCGCTCTGGTGCTGGCTGCACGGTGTTGACCGTGGCGAATTGCTCAATCGCAGCCACGCGATCGAAGCCGCGCTGGCACCGGCCCTGCGTCTGGTGCAGATGAACGAAACCTTCCGCCACATGACCGGTAACGACCTGACCGGTTACGAAGACGGAACCGAAAACCCTCATGATGAGGCCGCTGTAGCCGCCGCGCTGCTGAGCGAGGGCGCTGAGGGGCTGGTCGGTGGCAGCTTCGCCGCGATCCAGCAATGGCAGCATGACTTGAAAGGCTTCCGCGCGATGCCGTCCCATGAGCAGGACAACATCATGGGGCGGCGCCTGAGCGACAACGAAGAACTCGACGATGCGCCAATCTCTGCCCACGTCAAACGCACCGCCCAGGAAAGCTTCGCACCTGAAGCCTTCGTGGTCCGTCGCTCGATGCCGTGGATCGAAGGCGATCGCGCCGGCCTGATGTTCCTGGCGTTCGGTTTTTCCCTCGATGCATTCGAAGCCCAGCTGCGGCGCATGAGCGGTCTGGAAGACGGCATCACCGACGGTTTGTACCGCATCAGCCGACCGATCACTGGCGGCTACTACTGGTGCCCGCCGCTCAAGGACGGTCGCCTCGACCTGCGCGCATTGCGCGTTGGCTAAATAGCGGGGAGTGACGATGAACGTGGTGCGCTGGGGCATGATTGGGTGTGGCAGTGTGGCCGAGCGCAAGAGCGGGCCGGCCTTCTACAAGGCTCCCGGCTCGGCGCTGGTGGCGGTGATGGGGCGGCGTCTGGAGGCGGTGACCGATTACGGCGCGCGCCACGGCATTGCCCGGGTCTACACCGACGCCGACGCTCTGATCAATGATCCCGAAGTGGACGCGGTGTACATCGCCACGCCACCCGATAGCCATCACGCTTACAGCCTGCAAGTGGCCGCCGCCGGCAAACATTGCTGCGTCGAAAAACCGATGTCGCTGAATGCCGGGCAAAGCCGTGAGATGCAAAAGGTCTTTGCCAATGCGGGATTGCACCTGTTCGTTGCCTACTACCGACGTTCATTGCCGCGTTTCCAGCAAGTGCGGCAATGGCTGGCCGAGGGGCGGATCGGCGACGTCCGGCACCTGAGCTGGACGCTGACCAAAGCGCCTTCGCCGAACGATCTTGGTGGCACAGACAACTGGCGCACCGACCCGGCGATTGCCGGCGGCGGTTACTTCGCCGACCTCGCCAGTCATGGCTTCGACCTGTTTCAGTACCTGCTGGGCGACATCGTCGAGGTCGCCGGTTTCACCGCGCACCAGGCTGGCCTTTACGCTGCTGAGGACGCCGTCAGCGCCAGTTGGCGCTTTGCGTCCGGGGCGTTGGGCATGGGCTGCTGGAGCTTCGTGGCGGACCGTCGCGAGGACCGGGTCGAGTTGATCGGCAGTCAAGGCCGGATCAGCTTTTCGGTGTTCGACGAACACCCGGTGCAGCTTGAGGCCGATGAACACCTCAACCTGCACATCGAGCATCACGAACACATCCAGTGGCACCACGTGCTGGGCATGAACGCCCACATCCGTGGCGAAGCGCAACACCCGGCGGTGGCCGAGCAGGCGTTGAAAACCGATTGGGTGATGGACCAGATCCTCAAGCGCACCTGCTGATCTGCTTTTGTGGCGAGGGAGCTTGCTCCCGCTGGGGCGCGAAGCGGACCCATTACTGTGCGGCCGAATTTCATCAGACACACCGCGTGCACATTTTTTTACGACTGCTGCGCAGCCGAGCGGGAGCAAGCTCCCTCGCCACAAAGTTTCCTTGGGCAAAGTCGGACACGCCGACGCAGGTTCAGCCCTGGTCGAAGCCTTGAGCGACGATTACTGGCAAGTCCGCCTGCGCGCCACCCGAAGCCTTTGCCGTTTGCGCTACGCTCCGGCCTTCGAAGATTGATCGAAGCCCTCGGCCACCGCATCAGCAATTTGCGCAAGGCAGCCACCCTGGCCCTCGGCGAATTGAACGATAAAGATGCCATCCCGCCATTGCAGGCGACGCAAGACGACGGCGACACGGAAGTGCGCAAAGTCGTGTGCATCGCCTAACTTTTCTGCCCCCGTCGGGTTGAGCTGACTGGCGGTCCTTGCCAGGAAAAAGCCGAAAGAGTACAAATGTACTCCATGACGACTTTAACTCCCCGCCGTACCGCCATCCTGACCTTCATCCGCGATCGCATCGCCGAACACGGTCAGCCCCCGAGCCTCGCTGAAATCAGCGAGGCCTTCGGTTTCGCCTCCCGCAGCGTGGCGCGCAAGCACGTGCTGGCGCTGACCGAGGCGGGTTTCATCGAGGTCAATCCGCATCAGGCGCGCGGCATCCGCTTGTTGAACCAGCCGCCGCGGCCCGAGCTGCTGGACGTTCCGGTACTGGGCCGCGTGGCGGCCGGTGCGCCGATCGGTGCCGATGCCGAGGTCCACAGCCGTTTGTTGCTCGATCCGTCGATCTTCTCGCGGGTGCCGGATTACCTGCTGCGGGTCCAAGGCGATTCGATGATCGAGGACGGCATTCTCGACGGCGATCTGGTGGGCGTGCGGCGCAATCCTGAAGCGCTCAACGGGCAGATCGTGGTGGCGCGGCTCGACGGCGAAGTCACCATCAAGCGTTTCGAACGGGTCGGCGATGCCGTTCGCCTGTTGCCGCGCAATCCGGCCTACCAGCCGATCATTGTTCGAGCCGATCAGGAGCTGGCCATCGAAGGCGTGTTCTGTGGTCTGGTGAGGCAAGGGTGATGGGCGCCGTCGTTGCGCTGGATACGCTGTTCAATGGCGGCCAGGTCTGGAAGGGCCGGCCTGCGCCACCGACCGTCAGCCCGCAACCCACGGGGCATGCGGCGCTGGATGCGGCGTTGCCGAGCGGTGGCTGGCCGGAAGCGGCGCTGAGCGAAATCCTCCTGGCCGGGCAGGGCGTGGGTGAGTTGCAACTGGTGTGGCCGACGCTGGCACGGCTGTCGGCGGCGGGCGAGCGCATCGTGCTGGTGGCGCCGCCTTACGTGCCGTATCCCCAGGCCTGGCAGAACGCCGGGGTCGATCTGCGCCAGTTGTCGATCATCCAGGCCAGCGAGCGCGATGCGCTGTGGGCGGCGGAACAATGCCTGCGTTCGGGCAGTTGCGGGGCGGTGTTGTGCTGGCCGCACAAGGCCGATGACCGGGCGTTGCGACGTTTGCAGGTGGCGGCCGAAACCGGGCAGACCCTGGCGTTCGCCTATCGCTCGCTCAGTGAAGCCATCAACCCGTCGCCAGCGGCCCTGCGCATCGCCATCGACGCCAAGCCTGCTCAGTTGCGGGTGCTCAAGTGCCGGGGCGGGCTGGCCCGTTCGGCGCCGATTGCCTTTGCCGTGGGGCATTGAGGTTGCCATGCGCTGGGTGTGCATTGTCTTTCCGCAATTGGCGCTGGACGCGGTACTGCGTCAGCGCCCCGACCCCGATGAGCCGTTGGCGCTGCTGACCGGCCCGGCCCAGCGGCGGGTGCTGCAGGCGGTCAACGGTGCGGCACGGGCGCTGGGTTTGCGACCCGGTCAGTCGATGACGGCCGCACAGGCCCTGAGCAAAGGGTTCGTCACCGCCGAATACGATGCCGCCGAGATCGAACACTGGCAGCAGTTCCTGGCCGCCTGGGCCTATCGGTTCAGCTCGCAGGTCAGCGTGCATTACCCGCGCGCCGTGGTGTTTGAAATCGAATCCAGCCTGGGCTTGTTCGGGCCCTGGCCGCAGTTTGAGGCGCGGCTGCGCGCCGAGCTCGCTGAGCTGGGGTTTCGCCATCGGATTGTCGCCGCGCCCAACCCGGTGGCGGCGCGGGTGCTGGCCAACGTTTATGACGGTCTGGTGGTGCCGGACAATGACGCCTTGCAGCATCACTTGGGGCAACTGCCCGTCGACCGGATCGCCCTGGAGCCCAGCGTTGCCACGGCGTTATCGCGCATGGGGCTGCGCACCTTGAGTCAGGTGCAGGCGTTGCCCCGGCATAGCCTGGCCCGGCGTTTCGAGGCCCAGGTGCTCAAGCATCTGGACAGCCTGTTCGGTGAGCGGCGGCTGGCGCTGGCGTTTTACCTGCCGCCGGACCGTTTCGATGTGCGTATCGAGCTCAACTTCGATGTGCAATCCCATCAGGCGTTGCTGTTTCCTTTAAGACGATTGACCGGCGATCTGTCGGCGTTCCTCTGCGGCCGGGACAGCGGCGTGCAACGTTTCGACCTGCACCTGGAACACGCCGGCTTGCCGGACACCGTGATCAAGGTCGGCCTGCTCAGCGCCGAGCGCGATCCGGCGATGCTGTTCGAACTGGCCCGGGGGCGGTTGGAGCAGGTTCAGGTCGAGGCGCCGGTGCGCGGTTTTCGTCTGCGCGCCGAAGACTTGCCGGCCTTCGTTCCCCAGTATCAGGAACTGTTCGACGACCGTCCGCAGCAATCCTTGCCCTGGGAGCAACTGCGTGAACGCTTGCGCGCACGGCTGGGGGATGACGCGGTGCAGGGCTTGCGGTTCCAGGCCGATCACCGGCCGGAATGCGCGTGGCAGACCACTGTCGACAGTCAGGCCTGCGGGGGGCTGCCTGGGGTGCAACGTCCGGGCTGGTTGCTGACTGAACCGCAGGCGGTACACGAAAGCTCGACGCGCATCCTCATGGGGCCGGAGCGCATCGAGTCCGGCTGGTGGGACGGCGGCGACGTGCGCCGCGATTACTACCTGATCGAAACCCGTTCCGGGCAGCAGGGCTGGGCCTATCGGGCGGTGGGTGAAGACGGTCCGTTGTGGCTGCAAGGCTGGTTCGCATGAGCGTCGACTATGCCGAGCTGCACTGCCTGTCGAACTTCAGTTTTCAGCGCGGTGCTTCCAGTGCGCTTGAGCTTTTTCAACGGGCGAAAAAGCAGGGCTATCAAGCGCTGGCAATCACCGACGAATGCACCCTCGCGGGTATCGTCCGTGCCTGGCAGGCGGCCAAGACCGTGGAGCTGCCGCTGATCATCGGCAGCGAAATGCGCATTGAAGGCGGCCCGAAACTGGTGCTGTTGGTGGAAAACCTCGAGGGTTACCAAACCCTGTGCCGACTGATCACCCGCGCCAGGCGCCGCACGCAGAAAGGCCAGTATCAGGTGCTGCGGGAGGATTTCAGCGAGCCGTTGCCGGGGCTGTTGGCGTTGTGGGTGCCGGACGCCATCGATGACTTTGCGCAGGGCCACTGGCTGAAGCAGACCTTCGCCGAGCGCCTGTGGCTGAGCGTTCAGTTACATCGCGGGCAGGACGACACTCGACGACTGGCGGCGCTGCTGACCCTGGCACGGGAGCTGCGAATCCCGGCGGTGGCCAGCGGCGATGTGCACATGCACACCCGTGGCCGGCGCGCCTTGCAAGACACCATGACCGCGATCCGCCATCACCTGCCGGTGGCCGAGGCCGGGTTGCGTCTGCACCCCAACGGCGAACGGCATTTGCGCAGCCTCGACGACTTGCGCGATCTCTACCCGCAGACGCTGCTCGACGAGACGCTGAACATCGCCCGGCGCTGTACTTTCGACCTCGGTCAGTTGCGTTATCAATATCCCCGGGAGCTGGTGCCCGAGGGGCACACGGCCACGTCCTGGCTGCGGGCGTTGGCAGAGAAGGGTATTCGATGGCGCTGGGAAAAAAGCCCCAAGGCCGAGGTGTTGGCGCAGATCGACAAGGAACTGGAGCTGATTGCCGAGCTGGGGTACGAGAGTTATTTCCTCACGGTTCACGACATTGTGAATTTCGCCCGCCAGCAACACATCCTCTGTCAGGGGCGCGGTTCTGCCGCCAACTCGGCGGTGTGCTTTGTGCTGGGGATCACGGAGATCGACCCGGATCGCAGCACACTGCTGTTCGAGCGTTTTCTCTCCAGGGAGCGCAACGAACCGCCGGACATCGACGTGGATTTCGAGCACGAGCGGCGCGAAGAAGTCCTGCAGTATGTGTTTCAGCGTTATGGCCGGGCTCGTGCGGCGCTGACGGCGGTGGTCAGCACTTACCACGGTGCCGGCGCAATCCGCGACGTGGCCAAGGCGTTGGGTTTGCCGCCGGATCAGGTCAACGCCCTGGCCGACTGTTGCGGCCACTGGAGTGATCAGGCGCCGCCCGTCGAGCGTCTGCGTGAAGGGGGCTTCGATCCCGACAGCCCGGTATTGCGCCGAGTGCTGAGCCTGACCCAGCAGTTGATCGGTTTTCCCCGGCATCTGTCCCAGCACCCTGGCGGTTTCGTGATTTCCGAACAGCCTCTGGACAGCCTGGTACCGGTGGAAAACGCCGCCATGGCTGAGCGCACCATCATCCAGTGGGACAAGGACGATCTGGATGCGGTCGGGCTGCTCAAGGTCGATATTCTGGCGCTGGGCATGCTCAGCGCTATTCGCCGTTGTTTCGATCTGCTGCGTCGGCACCGGGGCCGTGACCTGAGCCTGGCGACGGTGCCGGCCGAAGACCCGCAAACCTACGAGATGATTGGCCATGCGGACACCATCGGGGTGTTCCAGATCGAGTCCCGGGCACAGATGTCGATGTTGCCCAGGCTCAAGCCCAAGAACTTCTACGATCTGGTGATCGAGGTGGCGATCGTTCGTCCGGGGCCGATTCAGGGCGGGATGGTGCATCCCTATCTGCGGCGGCGTAAGGGTGAGGAAGAGGTGAAATACCCGTCGAAAGAACTTGAAGCGGTGCTCAAGCGTACGTTGGGCGTGCCGCTGTTCCAGGAACAGGTGATGCAGATTGCGATTGTCGCCGCCGACTACAGCCCCGGCGAGGCCGATCAATTGCGCCGCTCCATGGCGGCCTGGAAACGCCATGGCGGACTGGAGCCACACAAGGAGCGTCTGGCGGACGGAATGAAGAAAAACGGCTACACGGCGGAGTTCGCCGCGCAGATCTTCGAGCAGATCAAAGGCTTCGGCGATTACGGTTTTCCTGAATCCCACGCCGCCAGTTTCGCCTTGCTGACCTACGCCAGTTGCTGGTTGAAATGCCACGAGCCGGCGGCTTTCGCCTGTGCGCTGATCAACAGCTGGCCCATGGGTTTCTACAGCCCGGACCAGATTCTCCAGGACGCCCGCCGCCATCATTTGCAGATTCGCCCGGTAGACGTGCGGGCCAGCGACTGGGATTGCAGCCTGGAACCGATCACCGGCGCGCAGCCGGCGATTCGCATGGGGCTGCGGATGATCAAGGGCTTTCGCGAAGACGATGCCCGGCGCATCGAGATGGCAAGGTCGAAAGGGGCATTTGCCGACATCGCCGACCTCGGCGAACGGGCACGACTCGATGCCCGTGCCCAGGAACAACTGGCCGATGCCGGTGCTCTGCGCGGGCTGGCCGGTGATCGGCATCGGGCGCGCTGGGAGGTGGCGGGGGTGCAGAAGCAGCTCGGTTTGTTTGCCGGTCTGCCGAGTCAGGAAGAGCCAGCGGTGGATCTGCCCAAACCTACTGTGGGCGAAGACTTGCAAGCCGATTACGCCAGTGTCGGCACCACCCTCGGCCCGCATCCGCTGGCGTTGCTGCGGGGGGAACTCAAGGCCCGGCGCTGTCGCAGCTCCAGGGAATTGCTGATGGTCGAGCATGGGCGTCCGGTCAGCGTCGCCGGGCTGGTCACCGGCCGGCAGCGTCCGGGAACCGCCAGCGGTGTGACCTTCGTGACGCTTGAAGACGAGTTCGGCAACGTCAACGTGGTGGTCTGGCGCGACCTGGCCGAACGGCAACGGCAGGTATTGGTCGGTTCGCAATTGCTCAAGATCGATGGGCGCTGGGAAAAGGTGGGCGAGGTGCGGCACCTGATTGCCGGACGCTTGAGCGACCTGAGTTCATTGCTCGACGGTATCCATGTGCGCAGCCGGGATTTCCGCTGAGTCCATGGCCACATGCTTTCCCGTAAGAGCCTTCGGCTGCTCCTACAGAAGCAATCACGTTCGCCGAAATACGGTTGCGATAGAGTCCGGTCGAGAATCAGCTATACCTATGAAACCATTGGCGTCGGCGATGCTCGAAAACAAACGGGCACGCACAGTCTCCTCGCACTGCCCGAAGACATGTCATTCACAAGACATAGGCCAGTCGATGCAGTTTCTAGACAATAGCCACGGATGTACCGGCTGGAGCGGCGAAATGGCCGAACGCATCCGTGCGTTCGACTGGAGCCTGACCGAACTCGGTCGCATCGACACCTGGCCCGGGAGCCTGTGCAGCGCGGTGCAGTTATTGCTCGCTTCACCGCTGCCGATGGTGATGCTGTGGGGCCGCCCCGGTTACATGATCTATAACGACGCCTACTCAAGATTAGCCGGTGGCCGCCATCCTTACCTGCTGGGCTCCCCGGTGGAGCTGGGTTGGCCGGAGGTCGCCGAATTCAATCGGCATGTGGTGGACACCTGCCTTGCGGGCGGCACCTTGTCCTATCACAACAAAGCACTGGTGTTGCTGCGCGACGGCGTTCCCGAAAACGTCTGGATGGACCTTTACTACAGCCCGGTCGCCAATGATGACGGGTGTCCCGCCGGGGTCATGGCGATGGTGGTTGAAACCACTGACCATGTGATTTCCGAACGCCGACGCCAGGAAGCCGAAAACGCCTACCGTGCCGACAATGAAAGGGTTCGCCTGGCCCTCAATGCCGGGGCTTTGCTCGGCTCGTTTGTCTGGGACATCAAGGCTGATGTGCTATCGGGCGACGAGCGATTCGCCCGCACGTTTTCCTATCCCCCAGGCCAGGACCTGGCCAACCTGCCACCGGCCATCGCCCAAATACAGATTCATCCCGATGATCGCAGCTGGGTCCGGGAGCGGATGAATCAGTCGGTGGAAACCGGCGTGCCCTATAACGCCGAATATCGGGTTCTGCGTCCCGATGGCAGTTACCTGTGGGTGCTCGCCAGCGGGTGTTGCGAGTTCAATGAGCAAGGTGAAGCGTTGCGCTTTCCCGGGGTGTTGATCGACATCCACGAACGCAAGATTGTCGAAGAGTCTTTGCTCAAGTTCACTCGCAACCTGGAGCAACGAGTCGCTGAAGAAGTCGAGGCGCGGCTGGCGGCCGAAGAGCAGTTGCGTCAATCACAGAAGCTCGAAGCCATCGGCGGTCTCACCGGCGGGGTGGCCCATGACTTCAACAACCTGTTACAGGTGATCGCCGGCAACCTGCACTTGCTGGCGCGTCACGAGCCGGACAACGCCAACGTGCAGCGCCGGGTCGGCGCCTCGATTGCAGCGGTCGAACGCGGGGCCAAATTGTCTTCGCAATTGCTCGCCTTTGCCCGTCGTCAGCCCTTGTCGCCGGCCGTATGCGATCCGCGGCAGATCTTCGAAGACCTCGGGGAATTATTGCAGCGAGCGCTGGGAGAGACGATCCAGATCAAGGTGTCCGCGCCTGACGACCCATGGCACCTCTACGTGGACCGCAATCAACTGGAAAACGCCATTCTCAACCTCACGATCAACGCCCGGGATGCCATGAAAGGCGAGGGGACCATTGCCCTGAGCGCCGAGAACATCGTCCTCGACCGCAAGTTTTGCGCCGGCAAGGGGATCGTCGCTGGCGATTATGTCTGCGTGACGGTGGCTGACTCGGGCGTCGGCATGCCGCCGCAAGTGCTTGCACAGGCCTTCGAACCGTTTTTCACCACTAAGGCCGACGGCCAGGGCACCGGCCTGGGGTTAAGCATGGTGTTCGGTTTCGTCAAACAGAGCGGCGGGCATATCGAGATCGCAAGCATCGTCGGGCAAGGCACCCGGGTGCGGCTGTATTTCCCTCGCAGCTTGCGCCCGTTGCCTGATGAAACAACGCGCCATGCTCCGCAGCACCGGGGCGGGCATGAAACCATTCTGGTGGTCGAGGACAACGAAGCGGTGCGCAGTTCGGCCGTGGACTTGTTGCGTGAAGAGGGTTATCAGGTCCTGACCGCAGCCAACGGTGACCTGGCGATGCAGATGTTGCTGGACGGCGTGGCGGTGGACCTGATTTTCACCGACGTGGTCATGCCCGGCTTGATCAAAAGCCCGGACCTGGCCGCCTGGGCCAAGGTGCAGAACCCTCCGGTGGCGGTGCTGTTTACCTCCGGCCACACCCGGGACATTATTTCGCGCAATCACCAACTCAGCTCCGACACTTATCTGTTGAGTAAACCTTATGGTCCTGAAGCGCTGACACGCATGGTTCGCACGGTGCTAGGTGGTTGATTCAAGGGGGGCTTTCCAGGAGCTCGGGCAAGGGGGATATCGCGTTTGCGACAGGACGACGAACGGACACCGCTGGTCTGATAGACGGTCGACAGAACCGGGTAAGCGAGGCCATTCTGATAGTTGGCGAACGCCATCGATCACGTTTGCCACCGATTAACAAACGGAGGTGTTCCATGCCGGTGACCCATAACCTTTATCAGGACTTGCGCTGCACGAAGGAAGAGATCCAGCAAAAACGCACCAAGGATCCGTTATTGGATTCACTGCTCAACAAGTACTCCCAGGCGGACGCAGAGGTGGTGAAGGCCGAGTCCGCACAATCGGATGCTCCCAGCGATGAGGCACTGAAGAAGCTCAAGGAGAAGCGCGTGCAGGTAAAGAATAAGATCGTTGAGCGACTTCAGACGCCGTCCTGAGACGCTGTGCAGAATCACCGACCACCGGTGACTGAACAATTGGAACGGGGATCAATACGAGATCTGCGTTGATTCAAAATCAAAAGATCGTCCGAACGGGGCCCGAGCCTTCGGACGATCTTTTGGCTACACCCTCTATTTCAATGCTGCACTCAACGGCAACCGCGCCATGTGCCGCGCTTTCAGCGACCCCAGATACAACCAGTCCCCATACTCGCGCACGGTGGTGATGGGGGAGTAGTTGCCGCTGCTGGCGTCCTGCAGATTGGCAATCACTTTGCCGTCGAGGTCCAGGCCCAGGACGAAAGCGCGTTTCTCCAGGGGTTTGGGCAGGATAGTCATGGCCCGCACGATCATTTTGCGTACCAGAGGGTAGGGTGCGGTGGTGTCGAGCAGTGCAGTGCGCGGTGCATACAGCGCCACCCAGAAACGGTCGCGGCCATTGAATGCCAGGTTGTCCGGCAGCCCGGGCAAATTGTCGATGAACAGATCGTGGGTGCCGGCTTTCGGCCCGGTCAGCCAATAGCGGCTGATGCGATAGGCGCCGGTTTCATTGACCAGCACAAACGCGTCGTCAGGTCCCAGGGTCACGCCGTTGGCGAACTCCAGTTTGTCCAGCAGGACAGCCGTATTGCCGGTCTGGAAGTTATAACGCAGCAAACGGCCGTCGCCACCGTGCTCGATGATCGCCTCGCCGTCTTTGCCGTAGCCCCAACGGCTGGAGGAGTCGCTGAAATAAGCGTAATGCCCGGGCTTGTCGATAGCCACGTCATTGGTAAAACCGAAGGGCAGGTTGTTGGCCGTGGTGGTCAATGGAATCAACCGGCCCTGAGTGTCGAGCGACAGCAAACCTTTGACCCCGTCGGCGATCACCAACAAACCATTGGGGTGCCGCGCCAGGCCCAGCGGCCTGCCGCCGGTATCGGCCAGCACCTGGGTGGTTTTGCCGTCGAGGCTGGTGCGAATCAACCGGCCATCATGCAGGCCGGTGATAAGGACGTCTTTCTCCAGCAGCAACGCCTCAGGGCCGTCGATGTCAGCAGCACCGACACGTTTCACGCCTTTGAGTCGCTGATTGTCGGCGTAGATGCCATCGACGAGGGAGGGCGCCGTTGGCGGTGTCCAGGCTACCGGTTGAACCTTGGTCGGCAATAAAAACAGCAAGGCGCTGATCACGATGATCAGCAGCAGCAACCAATGCCAAAACTTGAGGGGTCTTTTCATGCGCTGACTCCTGCCAGGGCCAGATGTTTTTGCGCCATCTCGCGTAACGCCAGCATCGACTCCGCCGATTCGCGCTCGATGCGCCGCTTGAGCAACAGGCGATTGGCAATGCGCATTGCCAGGCCGCTGAAGCTGTATTCCAGAGTGCGGACAAACCGCGTGCCCTCGCTCTCAACCTCACACTCGTAAGTCACCACCAACGACAGACCATGATCGCCCCGGGCCCGAGCCCTCCAGCGGCGTCCGGGCAGGTATTCGTCGACTTCCCAGCTCAAATGCCCCTCACGCCCGCCGGCCCGAATGTCTTCCTCGAACCGTGCTCCGGCATACAACGGCCCGCTCTGCCCGTCGACCTGGAGGGAGGACGGATGCCACTGCGGCCAATGGGTCGCGGTGCTGGCGTAGGCGAGCACGGCCCCCGGGTTTCCAGCGATGTCGATCACATGCTGCATACGGGTGATGGGCGTTCTCGTCGGGTGCGGGAGCGCTTGCTCCGGTTCCCAGTAGAGGGTGCCGAACAGGTAGTCCATCAGGGGCAACACGATATTGAAATTGCGCTCCTGCATCAGCTCACGACGGTGATGCAGCTCATGCAGACGGCGCATCTGGCGGATCCACGGCAAACGCGTCACCGGGTTGCCGGGCGGTAGATGTTCGCAGGCATGGAACACCTCATAGGTCAGGTAACCGAGCACCATGCAGCCGCCAAACAGCCCCGCGACGTTGCTATTGAGCTGAGCCAGCAGCCACCAGACAGGCCCCGTGATGACGAGGGTGTGCAGCACGATCAGCCAGGCAGGAAACAGAATCACCCGCCAGTCCCGGGCACTGTCACAGGTCATGTGGCCGGGGGTGAAAAAGCTGTGATGGTCACCGGCGTGACGGGCGTAGAACATCCGCGCCAGGCTCTTTTTGTGGTGCCCCAGATGCCGATGCACGACGTACACGCCGAAGTTGAAAAACAACAGGGTCAGCGGCACCGCCAGCCATTCCAGCGGTTGCACCTGATGCACCGTGCTCCAGAACCCGCCGATGGCCAGCAACCCGAACAGCAACACAAAGGCACCGTGCAACCAAGGGTTGTAGAGCGGATGAATGTCGGCACGGTAGCGCGCACGGAACGCTTCGGTGGTCTGCCTCACTGAGTTCACCTGTGGTTATTGTTATAACCAGCAGATTAGCCGATCCCGCCGCACAGGCAGGCCGAACCTTGAGGACACAAGCGCCATGCTCCGGTGCAAGACGCCCGTTTGGCGTCAGGTCAGCGGGTTCCAGCGTTGGGACCAGTCGTCGTCCGTTTTGATCACTTCCCGCAGCAGGTCGAACGCCCGTTGCAGAGTCGTCGAGTCGCGGTCCCGGGAGTAAACCAGATAGGTCGGGTAGCTGAACTCCGGAGCTTTGGGCACCTGTTCCAGCAAGCCGTTTTCCAGGTAACTCTGGACCACCCGAGTGCGGAAGTAGCCGCTGCCGCCGTTTTCCAGGATGTATTGCAAGGCCAGCGGCCCGAGGTTGAAGCTCAAGGCTGCCTTGGCTTTTTCCGGCAGTGCCGCATCGTGCTGGCGACGGAAGTCCGGTCCCCAGTCGATATACACGTAAGGATCGGGCTTGCCGGCCAGGCGTACCAGGATCAGTTTTTCTTCCAGCACCTGCTCGACTTGCAGGCGTGGCCAGTATTCGGGCTGATAGACCAGCGCCGCATCCAGCACCCCTAATTCCAGTTGGCGCAGCAGGTTTTCGCCGTCGCGGATTTCCATGCGCAGGGCATGGCTGGGAATCTTCTCGCGCAGTTCCCCGGCCCAACTGAGCATCAACGGGTTGCACAGGCTGACCTCGCCACCGATGTGCAGCACGTCGCGGTAGCCCTCGGGCAACGGCAAGTCCCGGCGTGCGGCTTCCCAGGTTTGCACCAGTTGATTGGCGTAAACCACAAAGGCCTCGCCGTTCGGCGTCAGGCGCGCACCGGCGCGGTTGCGCACGAACAGCGTGCTGCCCAACTGACTTTCGAGCTTCTGCACCCGGGCGGTGATCGCGGTCTGGGTGACGTGCAGCTTTTCAGCCGCCGCGGCCAGGCTGCCGTGGCGGACGATTTCCAGAAAGGTGCGGGCGAGGTCGATGTCCATGGGCAGGCCGATGTGGGAGGTGCGGGCATTGTAAGAGCAGCCATGGTCTTCCGATACCATCTGTGGCGAGGGAGCTTGCTCCCGCTGGGGCGCGAAGCGGCCCCAAACCTGTTTCAGATGCATCTCATCGGATGGTTTACGGCTGCTGCGCAGCCGGACGGGAGCAAGCTCCCTCGCCACAGATTTCACTGCCCGACCTGATCACCTCGTGCCAAACAATCAGTCCGCTAACTCAATCTCCTTCACCACCGCCCAATCGGCCACCAACCACTGCGGTGTGCCACACGCCTTGCGCTTAAGCACAAAATTTCTGCACTTCTCGGCGAACTGTTTACGGTTTTGCACCATGTCCTGGTGCATTTCTTCCAGCTCGGCATTGCGGCAGTGCTGCATCAATTGAGTATCGAACCGGTTTTTACGCTCACGCACCGCCTGGTACGCCGGATCACTCAACACTCCATTGGCGCGCTGCAACAGCCACAGGCCAAACTCGTCCGGACAACGCGGGCCGATTTCCTGGACCATGCCTAACTGCAAGGCCTGGACGGCGCTGATCGGCAGACAGTCTTCGGTGAGTTTTTCCGCCATCGCCGGGCCGACCGCGCGGGGCAGGCTGTAGGTCCAGTATTCGGAGCCATACAGGCCCATGGTTTTGTAATGGGGATTGAGCACGATCTCGGAGCGGGCGAAGACGATGTCGGCAGCCAGCGCCAGCATCACGCCACCAGCCCCGGCATTGCCGGTCAGGCCGCTGACCACCAGTTGCCGGGCGCTGAGCAGTTCCTGGCAGACGTCGTCGATCGCCTGAATATTGGCCCAGGCTTCCAGCCCCGGAACTGCTGCCGCCTGGATCACGTTGAGGTGTACGCCATTGGAGAAACTGCCACGCCCACCCTTGATCAGCAGCACTTGGGTGTTCCGGGACTTGGCCCAGCGCAGGGCCTCCACCAGTCGCTGGCACTGCTCGGTGCTCATGGCGCCGTTGTAAAACTCGAAGGTCAGCTCGCCGACATGCCCCGACTCGCGATAGCGGATCGGTTGATAGCTTTCGTTGTTAAACGGCTGAGAGGCGATCGACCAATCAAGGGTCGGGACTTGCGCAAGCTGTTCGGCGAGCACATGTCGGGCCGGACGCTTGAAGGTTTCCTCGCCGGGCTGGGGTTTGCGTCGCAGCGAGCCGATCCACAGGCTGTGATCGCCGGTCGCGACCAGCACCGCATCGTCGTGCACCGCGAGAATCTCTCCCGGCGTGCCGCTGCGCGAATCCAGATGGGCGTCATACAGATAATACTGACCGCCGGCCAGGCTGGCCAATACGCCGGGCTGACCGTCGGCGGCGTCGATGCTGCGTTTGATGAAGTGTGTGCTGTCGTGCCAGCTGAAGATCCGGTCGGCTTGCTTCATGTTCGGCTGTAAACGGCCAATCACATGGCGTTGGCTGTAGTCCAAAGGCACTGGGTCGAAACCGTCGATAAACTTTTCCACGACTTCGCGGATGCAGGCGATTGCCGCGTCGCTGACGCGCCCGTTGTACAACTCGGATTTGCGCAGACCCTGGGGCAGGTTGAATTCACAGGTGGCCCAGACCGGCCCGGCGTCCATTTCCTCCACCGCTTGCAACGCGGTCACGCCCCAACGGCTGAGTTCACGGGTGATCGCCCAGTCCAGCGCACTGGCGCCACGGTCGCCGACGATGCCCGGATGAATGATCACCACAGGGCGCTTGAGGTTGCTCCACAGTTGCTGCGGTACCCGGTCCTTGAGAAACGGGCATATCACCAGGTCGGCGCCGGAGTGTTCGATCTGCTCGCACACCGTGTCTTCATCGGTGAACAGCACCACGCTGGGCGAGTGGCCGGCCTGACGCAAATCCAGCCAGGCCCGCTGGGTCAGGCCGTTGAACGCCGATGCCAGCAGAATGATCTTCAATGACCGCATGATTGACTCTTCCTTGAGAATGATCGGCCGCAGGCTCCCGATGAGCCGTCCTTGGCTTTCGATGGAAGAGCGATAGTAGAGAGTGCGGAGGAGAGAACAACTGATCGAGATCAAGCTTGTGTCAGCGAGTGTTGCAGAGGCTAAAAATCAAAAGATCGTCCGAAGGCTCGGGCCGCGTTCGGACGATCTTTTCTCTTTTCAAAACGCAAAACACGAACAGCCAAACGCCCCCCAGAACCCTTGAAAGTCACTGACCGGCGCCGACGACAACCGCGCCCGTTCATGGCTGTGGGCATGCACCGCGCAAGCGCCCACACACTGGTGTACTTGCGCCGTCAGCGGTGCCAGGGGTTTCCAGTGCCCGGGTACATTCACCACCGGCGACCACTCAGGCACCACCGGGATTGGCGGTGGCCCCAGTTTTTCGAACTCGACGCTACCGTGGACGATCTTGCCGTCGACAATGGTCAGCACCGACTCGATCCACTTGATGGCTTCGTCTTCGATGTGAAAGTAGTCTGCCGACAGCGCAATCAGGTCCGCCAGTTGCCCAACCTTGATCTGGCCTTTCTTGCCTTGTTCGGAGGAGAACCAGGCGCTGCCGTGGGTGAACAGTTCCAGCGCTGTATCGCGGCTCAAGCCTTGTGGGTAGAGCGCCAGCCCACCGACGGTACGGCCGCTGACCAGCCAGTACAGCGATGTCCAGGGGTTGTAGCTGGAGACGCGCGTGGCATCGGTGCCGGCGCCCACTGGAACGCCCTCGGCGAGCATGCGCGCGATCGGTGGTGTCGCTTCGGCCGCCTTCGCGCCGTAACGGTCGACGAAATATTCGCCCTGGAACGCCATGCGGTCCTGAATGGCGATACCGCCGCCCAGGGCCTTTACCCGTTCGATGTTGCGGGGGGTGATGGTTTCGGCGTGATCGAAGAACCACGGCAAACCGTTGAACGGAATATCGCGGTTGACCTTCTCGAACACGTCGAGCATGCGGCTGATGGATTCGTTGTAGGTGGCGTGCAGGCGGAAGGGCCAGCGCTGTTCCACCAAATGCCGCACCACCGGTTCCAGTTCCTGCTCCATGGTTTGCGGCAGGTCGGGGCGTGGCTCGAGGAAGTCTTCGAAATCCGCTGCCGAGAACACCAGCATTTCCCCGGCGCCGTTGTGCCGCAGGAAGTCATCGCCCTGGCCGTAATGGGAAGTGCTGGTCCAGTTTTTGAAGTCGGTCAGTTCTTCCTTGGGTTTCTGGGTGAACAGATTGTAGGCAATGCGCACCGTGAGCTGCTGGTCTTTGGCGAGTTGCTGGATGACTTGATAGTCGTCCGGGTAATTCTGATAACCACCGCCGGCATCGATGGCGCTGGTGACGCCCAGTCGATTGAGTTCGCGCATGAACTGGCGGGTCGAGTTGACCTGATACTCCAGCGGCAGCTTCGGCCCTTTGGCCAGGGTCGAGTAGAGGATCATCGCGTTCGGGCGGGCGATCAGCATGCCGGTGGGGTCGCCATTGGCATCGCGCTGGATCTCGCCGCCCGGCGGGTTCGGCGTGTCACGGGTGTAGCCGACCACTTTCAGCGCGGCGCGGTTGAGCAGGGCGCGGTCATAGAGGTGCAAGACGAACACCGGAGTGTCCGGCGCGGCTTTGTTCAGTTCTTCAAGGGTCGGCATGCGTTTTTCGGCAAACTGGAACTCGTTCCAGCCACCGACCACCCGCACCCATTGCGGCGTGGGGGTGCGATCGGCCTGATCCTTGAGCATGCGCAAGGCATCGGCCAGGGACGGCACGCCTTCCCAGCGCAGTTCGAGGTTGTAATTGAGGCCGCCACGAATCAGGTGCAGATGGGAGTCGTTGAGGCCGGGAATCACCGTGCGCCCATGCAGGTCAACGATTTGCGTGCCGGGGCCTTGCAGGGCCATGGCCTGGGCATCGCTGCCGACCACCACAAAGCGCCCGTCCTTGATCGCGACGGCACTGGCCTGGGGTTTCTTGCGGTCGACGGTGTGCAGGCGTCCGTTGTACAGAATCAGGTCGGCGGGGGTATCGGGCATGGTTTTACTCCCTGCGGTTAGCGGACTGATCCAGGCACCGATGGCGCCTGCCGAAAGACCTTGCAGTACACGGCGGCGACTGAAGTCATTGTGCTCGTCAGGTGGGCTCATGGCAGTGCTCTCCACACAGTTCTTCACAAAAGAAGCGAGGGCAAACAGCCGATGTCTGACGCATGCGGCCAGAAGGAATATAGTCGGCATATCCACAGATAGCCGTTTTCAGAGGGCGAAAAACGACGAATCCCGCCACAAGGGGCGGGATTCGTATGCAGCCAGAGAGGCTCCCGAGAGCGGGAGCCGTCGTCTTAGCTTGGGAACAGCTCGGACAGTTTCATGGCCAGCATCATGTCGCCTTCAGCGCGCAGTTTGCCGCCCATGAACGCTTGCATGCCGTCGGTCGAACCGTCGACGATGCCTTCCAGGGTTTCGCCGTCCATCACCAGAGTCACTTGGGCGTCCGGGTTTTCGCCTTCTTGCAGCTCGCAGGTGCCGTCTTTGACGATCAGCGAGAAGTTCTTGGTGTCGTCGATGCGGAAACCGAATACCAGGTCCAGACCGGCAGCAGCGGCTGGGTTGAACTTGGCTTTCATTGCTTGTACGGCATCAGCTACGGAGGTCATGGTTCGATCCTTTCTTGGGTAATAAGAGCTGGGTGATTACAGCCAGGGTCACAATAGTCCGGAATCAGCGAAACGTGATGAGTTCTGGGGCCTTCAGCAGTTGCAGGTGCGTATGACTATTGAAGGAAGCCAGGGCCACCTCGCGACCACGAAACTTGAGCAGGTTGAGCGAGGTGTTGACGATTTGCCAGTTCAGCTCAAAGGCCTGCCGGGCAGGCATTTGCGTAATAAGGTGGAGCAGGGCAGTGATGGTGCCGCCGGAGGTGAACACGGCGATTTTCTGGGTGTTGTCGGCGTTTTCGAGCAGCCGCTGCAGGCCAGCCTGAACACGTTCGACGAAGCCCAGCCAGCTTTCCAGGCCTGGTGTGTCAAAGGTGCCGGCGAGCCAGCGCTCGATGATCAGGGCGAAAATGCGTTGGAACTCGGCACGGTTTTGCGCGGCGTTGCGCAGGATCTCCAGCGCCTCGGGCTCGTCTTCCAGCATGGCCGGCAGCAGGGCACGGATCACCGCGTCGGCGTCGAATTCGTTGAAAGCGCAATCGATTTCCAGTGTCGGTACCGGCAAGCCCACGGCGGCGAGCTGTTCCAGCGCGCTGGTGGCCGTATGTTGCTGACGGCGCAGGTCGCCCGACAGACAGCGATCGAAGCTGACACCGAGTTCGGCCAGGTGCCGGCCGAGGACTTCTGCCTGGCGAATACCGGTCGGCGACAGAACGTCATAGTCGTCTGCACCAAAGGAGGCCTGGCCATGTCGAATCAAGTAGATGCTGCCCACGTCCGCGTCATCCCGGTACGTTGAAGGTTTGGCGAGGTTATGAGGATGGCGGTGAGCTGTCAATGAAAAAACATACGCTTGTTTGAAATGCCCGTTACAGGCCTGCTGCTAGTGGTCGCCGGGCCGGCTCATGGGTATGCTGGAGGTATCCCGCGCGTGTTTATGCCGCGCATCGTGTTGAAGGAGTCCCTGTGGAGCTTTTGTCCGAGTACGCCATTTTTCTGGCCAAGACTGTGACCCTGGTGATCGCCATTCTGGTGGTCCTGGCCAGTTTTGCGGCGTTGCGCAGCAAAGGTCGGCGCAAGTCGCACGGCCAGTTGCAAGTCAGCAAACTCAATGATTTCTACAAAGGGCTGCGCGAACGCCTGGAGCAAACCTTGCTCGACAAGGATCAGCTCAAGGCCTTGCGCAAATCCCAGGCTAAAACCGAGAAAAAGCAAAAGAAGAAACCTGAGGCCAAGCCGCGGGTGTTCGTGCTGGATTTCGACGGCGACATCAAGGCGTCGGCCACTGAAAGCCTGCGCCATGAAATCACTGCGCTGCTGACCCTCGCCACGCCAAAGGATGAAGTGGTGCTGCGCCTGGAAAGCGGCGGAGGCATGGTTCACAGTTATGGCCTGGCGTCTTCGCAACTGGCGCGCATTCGCGAGGCCGGCGTGCCGTTGACCGTGTGCATCGACAAGGTTGCAGCCAGTGGCGGCTACATGATGGCGTGCATCGGCGAGAAGATAATCAGCTCGCCGTTCGCAATTCTCGGTTCGATCGGCGTGGTGGCACAGTTGCCCAACGTCAATCGCCTGCTGAAAAAGCACGACATCGACTTCGAAGTGCTGACGGCCGGCGAGTACAAGCGCACCCTGACAGTGTTTGGTGAAAACACCGAGAAGGGCCGGGAGAAATTCCAGGAAGAGCTGGATATCACCCATCAACTGTTCAAAAACTTCGTTTCCCGCTATCGCCCGCAACTGGCTATCGACGAAGTGGCCACCGGTGAAATCTGGCTGGGCGTCTCGGCCCTGGACAAGCGACTGGTGGATGAACTCAAGACCAGTGATGAATACCTCGCCGAACGGGCCAAACAGTCTGAGCTCTATCATTTGCATTACGCCGAACGCAAAACTCTGCAGGAGCGCATCGGCATGGCGGCCAGCGGTTCGATCGATCGCGTATTGCTGAACTGGTGGAGCCGGTTGACCCAGCAACGCTTCTGGTAAAAAACCTCAAGGACCTTGTTGCTGGCACACAGTGACAAGGCAGGCGAAACCGGGCTATGCCCGGTTTCGTCGTTTTGGGCGGTTCTTTTCTGTCTGTATCGGAGAATTTTCCTCGCGGTTTCGGGGACCTTTCCGGCTTCCCACCCATTGATGCAGGTTTACTGTAGACGTCCTCGACTGACTGCAATGGACTGCACCATGAGTGACTCAACACTTAACCAGATGAACCACCAGGAACCGCCCCCGGCTCCGGGGATGCGCGACGAACTGCGAGCGGTCGTCGACACTGCACGGACGCAAACACCCGGCCAGTTTGGCGCGGATCTGTTCAAGGAAAAGTGGGGGATGACATCGATCCGCAAACCGCGCTGCTGGCCACCCTCGACTACGACTACAAAGGGCATCCGGCGCAGAGCGGCGTTCATCAAGGCCAAGTGGCCAATTCCCGGACCTTGCTGCAGGCGCTTCTCGGCGATTACCAGAGGGTGGGGGACGGACGCTTCGGCGAAACCGGCTTTGGTTTGTACACCCCGCCCGACATCGGCCCGGACATACGTATCGTCGAACATGTCGACGAGCTCGCTGATCGCGGCAGCGGCAACCATCAGACCTATGAAGGGATCTATCGCCGAACCGTTCCACAGACCTATGGGCCACTCACACAAATTCCCCTGAGACCCGACGACTTCAAGCAATGGGTCTGGACGCTGGAACTCAAGGATTTGTACCAGGCCTATCTTGGACGGACATGGCCCTCGGATGAGGCGATCATGGCCGCCAGCTCCTATCCCTTGAGAACTTCGGTCAAGGCCGCGTTTGTCATGAGTGCCTGGTTGCAACGTCATGAAAGCAGCTTGAGTCAAAAGGGCCTGGAGCTGGCCCTGCAGGTGGCAGGACTGCCCCCGCATCAAGCCTGGGACACGCTGACCCTCACGCAATTGCAGGCATCGACCCCATTGCCTTCCTCGATCATGGCCGGACGCCTTGAGCTGTATCGCTACACGGCGACGGATATCTGGACCTGGCGCGAACGCTCCGGCTCGAGGATTTTGTTATACATCCCCGGCAATTCATCACCCTTGCATGAGTTTGCCGACACCGCACATTTGCAACGCTGGATCGTGCTGCAGGGCAAGGGCGATGACACGAAGCGGGCACTGGCGAGCCACTTTGCCGAGGCGGATCGCGAAGATGGCACTCTCCACGCCGGCGTGGTAACGGCATTGGAAGGCATGGTGATCTACCCGAAAAAACACAGGCTGACTAAAACTGCCGGCCTGTTCAACGATGACGGCTACTGGGACCCAGCCGACTACGTTGGTTTCGAGCCGCCTGATACAACCATCGATCCTTACGCCCAACTGGTGCTGACGATGAAGCGCACAGCTCAGGCCAGCGTTGACAGCATTCGTGACGACGCGCAGGTCAACCGGGATAACTTGAATGCATTCGTCGAACCGATCGTGCAATGGATCAACCGTTTCGGCCCGTTGGCGCTGTTTGTTCCGGGAGGCGAGGGGATATTGGCGCTGGCCGGGCTTATTGACGCGGGTTACGGCTTGGATCAGGTGGTGAACGGTAAAACATCGAACGAACGGTCGGAAGGCGTCACGCGCACCGTTTTTGGTTTGCTCAATGCGCTGCCGATCGCAGCGGAGGTGGCGCTAAAGGGTGAAACGGCCGTCGTCCGTCCGGCAGAGGAGGGTGTGAGGCCTGTATCGGAAGCAGCCGTTGCCCCAACGCCAGAACTTTCGAGCGCCGCGCCGGCGACCCGGGTCGAACTGATCCGCGGAATCGGCCCGTCTGTGGCGTCTTTCAGCGATGAAGTGCTGGCACAGATTGGCGAGGTCTGCGCGATCGACGACGATATGCTGCGGTTGATGCAGACGGGGCGTTCACCGACGCCTCTTTTGGCTGACACGATCAGCCGCTTCAAAATCGATCAGGATCTTGGGCCCGCCGGCACGACCGAGCAGTTCAACAGCCGTTACGCAGCGCTGCAATACTCGGAGCATGAATGGGTCCGGCTCTTTCAGCGCGAATATCCGGGGCTGCCGAAAAGTGTCGTGGAACAAATGTTGGATCGCTATGGCGTTGACCTCCGGCTGGCGCCTGATGTTACCGAGGCGAGGCAAGTGTTCGCGCGCCTGGACAGCAAGGCACGGCAATACCAGCAGCATGTGCGGCTCAATCGAGCCTATGAAGGTCTTTATTTTCGCTCGATGGTGAACCCGGAGTCGGACACGCTGGCCTTGCACTCGCTCAAAAATCTCCCTGGCTGGCCGAAAAACCTTCGGATCGATGTACTCGATCGTGCCGCCATCGGACGGGTGCTGGACCGCAGCGGTCCACTCGATTCAACAGATGTTCGGGGGCTGATCAAGAGCGCCGATCACTACCTGCACCAAGGCGTGGAAACCGACTTCTACCAAGCGCTCATAGGCGTGTTGTCAGAAGACGAGCGTTCGGCGTTGCAGGTAGTGGCGCTTGATCCGGCCAGTGCATTGCGGCTGAAAATCAGTGCACAGGCTTTGCCCCGAGCGGAACTCAGGCTCGGGCTCGGAAGAATGGACGCCGGGCTTCCCTTCGACGCCCAGGGACTCAGAGGTGGCGGCTTTCCGGCAACCCACCAGGCCGAGGCGCTGACGCAGCAGATGATGAGGCTGCAACTCAAAGAGATCTACCCAGACTTCACCGATGCCCAGGCTGATGCGCTCCTTCAACGTGAAGGCGTAAACGCACAGGCGCACATTGAGTGGCTGAAGCAACAGCTGCAGCAACTCGACACCGACCTGACCGCCTGGGTAGATCAGGTGGCGGATGACATTCATGACATGGCTATCGATTTCCTGGCCCCGAATGATCCCGAAGCAGCGGGATTGAGCGCTGCACAAATCCAGGCACATAACGTGCAGCTGTTGCAGACTGAAATGCAACAGGAGCGAGCGATTCGAAATGAGTTGGCCGAGGAGCTGGTCTCCATCTGGCAACAACGCAGGACGCCGCAGGATCTGTTACTGCCTGCTGATCAGATACGCGGTGTCAGGCTTGATCTCGACTTTGAGGATTACCACCGGTTACCCGTATTGAATGTCCGGCTCAACAATGTTCTCGAATTATCAATGCGTAGCTTCCACTTGACCGAACAGGAAAGCCTGAACGGATTTCTTGAGAGTTTTCCAAATCTTGAAGTCCTGAACCTGGAAAATGTCGATCTGAGTCACTTCAACACCAGCGACGAAGCTGGACGCGCATTACCTCATGCGATCAACCAGCTGCGGCAGCTCACTACGCTGAACCTGAGGTCGACAAGTCTGACTTTCAGTCAGAGCAGCGCTTCACAGCTGACTGATCTGACGCGCTTGCAAACGCTGGACCTGAGCAACAATCCGCTGGATGTCCCTCCTTTGGTGCTGGGAATGAACGATTTGCGCCGGCTCAACTTGAGTAACACAAGGATCAGCACATGCCCTGTTGGCGTCATGGAGCAGCCTTACCTGACGACCCTGGACTTGCGCAATAACCGGATCACCCGGGTTCCGCAGGGGGTTCTGAACCAGGCCATCGCCAGGGATCGTGTGATGCTGCAGGGCAATCCGTTGACGGACGAGGACACCTTGTTGCGCCTTGTCGATCATCGACGGCGAACGGGGATCAACCTGTGGTTAAGCGAGCCTGGAGCCAACTACGGGAATGTCATCGAGTGGTTGCGTGAAGGCGATGAAGGGCTGCAAGAGGCGCGACAATTAATCTGGCAGAGGCTTGCAGTCAGGCCCCTTGGCAGCAGGTTCTTGAGAATTATGGATGGCATGAGCCTGACGGCGGACTTTCGGGTCGACTACCTGGCGCTACAGGCGAGAGTGTGGCGGCTGCTCGGGGATGCCGATGCTTCAGAAGCGTTGTGGACACAGTTGGTTCAGGATATCGGAGGGGCTGAGGCTGATCCTGAAAACCCGTTTGTGCTGTTCACGGCACTTGAGGATCGTGCCCGGTTTTATCGGGACTGGGAGGCCATGGGACGACCATTTCCGATAGTCACGCAGTAAGGGAAAAACCTTGAACCCCGCAAGGGGTTCAAGGTGTGACGATCAACGGCGACGGAACAGCGGCAGCGGCTCGTCTGTGGCGGCCTGATAGGTCACCGAGAAGTCCTTGAGGCCTTCAAGGGCTTCGTAGGGGTCTTTATCGGCGCGAATGGCAAACGCATCGAAACCGCAGCGGTGCATGTAGAACAGCTGGTCGCGCAGCACATCGCCAATTGCCCGCAGTTCGCCTTTGAAACCATAGCGGTCACGCAGCAGACGGGCGTTGGAGTAATTGCGACCATCGGTGAAGGCCGGGAAGTTCAGGGCGATGACCTGGAAGTTCGCCACGTCGTCACCGATTTCTTCGGCTTCTTCGTCGGCATCCAGCCACACACCCAGGCCGCCATCACGGGCCATGAGCATGCGGCTGTGTTCGCGCCACATGTGCAACGGGACGATCAGGTCGTCGCAGTTGCTGATCTCGTCGATGTTGAAATCTTTCGGCAACAGGTGCCAGGTTTCGTCGACGACTTCGTTGTTCTTAATTATTCGCTGCATAGACGCGCTCCTTGAAGAGGTCGATGCCGATACGCTGATAAGTGTCGATGAAGCGCTCGTCTTCGGTACGTTGTTCGATGTACACGTCGATCAGCTTCTCGATCACATCAGGCATGGCTTCCTGGGCGAAGGACGGGCCGAGGATCTTGCCCAGGCTCGCATCGCGACTGGCGCTGCCACCCAGGGACACCTGGTAGAACTCTTCGCCTTTCTTGTCCACTCCGAGAATGCCGATGTGGCCGACGTGGTGGTGACCACAGGCGTTCATGCAGCCAGAGATGTTCAGGTCCAGCTCACCGATGTCGAACAGGTAGTCCAGGTCGTCGAAACGGCGCTGGATCGATTCGGCGATCGGGATCGACTTGGCGTTGGCCAGGGAGCAGAAGTCGCCGCCCGGGCAGCAGATGATGTCGGTCAGCAAACCGATGTTCGGTGTGGCGAAACCTTGCTCGCGCAACTCGCCCCACATCGCGAACAACTGGCTCTGCTCGACATCGGCCAGAATGATGTTCTGCTCGTGGGAGGTGCGCAGCTGACCGAAGCTGTAACGGTCGGCGAGGTCGGCAACGGCATCGAGCTGCTTGTCGGTGATGTCGCCCGGTGCAACGCCGGTCGGTTTCAGGGACAGCGTCACGGCAACGTAACCCGGCTTTTTGTGCGCCAGGGTGTTACGGGTGCGCCAGCGGGCGAAGCCCGGGTGCTGTTTGTCGAGCTCGGCCAGTTCGGCTGTCTGGTTTTCCAGAGCCTTGTAGTCCGGATCGACAAAGTGTTTGGCCACGCGATGCACTTCGGCCTCGGTCAGCGTGGTCTGGCCACCGCGAAGGTGTTCCATTTCCGCGTCGACTTTTTGCGCGAACACTTCAGGTGTCAGGGCCTTGACCAGAATCTTGATCCGCGCCTTGTACTTGTTGTCGCGACGGCCGTAGCGGTTGTAGACCCGCAGAATGGCGTCGAGGTAGCTCAACAGGTCCTGCCACGGCAGGAATTCGTTGATGAACGCGCCCACCACCGGAGTACGGCCCAGGCCGCCACCGACCAGCACACGGAAGCCCAGTTCGCCCGCGGCGTTGTGCACCGGCTCGAGACCGATGTCATGGACTTCGATGGCCGCACGGTCGGACGTCGAACCGTTGATGGCGATTTTGAATTTACGCGGCAGGTAGGCGAATTCCGGGTGGAACGTGGTCCACTGACGGACGATTTCGCACCATGGCCGCGGATCGATCAACTCGTCGGCGGCGACACCGGCGAACTGATCGGTGGTGACGTTGCGCAGGCAGTTGCCGCTGGTCTGGATTGCGTGCATCTGCACGGTCGCCAGCTCAGCCAGGATGTCCGGGATGTCTTCCACGGCTGGCCAGTTGAACTGCACGTTCTGCCGGGTACTGATGTGGGCGTAGCCCTTGTCATAGTCCCGGGCAACCTTGGCCATCATTCGCGTCTGGCGCGAAGTGAGTTGGCCATAAGGCACCGCCACCCGCAGCATCGGGGCAAAGCGCTGGATATAAAGGCCATTTTGCAGGCGCAGGGGGCGGAATTCTTCTTCGCTCAGCTCGCCTGCCAGATAGCGTCGGGTCTGATCACGGAACTGCTTGACGCGGTCCTCGATGATCCGCTGATCGTACTCGTCGTATACGTACATATAAGTCCTGTTCTCAGGCTTGGGCCGGTCGGATATAGCTGCGTTTTCGCAAGCTTTCATCCGATTCTGCCTCGGCAATTCTGCGCGCACGGCCGCGCACTCCCAACGGAGCCGACGCAAGATACCAGTTTGCAGTTATGCGCAAAAGTGATGTTTGAGTATATGCAAAGAACCAAAACGACTAATGGAATTCGTGGTGGTAAAACCCTCATTTGTGGTGCGGGCAATCATCGTCTTAACTGTGCTCGAGTCTTCATGCAATCACCGATAAAACCGACAAGAGGCGATGCAATGAGCAATCCAACCAAAGCAAGGAAAAGCGATAGCACGGTCGATGCCTGGGCGATTTTGTTCCTGATCATCCTGGTCGTGGGTACAGCGGTATTCTGGGTCAGCCATCAATAAACGACCCCGTCCGGGCCCGGTACCGACGATTGTTGGACAAAAAGCCGGAATAAGCGCCGTTTCAAGGGACTTCGCTGGCTATAATGCGCGGCGGATTTTCGGGGGCTCGGACGATCAATGTTGAAGTTCTTTTGCGGTGTAGTGCTGGCGCTTGGTGCGGTCCTGGGGCCGTGTGCCCAGGCGGCGTCCGTATTGTTCCTCAATCCCGGGACCAGCCAAGAGGCGTTCTGGGTCAGTTACTCGCAGTTCATGCAGGCCGCGGCCAGGAACCTGGGCATGGACTTGCACATCCTCTATTCCGAACGAAACGCTGAAACCACGCTCAAGCAAGCCCGCGAAGCCCTGCAAGGGTCGGATCGGCCGGACTATCTGGTGTTCGTCAACGAACTGTACGTCGCGCCCGAAATCATGCGCCTGGCTCAGGGCAGCGGCGTGAAGCTGTTTTTGGTCAACAACGGCCTGACCGCGGACCAGATGCGCCTGCTCAGTGCCCAGCCGGGCAAGTATCCCGACTTGCTGGGCAGCCTGGTGACCAACGATGAGGAGGGCGGCTACCTGATGCTCAAGGAGCTGATTCGCCTGCATCGCCCGGTCGAGCCCGGCCAGGTCATTGACCTGGTGGCCTTTTCCGGTCTGAAAATCACGCCGGCCGCGCAACTGCGGGAGAAGGGCATGATGCGGGCCTTGGCCGAACACCCTGAAGTGCGTTTGCGCCAAGTGGTCTATGGCGGCTGGAACCGTCAGCGCGCCTACGAACAAGCCAGGTTACTGTTCAAGCGTTACCCGCAAACCTCGCTGGTCTGGTCGGCCAACGATGAAATGGCCTTCGGCGCCATGCAGGCGTACACCGAAACGGGTGGCCAGCCCGGCAAGGACGTGCTGTTCAGCGCCGTCAACAATTCCCCGGCCGCCTTGCAGGCGCTGCTGGATGGCCGATTGAGCGCGCTGTTGGGCGGGCACTTCAGTATTGGCGGTTGGGCCATGGTGCAGTTGCATGATTACGATCAGGGCGTGGACGTCAGCCAGTACGGTGGGCGCGACCGGCAGATTCCAGTGTTGCAGTTGATCGATCACGCGCAAGCCCGGCGACTGCTGGGCATGAGTGCCACTCAGGATTACGGCGTGGATTTTCAAAAGCTCTCGGCCAAGGGACGACCGACGTCGTATCGCTACCCATTCAGCCTGCAAACCCTGATGCACTGAGCCGGCTCAGATCCCGGCTAGGTGCAGCACCAGTTTGACGATGCCGAACAGCGTCAGGGCGAACACCACCGTGAACAGAATCCCCAGAATCACAAAATGACTGGGTTTGCCGTGGGTGAAATCCCGGGCCCGGTTTTTCCCGCTCTGCACCCCGAATGCCGCCGCCATGACGCTGTGCAGCATCTGCCAGAAGGTCGGCGGTTTGTTGTTATTGTTGTCGACTGGATCGTCCATATATCCCTCGTCACGAATGTGTATGAGGCAAGCATAGACAACAGGCACGAACTCTGTGGGAGCGAGCCTTTGTGGCGAGGGGGCTTGCTCCCGTTGGGTCGCGAAGCGGCCCCAAAAATGGGACTGCTACGCAGTCCAACGGGAGCAAGCTCCCTCGCCACAAAGGGGAAGGCGGTTAGTTGTCGTAACCCAGGTTAGGCGCCAGCCAACGCTCGGTCACGCTCAACTCCTGGCCTTTGCGCGAGGTGTAGCTCTGCACCTGATCCTTGTCGATCTTGCCCACGGCGAAATACTGCGCCTGCGGGTGAGCGAAGTACCAGCCGCTGACCGCTGCCGCCGGGAACATGGCGTAGTGCTCGGTGAGGAACACGCCGCTGCGGCCGGCCTTGAGTTCTTCAGCTTCCGGGTCCAGCAGCTTGAACAGTGTGGCTTTCTCGGTGTGATCCGGGCACGCCGGGTAGCCCGGAGCAGGGCGGATGCCGGTGTATTGCTCTTTGATCAGCGCCTCGTTGTCCAGCGTCTCGTCCTTGGCGTAGCCCCAGTAGTCTTTACGCACTTGCTGGTGCAGCCACTCGGCGCACGCCTCGGCCAGACGGTCGGCCAACGCCTTGACCATGATCGAGTTGTAGTCGTCGCCCGCTTCCTGATAAGCCTTGGCCACTTCTTCGGCGCCGATCCCGGCGGTGGTGATGAAACCACCCACGTAGTCGGTCACGCCGCTGTCCTTCGGCGCGACGAAGTCGGCCAGGGAGAAGTTCGGCTTACTGTCGGTCTTGATGATTTGCTGACGCAAGTGATGCAGCTTGGCCAATGGCTTGCCGTCATCGCCGTAGACTTCGATGTCGTCGTCGCGCACCTGGTTGGCCGGCCAGAAACCGAACACGGCACGGGCGCTGATCAGCTTCTCGTCGATCAGCTTGGCAAGCATTTCCTGGGCATCGGCGTACAACGCGGTGGCGGCTTCACCGACCACTTCATCCTGCAGGATGCGCGGGAACTTGCCGGCCAGGTCCCAGGAGATGAAAAACGGTGTCCAGTCGATGTATTCGGCCAAAACCTTCAGGTCGATGTTGTCCAGCACCTTGGCACCGGTGAACGTCGGTTTGACCGGCTCATAGTTGGCCCAGTCGAACTGCGGTTTCTTGGCGATGGCCGCCGGGTAGCTCAGGCGCTCGGTGCGGGCGCTGCGGTTGGCGGTGCGCTCGCGAACGTCGATGTATTCCAGGCGGGTCTTCTCGACGAAACCGGCTTTCAGTTCCTTGGACAACAACTGCGTCGCCACGCCCACGGCGCGGGAGGCGTCGGTGACGTAGATCACTGCGTCGTTGCTGTACTTGGGCTCGATCTTCACCGCCGTGTGCGCCTTGGAGGTGGTCGCGCCACCGATCATCAGCGGAAGATAGAAGTCCTGACGCTGCATCTCGCGGGCCACGTGAACCATTTCATCCAGCGAAGGCGTGATCAGGCCGGACAGGCCGATGATGTCGCACTTCTGCTCCTTGGCCACTTGCAGGATTTTTTCTGCCGGGACCATCACGCCGAGGTCGACGATGTCGTAGCCGTTACAGCCCAACACCACGCCGACGATGTTCTTGCCGATGTCGTGCACGTCGCCTTTTACCGTCGCCATCAGGATCTTGCCCTTGGCTTCCGGTTTGTCGCCTTTCTCCAGTTCGATGAACGGGATCAAGTGGGCCACGGCCTGCTTCATTACGCGGGCAGATTTCACCACCTGCGGCAGGAACATTTTGCCGGCGCCGAACAGGTCGCCGACGATGTTCATGCCGGACATCAGCGGGCCTTCGATGACTTCGATCGGGCGCGCGAACGACAACCGCGATTCTTCAGTATCTTCAACAATGTGCGTGGTGATGCCCTTGACCAAGGCATGCTCCAGACGCTTGTTGACGTCCCAGTTGCGCCACTCTTCGGTCTCGGCTTCCTTGACGCTGCCGTCACCCTTGTACTTGTCGGCGATGGCGAGGAGGGCGTCGGTGCCTTCCGGGGTGCGGTTGAGGATCACGTCTTCAACGGCATCGCGCAGCTCCACCGGGATCTGGTCGTAGATCTCCAGTTGGCCGGCGTTGACGATGCCCATGGTCAGGCCGTTGCGGATCGCATACAGCAGGAACACCGAGTGGATAGCCTCGCGCACCGGGTTGTTGCCACGGAACGAGAACGACACGTTGGACACACCGCCGGAGCTTAGGGCGTACGGCAGTTCGTCGCGGATGTAGGCACAGGCATTGATGAAGTCCACAGCATAGTTGTTGTGTTCTTCGATACCGGTGGCCACGGCGAAGATGTTCGGGTCGAAGATGATGTCTTCCGGCGGGAAGTCGACTTCGTTGACCAGAATGTCGTAGGAGCGTTTGCAGATTTCTTTCTTGCGCGCTTCGGTGTCGGCCTGGCCGGCTTCATCGAAGGCCATCACCACCACCGCGGCGCCGTAGCGCTTGCACAGTTTGGCGTGGTGAATGAACTGCTCGACACCTTCCTTCATGCTGATGGAGTTGACGATGCCCTTGCCCTGGATGCACTTGAGGCCGGCTTCGATCACTTCCCACTTGGAGGAGTCGATCATGATCGGTACGCGGGAGATGTCCGGTTCACCGGCAATCAGATTGAGGAAGGTCACCATGGCCTTCTTCGAATCGAGCATCCCTTCGTCCATGTTGATGTCGATCACCTGGGCGCCGGCTTCGACCTGCTGCAGGGCGACTTCCAGGGCTTCGGTGTAGTTGTCTTCACGGATCAGTCGGGCGAACTTGGCGGAACCGGTGATGTTGGTCCGCTCGCCGACGTTGACGAACAGCGAACTGCGATCGATGGTGAAGGGTTCCAGACCCGACAGGCGGCAGGCCTTGGGAATATCCGGAATTTCACGCGGGGCGTAACCGGCTACCGCTTTGGCGATGGCTTCGATGTGGCCCGGTGTGGTGCCGCAGCAGCCGCCGACGATGTTGAGGAAGCCGCTTTGGGCGAACTCTTCGATGACCTTGGCGGTTTCCGCTGGCAGTTCGTCGTACTCGCCGAATTCGTTCGGCAGGCCGGCGTTCGGGTGCGCCGACACGTGGGTGCCGGCCTTGTTCGACAGCTCTTCCAGGTACGGGCGCAATTCGCGGGCGCCGAGGGCGCAGTTCAGGCCGACGGAAATCGGCTTGGCGTGGGCCACGGAGTTCCAGAACGCTTCGGTGGTCTGGCCGGATAGGGTGCGGCCGGAGGCGTCGGTGATGGTGCCGGAAATCATGATCGGCAGCTCGACGCCCAGCTCTTCGTAAACCCCTTGCACGGCGAAGATCGCCGCTTTGGCGTTGAGGGTGTCGAAAATGGTTTCGATCAGGATCAGGTCGGCGCCGCCTTCGATCAGGCCTTTGGTGGCCTCGGTGTAGTTTTCCACCAGTTCATCGAAGGTCACGTTGCGGTAGCCGGGGTTGTTCACGTCAGGCGACAGCGAGCAGGTACGGCTGGTCGGGCCGAGCACGCCGGCGACGAAACGCGGCTTGTCCGGGTTCTCGAGGGTTTTCGCATCGGCAATCTTGCGGGCCAGGCGTGCCCCTTCTACGTTCAGTTCGTAGGCCAGTTCTTCCATGCCGTAATCGGCCATGGAAATCCGGGTGGCGTTGAAGGTGTTGGTTTCCAGAATGTCGGCGCCGGCATCCAGGTAGGCTTTCTCGATGCCACCAATCACGTCCGGGCGGGTCAGTACCAACAAGTCGTTGTTGCCTTTGACATCGCTCGGCCAGTCGGCGAAGCGTTTGCCACGGTAATCCTGTTCCTCGAGCTTGTAGCTCTGGATCATTGTCCCCATGCCGCCGTCGAGAATCAGGATGCGCTCTTTGAGGGCGTGCTTGAGAGCTTGAAGGCGAACGCTGCGATCGGACATTTGGACTACTCGGTAAGGCCATGACGAAGGGCCGGGATAATAACAAACCTGCGTGCTTTTGGAGCATGTGCCGGTTTTGCATGAATATCGCTCATGTTGGTGCGCAGGCCAGACCGGTAGAATCGCGGCGTTTTCTCATGATCAGGACCAGGGATATGTCGTATCGCGTCGTCACCAGCCTATTGATGCTGTTTTTAAGCGGGGGCGCCGCTGCGCAAGGTCCGGACATTTCCTACGTTCGCGACATTCAACCGATCTTCACCGAAAAGTGCGTGGCCTGCCATGCCTGCTACGACTCCGCTTGTCAGCTCAACCTGGGCAGCGGCGAAGGGGCGGCCCGAGGCGCGACGAAGGCGCCGGTCTATGATGGCGAACGCAGCAAGGCCGCCGCGCCGACCCGGTTGTTTTACGACGCCTTCGGCAAACGTGCATGGCAGCAAAAGGGCTTCTACTCGGTGCTCGACGCCCAAGGCAGTCAGGCGGCACTGATGGCGCGGATGCTTGAGCTGGGGCACAAAACCCCGTTGCAACCCAATGCCAAGCTACCGGAAGACATCGTCCTGGGCCTGAACCGGGAAAACCTGTGCGCCATGCCGGCAGAGTTCGACGGCTACGCCAGCTCCCATCCGCAAGAGGGCATGCCGCTGGCAGTCACCGGCCTGACCGATCAGCAATACCAGACACTGCAGCGCTGGCTGGCCTCCGGCGCGCCGATCGACCAGCAGGGCCTGGTGCCCAGCGCCAAGGAGGCCTTGCAAGTGGTGCAGTGGGAAAACCTGTTGAATTCGCCGGGTGCCCGGGAGAGTCTGGTCGGGCGCTGGTTGTTCGAGCACTGGTTCTTGGCCCATATCTATTTCAAGGACGGCGAGCCGGGGCATTTCTTTCAGTGGGTACGTTCGCGCACGCCGACGGGGCAGCCCATCGACCTGATCAACACCCGCCGTCCGAATGACGACCCGGGCACCCAGGTCTATTACCGTCTGTGGCCGGTGCAAGGCGTGATCGTGCACAAGACCCACATCACCTACCCGCTGAGCGCGGCGAAGATGGCGCGGATCAAGAGCCTGTTTTACAACGGCAACTGGCAGGTCCACGCCTTACCGGGCTACGGGCCGGAGCGGCGGGCCAATCCGTTTGCCACGTTCGAGGCGATCCCGGCCCAGGCGCGCTATCAGTTCATGCTCGATAACGCCGAATACTTCGTGCGCACCTTTATTCGCGGCCCGGTCTGCCGGGGCCAGATCGCCACCGACGTGATTCGCGACAACTTCTGGGCACTGTTCCAGGCTCCGGAGCATGACCTTTACATCACCGACCCGAAATATCGCGGCCAGGCTACGCCGTTGCTGGCGATGCCGGGGCAGAACGATGACGTCGGCAGCGTCCTGAGCCTGTGGCACGACTACCGCAACAAACGTAACGAATATGAGGCCCTGCGCCGGGACAGCTATGCCGACTTGCCGGCGCCGAGCTGGTCGACCCTGTGGGCCGGCAATGACAACGCACTGCTGAGTATCTTTCGGCATTTCGACAGCGCCTCGGTGACCAAGGGCCTGATCGGCGACGTGCCGCAGACGATGTGGCTGTTCGATTACCCATTGCTGGAACGCACCTATTACCAGTTGGCGGTCAACTTCGATGTGTTCGGTAACGTGTCCCATCAGGCCCAGACCCGGCTGTACTTCGACCTGATCCGCAACGGCGCCGAGCAGAACTTCCTGCGCCTGATGCCGGCCAGCTCACGGGACAGCTATCTCGACGATTGGTACCAGAACAGCGGCAAGTTCAAGATGTGGCTGGATTACGAGGACATCGACAACGACAAGCCGACGGCGCTGACGCTGGACGAAAACGACCCGAAACGCGATTTCGCCTTGCAGTTGCTGTCCCGTTACGGCGAACTCAATGCCAGGCCCGATCCGATCAACCGCTGCGACGGCGCTTACTGCTCGCGGCCGAACATCGATCTGGCATTGCAGAACGCCGAACAGGCCCTGAGCCGCCTGACGTCGCGCCCGGCCGCCGGTTTGAAAGTCATCGATCAGTTGCCGGAAGCCACGATGTTGCGCATCGAGACCCCAAGCGGCAAGCGCGAGGTCTACAGCCTGTTGCGCAACCGCGCCCACAGCAACGTGGCGTTCCTGCTCGGGGAGTCGCTGCGTTATCAGCCGGGGCTCGACACGTTGACGATCTATCCGGGTGTTCTGAGCAGCTACCCGAACTTCATGTTCAACATCCCGGCCGGGCAAGTGCCCGCGTTCGTCGACGAGATGGAAAACGCCAAAGACGCTGCCAGTTTCGAGAAAATCGTCGAGCGCTGGGGCATTCGCCGCAGTCATCCGCAGTTCTGGCGGTATTTCCATGATCTGAGCCGATACATCCACGACACCGATCCGGTGGAAGAGGGCGTGCTGGACATGAATCGCTACGAGAATCTCTGATGGCTGCTTTCCCGACAAAAATACTAGGACTTTGTGCGGCGCGTCGATTGGCGTAAACTGCGTCCAAGCCTGCGAGGAGTTTCCATGACCGCTATTACCATTACCGACGCCGCCCATGATTACCTGGCTGATCTGCTGTCCAAGCAGAACACCCCGGGTATCGGCATCCGCGTCTTTATTACCCAGCCTGGCACCCAGTACGCCGAAACCTGCATTGCCTACTGCAAGCCGGGCGAAGAAAAACCTGAAGACACGGCGTTGGGGCTCAAAAGCTTCACCGCTTATATCGACTCGTTCAGCGAAGCGTTTCTGGACGATGCGGTAGTCGACTACGCCACCGACCGCATGGGCGGCCAACTGACCATCAAGGCGCCAAATGCCAAGGTCCCGATGGTCAACGCCGATAGCCCGGTCAACGAGCGCATCAACTACTACCTGCAAACCGAGATCAACCCGGGGCTGGCCAGCCACGGCGGTCAGGTCAGCCTGATCGATGTGGTCGAAGACGGCATCGCCGTGTTGAAGTTCGGCGGCGGTTGCCAGGGCTGCGGCCAGGCAGACGTCACCCTGAAGGAAGGCATCGAGCGCACCTTGCTCGAGCGCATTCCCGAGCTCAAGGGTGTACGTGACGTGACCGACCACACGCAGAAAGAAAACGCCTACTACTAAGTAAGGTGTTCGCTGCAGAAACGAAAAAACGGCACCCGTGAGTGCCGTTTTTTTTGATCGTTCCCACGCTCTGCGTGGGAATGCCTCAACGGACGCTCTGCGTCTGCTCTTGGGACGCGGAGCGTCTCGGGCTGCATTCCCACGCGGAGCGTGGGAATGATCATCTCAGGGTCTGTAGAGGTGCGCATGCCCCGCGCGATACAGCGACGACTCACTGAAGTGATCGCTGCCCAGCACCCGACCCACCAGAATCAGCGCCGTCCGGCGAAAACCCTTGGCCTGGACCTTCTGCGCAATGTCCGCAAGCGTCCCCACCACCCAATCCTGATCCGGCCAGGTCGCCCGGTGAATTACCGCGATCGGGCAGTCGGCGCCGTAATGCGGCAGCAGTTCGGCAAGGATCTTCTCCAGATGATTGACCCCCAGGTGGATCGCCATGGTCGCTCCGTGCTGCGCCAGGCTGCCCAGCTCTTCGCCAGCCGGCATCGCGGTCTTGTCGGTGTAACGGGTCAGAATCACGCTCTGTGACACGTCCGGCAGGGTCAGTTCGGCACCCAAAAGGGCCGCGCAGGCGGCGGTGGCAGTAACGCCGGGAACGATTTCGAAAGGGATGTCGAGTTCACGCAAGTAGCGAATCTGCTCGCCGATCGCGCCGTACAGGCTCGGGTCGCCGGAGTGCACCCGGGCCACGTCCTGGCCGTTGGCGTGGGCGGTCTTGATCAGCTCGACGATCTGTTCCAGGTGCAGTTCGGCGCTGTTGACCACCTGTTCGGCCCGGTGGCCTTCCAGCACGGCGGCGGGGACCAGGGAGCCGGCATAGATGATGACCGGGCAGCTACGAATCAGCCGCTGGCCTTTGACGGTGATCAGTTCCGGGTCGCCGGGGCCGGCGCCAATGAAGTAGACGGTCATCGTCGTTTCCTGTCAGAAATAGGGCTTGGGCATGCTTCAGATGAAGAATGCTCATGATCGAGGGCGGGGATTATCGGGGATTTTACGCGGCGCTGGCCAATGCCAGGGTGGCCTGGGCGTATTTTTGTCGTGGAATCAGCAACTTTGCCGGTGCCTGGGCCAGTTGTTCGGCCAGGGCCAGTGCGGCGCTTTCCGCCACGCCGTAGCAACCGGTGCGTTCAAACGCGATGTCCGAGTGGTGGCTCAGTTGCGCTTGATAGGCCGCCAATTGTTCGCTGCTGAAGTACATCAACGGCAACGCCAGCTGTTCGGCCAGTTCGATCAGCCCAGGTTCTTCGCGCTTCAGGTCGATGCTGGCCAAGGCCTTGATCTCACTGAGCCCGATTTGATGGGCCTGTAGCGCCTGATCGAGCAGCGCCCGCAGCGTGCTGACGGGGCAGCCGCGCTGGCAGCCCAGGCCGACCACCAGGGTCGGCGCTGCGCTGACGTCAGTCATGCGCTGTAATGGCCATCGCTTTTGCGGCGGAACAACCAGGCGCTGATCAGGCCCAGGGCCAGCCAGAACGCCACGTTGGTCAGCTGCGAAGCGATTTTGAATTGCGCTTCCAGGGCTTCCGGCGCCAGCATCGAATGGACTTCCGGTTGCGGTGCGCCGATCACATGCGGCACGGCCAGGATCGCCACGCCAAGGACTTTCATCAGCCAGTGACGGCTGAACACGATCAGCGCGATGCCGACGGCCGTGGACGCGGCAGTGCCGATCCACCAGATTTGCCGTTGCGCCAGATCAGCCGCGGCAGTGCCCGGCAACTCAGGTGGCAGGCCGAGGGTCGGTGCCAGCACGAACGTCGCATAACCGGCCAGGCCCCAGAGCAGGCCCTGAGAGGTTTTGGTCGGTGCGCGCAGGGTGTAGAGACCGGCGAGCATCAAGGCGAAACCGACGGCTACCACCAGGTTGCCGCCGGTAGTGGACAGCACGCGCTGCCAGCCGTCTTCCGGTTCCCAGGCTTCGGCATCGTGGGTGTGAGCGACTACGCCCGCGGCGTGCTCGTGGATTTCAACAGCGGCCGGCTCGGATTTTTCATAGGTCTCGGCCTGCAAAATCAGCGGGGCGACCCAAAAGCTTTGCAGCAGGGTCAATAGCAGGGCGGCCAGCAGCCCGGTGAAACCTGCGGTTTGCGCAATACGCTTGATCATCTCAGCAGGTCTCAATGGCACGGAAAGGCGGAGCTGTGACGGGTATCGTGCGCGGCGTTGTGCACCGCTTCGATGTGCGAGAAACCAGCGAAATACACAAGGCACGCGCCAAGGATCGACGCACACACGGCGGCGGTCAGGCGTTGAGTCAGGGTTGTGGTGGTGCTGGCCGTTGCGTGGCCGGTGCTGCTGATGATCGACATGGCGCTTCCCTCTGGTCTGTCAGCGGGTGAATAGAGCGCGAAAAAACCTCCGCACGCCAAGGGCTCGCAGAGATTTCGAACAGCGCCCGCCCACCGCGGGTTTGTTATTCAGTGAACGTAAAAGTCACTTTGTGTTGCGGGCCGGTCTCCGGGCTCGCGAGGGGCTGGGCTAACGCCGAAACCTGCAAGCATCACCTTCCCATGCCGTATGACCGGCACAGTGGATCTGACGCTTCACTCGCTTACCGTTGCGGGGGCAGCACCGGACTGACATGGCTTTAGAGTAAAGCACATGATTCACCGGTTTCCCGTTTCACCCTGTGAAGGGCACCCGTAACAAGGCGTGTAGGAGAGCATGGGCGAGGGCGGGGAGTCAATTGGCAAGGGTTCTCACCTGACACCCAATACCTGTGGCGAGGGAGCTTGCCCCCTCGCCACAGGCAAGCCCCCTCGCCACAGGTGATCGCATTCGCCGACAAGACATTGACCCGCCCCCACACGATGCGTAGCCTTGCGCTTTCGAGGTTCTTCGGCGTCTGCCGAAGCTAAGAAGGGAACGCGGTCGATGCCGCGGCTGCCCCCGCAACTGTGAACGGTGATGTTCGCTGCCACGCCACTGCAAACCCTGTGCAACGGGTTCGCGGGAAGGCGCAGCGAATGCCAGGCTGACCCGCCCGGCGCACCGTCAGCCAGGAGACCTGCCTCGACACAGATTCTCACTTTCAACCGGGCGGGGTGATCCGGTGGCGAACTCTTCAGGCACGCGCGCCCGCGTTGCCGGTTGTCGTCCCGTATGCCCGCCACCTTGCCAAAGGGCATCCGATGAAAACACTGGCCAAACTCCCCGTCACCATCGTTACCGGCTTCCTCGGCTCGGGCAAAACCACCTTGCTGCGGCACATGCTCGACAACGCCCAGGGTCGTCGCATCGCGGTGATCGTCAACGAGTTCGGCGAGCTGGGCATCGACGGCGAGATCCTCAAGCAATGCTCGATCGGCTGCACTGAAGAAGAGGCCAGCGGTCGCGTCTATGAATTGGCCAACGGCTGCCTGTGCTGCACCGTGCAGGAAGAGTTCTTCCCGGTGATGCGCGAGTTGGTTGCTCGCCGCGGCGATCTCGACCACATCCTCATCGAAACCTCGGGCCTGGCCCTGCCAAAGCCTTTGGTTCAAGCCTTCCAGTGGCCGGAAATCCGCAGCGCCTGCACCGTTGACGCGGTGATCACCGTGGTCGACAGCCCGGCCGTCGCGGCTGGCACCTTCGCGGCGTTCCCGGATCAAGTGGACGCCCAGCGCAAGCTCGACCCGAACCTGGACCACGAATCGCCGCTGCACGAACTGTTCGCCGACCAACTGGCCAGCGCCGACCTGGTGATTCTCAACAAGGCCGACCTGATCAGCGCCGCAGACCTGGCCCGCGTGCGCCTGGAAGTCGCCGAAGAGCTGCCGCCGGCGGTGAAAGTCATCGAAGCCAGCAGCGGTCGCCTGCCACTGGACGTGTTGATCGGCCTCGGTGCCGGTTCCGAAGAACACATCGACAGCCGCCACAGCCATCACGATCATCACCATGAAGGTGAAGACGATCATGATCACGACCATGACGCGTTTGACTCCATCTCCATCGAACTGCCACAAGCCGACGAAAGCCTGTTGATGGACGCGCTGACACAACTGGTGGTGCAGCACGGCATCCTGCGGGTCAAAGGTTTCGCAGCGGTGCCGAACAAGCCGATGCGCCTGTTGATTCAGGGCGTGGGCACGCGTTTCGACAAGCACTTCGACCGTCAGTGGGGCGCCGAGGAGACACGCACCACCCGTCTGGTGTTGATCGGTCAGGCGCTGGACGCCGTTCAACTTGAAGCGCAATTGCGCGCTGCGCTCAGCGTTTAACCCATGCACCTGCTCAGGACCCAGCCCGGCGGTTTCGTGTCGGATGACAACATTGCCGACCTTGGACAAACCCCCGCCGAGCTGGTGATCCTGTGCAGCGGCGATTCCAGTCTGGCGTTGCTCGCCGAGGCGGCGCAGCAGCTGCCCGACGATTACCCGAGCCTGCGTCTGGCTAACCCGATGCAGGTGCAGAATCACGCCTCGGTGGATCTCTACGTTGATGAGGTGTTGCGCCACGCCAAGGTGATTCTGATCTCACTGCACGGCGGCATCGCCTATTGGCGTTACGGCATCGAGCGTCTGGTGGAATTGTCCCAGCGCGGCGTGCAGCTGATTCTGGTGCCGGGCGACGATCGTCCGGACCCGGAACTCAGCGACCTGAGCACCGTGCCCCCCGAAGACCGCGACCGGCTCTGGCACTTCCTGCGTCAGGGCGGCATGGCCAATGCGCTCGACCTGTTTCGCTGCCTCGCCAGTCGCTGGCTGGGTCGCGACTATCCATGGTCCGAGCCGCAAACCCTGCCGCGCACTGCGATCTACCACCCGCAAAAAAGCCCCGCGCACCTTCAGGATTGGCAAGCCGACTGGCAGGCTGATCAACCGGTGGCGGCGGTGTTGTTTTACCGCTCGCACTTGCAGGCGGCGAACACCGGTTTCATCGATATTTTCTGCCAGCGTTTGCAGGTGGCGGGGCTCAACCCGTTACCGATTGCGCTGGCCAGTCTGAAAGAGCCCGGCTGCCTGGCGGTGGTCGAGGATTTGCTGGATGAAGTCGAGGCGGGGGTGATTCTGAACACCACCGGTTTCGCCCAGTCCAGCCCTGAAGCGCCGCACCTGCGGCCGTTTCGTCGCAACATCCCGGTGATTCAGGCGATCTGCGCCCAGGACAATGAGCCCGGTTGGCGTGCCAGCGAGCAAGGCCTCGGTCCCCGTGACTTGGCGATGCACATCGCACTGCCGGAGCTGGACGGGCGAATCATCAGTCGGCCGATCAGCTTCAAGGATTTGGCGTGGCGCAGCGAGCGCAGTCAGTCCGATGTGGTTTGCTATCGACCACAACCGGAACGCATGGATTTTGTCGCTGAACTGGCGCGGCGCTGGATCGATCTGGCGCGGCTGCCCAACAGCGAAAAACGCATCGCCCTGATCCTCGCCAACTACCCGACTCGTGATGGGCGCATCGGTAATGGCGTCGGTCTCGACACCCCGGCCGCGGCGCTGAACATCCTGCGTGCCCTGTACGCCGAAGGTTATCCGTTGCCGGCCGAGTTGCCGGACAGCGGCACCGCGCTGATCCAGCAACTGCTTGGTGGTGTCAGCAATGACCTGGACACCATCGATCAACGTCCGTGCCAGCAAAGCCTGGCGCTGGATGATTACTTTTTGATGTTCAACGCACTGCCCGAAGCCAATCGCGAGGCGGTGCTGCAACGTTGGGGCACGCCCGAAAGCGATCCGATGTTCCGTGGCGGGCGAATGATGATTGCCGGATTGCGCTTCGGCCTGACCTTCGTCGGCATTCAACCCGCGCGGGGTTATCAGGTTGACCCGAGCGCGGTCTATCACGACCCGGACCTGGTGCCGCCCCACGGTTATCTGGCGTTCTACTTCTGGTTGCGCAACACCTATGGCGCCCACGGCGTGATCCATGTCGGCAAGCACGGCAACCTCGAATGGCTGCCGGGCAAGGGCGTCGGATTGTCGGAAAACTGCTGGCCCGACGCGCTGCTCGGGCCGCTGCCGAACATCTATCCGTTCATCGTCAACGACCCGGGCGAGGGCGCCCAGGCCAAGCGCCGTACGCAAGCGGTGATCATCGATCACCTGATGCCGCCGCTGACCCGCGCCGAAACCTACGGCCCGCTGCGCAATCTCGAATTGCTGGCCGACGAATATTACGAAGCGCAGTTGCTTGATCCACGCCGCGCCCGGGAACTGCAGCGCGACATTTTGCAGCTGGTGCGCGATACGCACATTGACCGTGAACTGCAACTGGACGAGCAACTCGACAGCGATGCCGACGCGGCGATCTGGTTGCCGCGCCTGGACACCTACCTGTGCGACTTGAAGGAGTCGCAGATTCGCGATGGCCTGCACGTGTTTGGCGAATCGCCGACCGGGCAATTGCGCATCGATACCTTATTGGCCTTGCTGCGCATTCCTCGCGGCGACGGCCGTGGCGCGCAATCGAGCGTGCTGCGGGCACTGGCCAAGGCGTTCGAGCTGGGCTTCGATCCGCTGGATTGCGTGTTGGCTGAGCCTTGGAACCGTCCTCGGCCGGATGCCTTGCAGTCGATCAGTGATGAGCTGTGGCGCACGGCGGGGGATACTCGTGAGCGTCTGGAACTGTTCGCCGCGCAACTAATCTCGCGGACGTTGAATGCCGAGCCTGGCCCGTGTGGGAGCGAGCCTTTGTGGCGAGGGGGCTTGCCCCCGTTGGGTCGCGAAGCGGCCCCAAAAAACGGGACTGCTGCGCAGTCCAACGGGGGCAAGCCCCCTCGCCACAAGGCCCCTCACCACCTAGACCCGCTCCCACAGGAGGCAGATTGGTCCGACGTGAGCGCGATCATCGACAGTTTGCGCGAGGTCGTCGCCCCGCGTCTGGACGCCTGCGGCCCGGCGGAAATGCGCGGCCTGCTGGACGCCCTCAGCGGGCGATTCGTCCCGGCCGGGCCGAGCGGTGCGCCGAGTCGCGGACGGCTGGACGTGTTGCCTACCGGGCGCAATTTCTATTCGGTGGACGTGCGCAACCTGCCGACCACCACGGCGTGGCGCATCGGTTTTCAATCCGCGAACCTGATACTTGAGCGACATTTGCAGGATCATGGCGATCACTTGCGTCAGCTCGGTCTGTCGGTCTGGGGCACCGCGACCATGCGCACCGGCGGCGACGACATTGCCCAGGCCATGGCCTTGATGGGCGTGCGGCCGGTATGGGCGACGGGCAGTCAGCGGGTCGACGACTTCGAGATTCTGCCGTTGAGCCTGCTGGATCGGCCGCGGGTGGACGTGACCTTGCGCGTCTCCGGATTCTTCCGCGATGCATTTGCCAACCTGATTCGTTTGTTCGACGCCGCCGTGCAAGCAGTCGCCGCGCTGGATGAACCGGAGGATCTCAACCCGTTGGCGGCCAAGGTTCGCTCTGAGCGCGAGGCGCTGCTGGAGTCCGGTCTGGATGAAGAAGCGGCCGGGCGGCAGGCCGGCTGGCGGATCTTCGGAGCCAAACCGGGTGCTTACGGTGCCGGCGTACAAGGCGCTATCGACGGTCGTTTGTGGCAAAGCCGCGAAGACCTGGCCGAGGTTTACCTGAACTGGGGCGGCTACGCTTACGGCGGCTCCGATGAAGGCACCGCCGCACGCGAGCAGTTCGCCCAGCGTCTGAGCCAGGTGCAGGCCGTGCTGCAAAACCAGGACAACCGCGAGCACGACTTGCTCGATTCCAACGACTATTACCAGTTCCAGGGTGGCATGCTGGCGGCCGTCGAAAGCCTCAGCGGTGCAGCGGCGGCCAGTTATCACGGCGACCACAGTCAGCCGGACTTGCCGAAGGTCCGCACATTGAAGGAAGAGCTGAACCGGGTGATCCGTTCCCGGGCGGCCAATCCGAAATGGATCGACGGGGTCAAGCGTCATGGCTATAAAGGCGCGTTCGAACTGGCGGCGACGGTCGATAACCTGTTTGCCTTCGACGCCACCACGCAGCTGATCGACGATCACCAGTATGCGTTGCTGGCGGATGCCTATTTGCTTGATCCGGCGACCCGGGACTTTGTCCGCGAACACAATCCTCACGCCTTGCGCGACATGACCGAACGTCTGCTCGAAGCGCAGCAACGGGGGATGTGGCAGGAGCCAGGTGAATACCGCGAGGCGCTGGAGAATTTGTTGCTGGACATAGAAGAAGACAGTTAGCGGGATCACCGGATCATTCCCACGCTCTGCGTGGGAATGCAGCCCGGGACGCTCTGCGTCCCAAGAGCCGAACGCGGAGCGTCCGCAGAGGCATTCCCACGCAGAGCGTGGGAACGATCACACCACCGACCACAATGAGTAACTCTACATGACCGACACCCCCCATTTCCCGCTCTCCGCCGTGGTCGGCGCCGATGACTTGAAGCTCGCCCTGTACCTGACCGCCATCGACCCGAAAATCGGTGGTGTGCTGATCGAAGGCCCGCGCGGTATGGCCAAGTCGACCCTGGCCCGAGGCTTGGCGGACCTGCTGGCCAGCGGTCAATTCGTCACCTTGCCCCTGGGCGCCACCGAAGAGCGGCTGGTCGGCACCCTCGACCTCGACGCAGCCCTGAGCGAAGGTCGCGCACAGTTTTCTCCCGGCGTACTGGCCAAGGCCGACGGCGGCGTGCTCTACGTTGATGAAGTGAACTTGCTGCCCGACCACCTCGTGGACCTGCTGCTCGACGTGGCCGCCAGCGGCACCAACCTGATTGAGCGCGACGGGATTTCCCATCGGCATTCGGCGAAGTTTGTGCTGATCGGCACCATGAACCCGGAAGAGGGCGAACTGCGCCCGCAACTGCTCGACCGTTTTGGTCTGAACGTCGCCCTCAGTGGCCATACCGCACCCGCCGAGCGCGGCCAGATCATCCGTCGTCGACTGGATTTCGACAGCGATCCGCAAGGCTTCTGCGCCGAGTGGGAAAGTCAGCAACATACACTGCGCGAGCGTTGCCAGAAGGCGCGTGCGGCCCTGGCGAGTATCCCGCTCGACGATGCCGCATTGGCGCAGATCACTGAACGCTGCTTTGCTGCCGGCGTCGACGGCTTGCGGGCCGATCTGGTCTGGTTGCGTGCGGCGCGGGCTCACGCTGCCTGGCGCGGTGCGAACGCCATTGCCGAAGAAGATATCGACGCGGTCGCCGAATTTGCCTTGCGTCATCGTCGTCGGGAGCATTCGACCTCTGCGCCGCAACATTCCCAAGCGCCACAGCAATCCCCTGCGCAAACCCCCAACCCGAACGAAGGTCAGGGCCAGTGGGGCGAAATGCCCGCCCAGGCGCTGCCGGTCGGTGCTCGACGTGAAGTGCCGAGCTGGCCAAAAAAGCCCTAGGCATTCGCCCTCGATCAGACGCGGGGGCGAATGCCAAACCCCGTGCAGGACGGCTGGATCACGGTAAACAGGGCAAGCGTCACGCCGCCCGTAGCGGATCGGTCAATTGGCCCGGCACTTTGCTCAATGGCCGACCGCGTCAACGCGATGACCTGTTGTTCCATCTGCGTACCCGCACCCCGCATGAACTGTGGCTGGTGATCGTCGATGCCTCGGCCTCGACCCGGCGCCATCAGGCGTTGAGCGATGCCAAGGGCTTGCTGGCGCAACTGTTCGACGATGCTTATCGGCAGCGTGCGCGTCTGGCTTTGCTGACCGCCAGCGGTCATCTGCCGAAGTGGCAGGTGCAGGGGTTGAAAGCTTCTTCGGGCCTGCGCGACTGGCTCGAGGGATTGGGCGCCGGCGGCGGGACGCCGATGTTGGCGGCGTTGGGTGAGGCGGGGCGCTGGCTGACGGCCCGGCAAAAGCGTTTTCCGGCAGAACAGCAGCGGTTGTTGCTGGTGACGGATGGACGGCTGAAGGAGTGGTCGACGTTGCCGGCACTGGATTGCCCGGGGTTGCTGATCGACATCGAGCGCGGGCCGATTCGCCTTGGACGGGCTAAAGTGTTGGCAGATCAACTGCAAACGCATTACCGGCATATTGATGATCTGTAGCGATCTTTTGATCTTCACAGGAGTGACCCCATGCGCGTTCTAGCCCGCAACGATCAGGACGATTTTCGCGTCAAAGCCTACGCCGGCACCAACGGTGTGCTGCTGGCCATCGACCTGGCCGAACCTCGCCGCAAAGGCCTGCTGGGGTTTGCCATCGAAAAACAGCAAGGCGACAAACCCTGGCTGTTTCTGTTCAACAGCCTGACCTTTCCCGGCAAGACCCATACCTTCCCCCAGTTTCACGCCACCCCCAGCGATGCCGCGCCGCTACAGAAATTTCGCTGGGCCGATTACGCGGTCAATCCGGGTGTGACGATCCACTATCGGGTTCACTTGGCCTACGGCACCGCCGATGCGCCACAACTGGGTGAAAGCCTGGAAGTGACAGTCACCACGGACAATGGCCTGCCCAAGGGCCAGAACGTGATTTTCAACCGGGCGGTGGCTGCCAGCCAGGCATTCCAGCGCAAGTTTTCCGACCTTGATGCGCTGCTCAGCGCCAACAAGAAACTGCCCATCGAAGAATGGCCCGACGCGCCGCGGCAATGGCTGGAAAATGGTCTACTCGCACGCTTGCTGGGGTTTATCGAACGTGCCGTGGATGGCCAGTGGGCGCTGGACATTGCGATCTACGAATACCAGTTGCAGGTGATCGTCGATGCGGTGAACGCCGCCTTCGAGCGCGGCGTAAAGGTTCGGGTCCTGTATCACGCCCAACCCGGCGAAGACACCACGGCGCTGAACGAAGCCAGCCTGGAAAAAATCCCGGCGGCGAACAAACGCGGGCGAGTCACCCACAATATCTTTCACGATAAGTTCATGGTCCTGAGCCGGCTCGATGCGGCGGGGCAGCATCAGCCCGAAGCGGTACTCTGCGGCAGCACCAACTTCACTGCCAACGGCGTTTACCGTCAGGCCAACGTCGTGCATGTGCTGGATGACGTCCGGATCGGCGCCAGTTATCTGCAAACCTTCGAGCAGGTCTGGGCCACGCCGGCGGACGTCGGCGCCACGCGGGACTGGCTCACGGAACACAATCTGATGCAGCCTGACCAGCCGCTGTTCGCCGGCTTTTCACCGCGCTCGGGCGAGGGCGACTTGAGTGAGTTCATCAAGATCATCAACGCCGCCAAAAAAGACCTGCTGTTTGTCACCGCATTCACCTTGCCGGACAAAATACTCAACGCGCTGCTCGGCCAACCCCACGACGACATCTTGCGTTACGGCCTGCAAAACACGGTCAGCAGCATCACCGGTTTTCACGCCGACCGCACCGCCGAATTCGCCGCTACCGCGTTGCTCAACACCGGTCTTGAAGGCTGGCTCAAGGAAAACATGAAAGGCCAGAAGGGCAACCTGCTGGTGCACACCAAAGCCATCGTCGTCGACTTCACCAGCGACTCACCGACCATCATCAGCGGCAGCCACAATCTCAGTGACGCGGCCAGCAACGGCAACGACGAGAACTACCTGATCATCCGTGGCGACACCGACCTGGCCGATCGCTACGGGCTGGAACTGCTGCGCTTCTACGAGCATTACCGGTTCCGCTACTTTGCAAAGAAACTGCAACTCAAGCAGGTCCGGCCGTTGGCGGCGGATGACAGCTGGACCGATGACTATTACCGCGAGGGCGACCTGCGGATGTTGTCGCGGCTGCGCTTTGCCGGACGATAAACACGCTGGTGATTCCCTGTGGGAGCCATTGTGGCGAGGGGGCTTGCCCCCGTTGGGGTGCGAAGCGCCCCTAAAACCAGTCGCTACGATCTTGAATCCGAAGACGGTGACTGGGTTTACGATCGCTTCGCAATCGAACGGGGGCAAGCCCCCTCACCACAAAGAATCTCCCACAGGTTTCTTCGGTTATTTGCCCATTGCCTGGCGGTACTGGCGGGTACGCCGGGCGATGTACAACCGGTCGAGGATCAATGCCCATACTGCCGAGACTTGCGGCCTGGGCGTGCGCCCGCGGCTTAATCGATGGAGCTGAAACTTCACCACGGCCATGTTCGCCAGCGACGCCAGGGCTTTGCGTTTCCAGCGAATCGGCGGCAATTGCGGATGGCTGTTCAGGCCTTCGCGCCAGCGTTTGACCAGCTGCGGTTCGATGGCCAGTGCCGTGCCGATACCGGCCATGGCGATGCCGCTGTCGAGCACCTGTTCGACGATTGCCAGCCGACGAATTCCCCCGGTCACCATCACCGGCATGTGCGCCACACCGGCCAGTTCGCTGGCCATCTCCAGAAAGTACGCTTCTCGCGCCAAAGTCCGACCATCGCGAGCCTCGCCCTGCATGGCCGGTGCTTCGTAGCTGCCGCCGGAGAGTTCGAGCAAATCAATCTGTTGCTCGTTGAGCCACTGGATCACTTGCCGGGCGTCATCGGCGTCGAAACCGCCGCGCTGGAAGTCCGCGGAATTGAGCTTCACCGCCACGCAAAACTGCGGCGACACCGACTTGCGAACAGCGCTGAGCACTTCCAGCAGCAAACGCGCACGGTTTTCCAGAGAGCCACCCCAGCGGTCGGTGCGGCGATTGGTCAACGGCGACAGAAACTGGCTGAGCAGATAACCGTGCGCGGCATGAATCTGCACCCCGGTGAAACCGGCCTTTTCCGCCAGGGCGGCGCTGGTGGCGAAACGTTGAATGACTTCTGCAATGTCGTCCTCGCCCATGGGTTTGGGTTCGGCAAACATCTTCGAAAACCCGCCCAGGTCCAGCGCTACCGCCGAGGGGGCCAAGGCCTGTTGGCCGAGGTTGGCCATGGTCTGGCGCCCGGGATGATTGAGTTGCATCCAGAACTGCGCGCCACCGGCCCGGCCGATGGTTGCCCACTGGCGAAAGCGTTCCAGGTGTCGCTCGTCTTCCAGCACCACGCCACCGGGGCCGGTCATGGCGCGACGGTCGATCATCACATTGCCGGTCAGCAACAGCCCGGCCTCGCCGTCAGCCCAGGCTTGATACAACCGAAACAACTCGCCGGAAGGTGCCTGCCCTGTATCGGCGAGGTTCTCTTCCATCGCGGCTTTGGCGATGCGATTACCGATGGTCTGGCCGTTGGGCAAATTCAATGTTTGGAAGGGCGACATACTTGACTCCTCATCAGTGATGAGTAGAGGCTAAGCTTAAAGCTAACTTTAATGTCAAGCGTGCAAATGAGGCCGTGATGAAGATTGGTGAATTGGCGCAACTGAGCGGGTTTAACGCTTCGCGTATTCGGTTTTACGAGGCCCAGGGGCTGATCCGTCAGGTCGAGCGTCAGACCAACGGTTATCGGCGTTATCCGCCGCAAGTGTTGCAAACCCTGAAAATCATCCAGTGCGCCCAACAGGCCGGTTTCAGCCTGGAAGAGCTGAAGTTGCTGTTGCCGGATGCCACGACGGGTGAGTTCAAGCACGACGAACTGGTGGCGGGTCTTGAGCGCAAGGTCGAGCAGATCGAAGAAATGCAACTGCACCTGGCCCAGAGCAAGGCGCGGTTACTGGAGGTGATCGAGAGCATCCAGGCGCGGCCCGAGGGCATGGGGTGCGGTGCGAATGCTCAGCGGGTGCTGGCGTCGCTCAAGCATTAGCAGCGATGCCGGTAAATTAAGACGCAGAACCTGTGGGAGCTGCGTTTTACCGGCTCAACCGCTCCCGTGCCCGAGGCGCGGTGCATAACGTGCTGAAGGTCTTCTGCAACCATGGCAAGTCGTGGCGAGGCTTGTGGGCAACCTGTTTGGGCCTGAGCTTGCCGATGTGTTTTTTTAAATGTTCTTCAAAGGTTTCCGGGTCTCCAATGCCCTTGAACTTCGTTAGCAGTTTCCCGTCCTTGTAGACCAGCACAGTGGGTGTGCCGGTGACTTTTGGATGCCGAGGGGATTTGCTCGTATCCAGCACATAGATGCACGCGTGATCTTTGTACTTCTCGGCAATTGCACGGAAAACCGGCTCGGCCCATTCGCAGGCGGGACAGTGTTGGTTGCCGAAATACATGATCACTGTGCGCCAGGTGTTGAGTGCTTTGCGGTAGGCCGGATCCAGTGGCTGGGTGGTCATCGAACTCATTGAAATCTCCTTTTCAAAGACTATCGAAGGCCTGTTGACGTTAAAGGAGGCGAGCGGATGGGTCTACTGTCAGAAATTACAGGTGGGGTTCGGTGCCAGTGGTCCCATTCCAATTTCTATGGGTAAAGGATAGATGCCAGACTTGGTTCAGAGTGCTATTTTTAGCGCCATTAAAAGCACTTCAAGGAGTAGCGTAATGACACACATCGTGCTTTCTCAGGTCGTAGCGAGCATTTCCGAACTAAAGAAAAACCCCATGGGGACGGTTGCTGCCGGTGGTGGTTTGTCTGTCGCAATCCTCAACCGTAATGAACCCGCTTTCTACTGCGTCCCAGCCAAAGAATACGAAGCGATGATGGACCGGCTTGAAGACATGGAGCTGTTAGCCCTTTGCCGCGAACGAGAAAACGATCCTACGATCAAGGTTTCTATCGATGACCTATGAGCTGGAATTTTCTGAAAAGGCCTGGAAGGAGTGGCAGAAGCTTGGATCAACGTTGAGAGAGCAGTTCAAGAAGAAGCTTCAGGAGCGGTTGGCTAATCCGCACGTTCCAGCGGATCGGCTGAGTGGGCTGGGCAATGCTTACAAGATCAAGCTGCGTAGTGCCGGATACCGACTGGTTTATCGGGTTGTGGATGAGGTTCTGGTAGTGACGGTGATAGCGGTTGGTAAACGGGAGCGCGGGCAAGTTTATGAGGAGGCTGTTAAGCGTTAGGAAGTATGCAGTTACAGGCCTGTTCTTACAGGTACCTCAAGCGCCTGTAGGCGCATGACTTGCCTCGATCGCGATTTGAGTGCACCCCGAGGTTGAGTGCGCCCTGAAATGTGACCCAATTACCCGCACCCTGTAGCCATAGGTAGCGTTCAGCACTTGTGCATTTTGTAACGTCTGTTTGGCGTTCTAGCGCATCCACTTCGCATCCATTTGATTCAAAACACTTTTCAAATCCCCCGAGATTCCGCCCACAACCTGTGGCACACTTTCTGCTGTCTATTCCGTTGTTACATACCGAGTTCCGGTATAGCGGAATAAACACAGCCCTGGAGTGCTTGCCATGCATCGCCGACCTTCCTTGTTTAAAGCGTGTGTTTTCGTTCTCGCGGCTTCGGCCGCTGCCGTGGGTGTCGCTCAAGCGGCAGACAGCAAGCTCGACAGCGTGCTGGCCCGTGGCAAATTGATCGTGGGCACGGGCAGTACCAATGCGCCGTGGCACTTCCAGGGAGCGGATGGCAAGTTGCAGGGTTTTGATATCGATATCGCGCGGATGGTGGCCAAGGGGTTGTTCAACGATCCGAGCAAGGTCGAGTTCATCGTGCAGTCGTCCGATGCGCGGATTCCGAACCTGCTGACCGACAAGGTCGATATGAGTTGCCAGTTCATCACCGTGACCGCCAGCCGCGCCCAACAGGTCGCGTTCACGCTGCCGTACTACCGCGAAGGTGTTGGCCTGTTGCTGCCGGCCAACAGCAAGTACAAGGAAATCGAAGACCTCAAGGCCGCCGCAGACGGTGTGACCGTGGCAGTGCTGCAGAACGTGTACGCCGAAGAGCTGGTGCATCAGGCGCTGCCCAAGGCCAAGGTCGATCAGTACGACAGCGTTGACTTGATGTATCAGGCGGTGAACTCCGGCCGGGCCGATGCGGCGGCCACCGATCAGTCGTCGGTGAAATACCTGATGGTGCAGAACCCTGGCCGTTATCGCAGCCCGACCTACGCCTGGAGCCCGCAAACCTACGCCTGTGCGGTGAAACGCGGTGATCAGGACTGGCTGAACTTCGTCAACACCGTCCTGCATGAAGGCATGACCGGCGTTGAATTCCCGACTTACGCGGCTTCCTTCAAACAATGGTTCGGTGTCGACCTGCCGACTCCTGCAATCGGTTTCCCAGTCGAATTCAAATGAAAACTGCTGCGCTCGGAAATACTGCGTTGAAAACAGACTCGAAATGCTCATTGACTAAAGTCAACTCCGCTTTCTCGTCTGTTTTCGCCTTGTCTTTCCTTCGCTCGCGACGTTTCCAACTTTTGAATGAGGAGCGGGGCGGTGATAAATCGCCCCGCTCAAGGTACTGCTGACCATGAACTATCAGTTGAATTTTGCCGCCGTGTGGCGCGACTTCGACACCTTGCTGGCGGGGCTCGGCCTGGGCCTTGAGCTGGCGCTGGTGTCGATCGCCATCGGTTGCGTGATCGGCCTGCTGATGGCGTTTGCTTTGTTGTCGAAGCACCGCGCGTTGCGGGTGCTGGCGTCGGTGTATGTGACGGTGATCCGTAATACGCCGATTCTGGTGTTGATTCTGTTGATCTACTTCGCCTTGCCGAGCCTGGGCATTCGTCTGGACAAGATCCCCTCGTTCATCATCACCCTGTCGCTGTATGCCGGGGCGTACCTGACCGAAGTGTTTCGCGGGGGGCTGTTGAGCATTCCCAAGGGGCAACGTGAAGCCGGGTTGGCGATCGGCTTGGGCGAGTGGCAGGTCAAGGCGTACGTCACCGTGCCGGTGATGCTGCGCAATGTGCTGCCGGCGCTGTCGAACAACTTCATTTCGCTGTTCAAGGACACCTCGCTGGCGGCGGCGATTGCCGTGCCGGAGCTGACCTATTACGCGCGCAAGATCAATGTCGAGAGCTACCGGGTGATTGAAACCTGGCTGGTGACCACAGCGCTCTATGTTGCGGCCTGTTACCTCATTGCCATGATGCTGCGTTACCTCGAGCAGCGTCTGGCGATTCGCCGATAGGAGGCCCCCCATGTACGAATCTCCCAGTTGGTTGCATGAGTTGTGGGTGGCGCGGGAAGTGCTGTGGCAGGGCTTCCTGACCAGTGTGCAGTGCTCGGGCCTGGCAATTTTGCTGGGTACGCTGGTCGGCATCGTCGCCGGCCTGGTACTCACCTACGGCACGTTCTGGATGCGCGCGCCGTTCCGGTTCTACGTCGACATCATTCGCGGCACGCCGGTGTTTGTATTGGTACTGGCCTGCTTCTACATGGCGCCGGCACTGGGCTGGCAGATCAGCGCTTTCGGGGCTGGCACTTTGGGCCTGACGCTGTTTTGCGGTTCCCATGTCGCCGAGATCGTGCGCGGTGCGTTGCAAGCGCTGCCCAGCGGCCAGATGGAAGCGAGCAAGGCCATCGGCCTGACGTTTTACCAGGCGCTGGGCTATGTGTTGTTGCCCCAGGCGTTGCGGCAGATCTTGCCGACCTGGGTCAACTCGTCCACCGAGATCGTCAAGGCGTCGACCTTGTTGTCGGTGATCGGTGTCGCCGAGCTGCTGCTCAGCACTCAACAGATCATCGCCCGGACCTTCATGACCCTCGAGTTCTACCTGTTCGCCGGATTGCTGTTTTTCGTCATCAACTACGCCATCGAATTACTCGGCCGGCACATTGAAAAGCGGGTGGCCTTGCCATGACACAAGCTCAAGTTTCGACCCAGAACCAAGCGCTGCTGGACATCCGCGGCCTGCACAAACAATACGGCCAGCTCGAAGTGCTCAAGGGCGTCGACCTGACCATGCAGCGTGGCAATGTGGTCACGCTGATCGGCTCCAGCGGTTCGGGCAAGACCACGCTGTTGCGCTGCGTGAACATGCTCGAGGAGTTCCAGGGCGGGCAGATTCTGCTCGACGGTGAATCCATCGGCTATGACGAGGTCAACGGCAAGCGCGTGCGCCATCCGGAAAAAGTCATCGCCCGCCATCGCGCCATGACCGGCATGGCCTTCCAGCAATTCAATCTGTTCCCGCACCTCACTGCATTGCAGAACGTCACCCTCGGTCTACTCAAGGTGAAAAAGCTGCACAAGGACGAGGCGGTGGCGCTGGCGGAAAAATGGCTGGAGCGGGTTGGCCTGCTGGAACGCCGAGATCATTACCCCGGTCAGTTGTCCGGTGGTCAGCAACAGCGTGTGGCGATTGCCCGGGCGATTGCGATGAACCCGAGTTTGATGCTGTTCGATGAAGTCACCTCGGCCCTCGATCCGGAACTGGTGGGCGAAGTGCTGAACGTGATCAAGGGCCTGGCCGAGGACGGCATGACCATGCTGCTGGTGACCCACGAAATGCGCTTTGCCTTCGAGGTCTCGGACAAGATCGTGTTCATGAATCAGGGGCGGATCGAAGAGCAGGGGCCGCCCAAGGAACTGTTCGAGCGCCCGCAGTCGCCGCGACTGGCGGAATTTCTCAAGAGCACCCGCTTTTAAGCATTCACTTTTTAATCAGGAGAAACACCCATGAGCATTACTCGTTACGGCACCGGCAGCACCGCCGGTGGCGGCCAGCCCCGTCCTTTCGCCCGCGCCGTCGAAGCCGATGGCTGGCTGCACGTGTCCGGCCAGGTGCCGGCGGTGGATGGTGAAATCATCGTGGGCGGGATTGTCGAGCAGACTCACCAGACCATGAAAAACCTGATCGCGATTCTGCAAGAGGCCGGTTACGGTCTGGAAGATGTGGTCCGTACGGGCGTGTGGCTGGAAGACCCGCGGGATTTCTGGAGTTTCAACAAGGTGTTTTCCGAGTACTTCAAAAGCGAACACGCCCCGGCCCGGGCTTGCGTGCAGGCGAACATGATGGTCGATTGCAAGGTCGAGATTGATTGCATTGCGTACAAGAAAAAGGCCTGAGGCCATAGATCGTTCCCACGCTCTGCGTGGGAATGCCTCAACGGACGCTCCGCGTTCGGCTCTGGATATGACGCGGAGCGTCACGGGATGCATTCCCACGCGGAGCGTGGGAACGATCATTAGCGGTAAACTCCCGGCACTCTGAATGGGAACCTGAAGACATGACCGAAGACACCATCAAGCGCCGGGCTCGCGGTCTGGACCGGGCGTTCGACATCCTCGATTTCCTCAAGGAAATCGGCCAGCCCCTGCGCCCGAACGAAATCGCCAGCGGCATCGGCAGCCCGAAATCCACGGTCTACGAACTGGTCGCGTCCTTGTTGGAGCGGCGCATCCTCGAGCCCGTGGGCAAGGACGGTCACGTTTACCTCGGCCGTCAGTTGTACTTCCTCGGGCAGGCGCATTTGCGTCATTTCGACCTGTCCCGCGAGGCCGATCACGCCTTGCAGGAGATCGTCAGCCAGACCCGCGAAACCGCGCAGATGTGCCTGCTCAACGGGCGCAAATACACCGTGGCATTGATGAAAGAGGGCGAGCGGCATTTCCGCATTTCCTCGGACATCGGCGAAAACGCGCCGATCCCCTGGACCGCTTCCGGGCGCCTGCTGCTGGCGCACCTGAGCGATCAGCAAATCGTCGATTTGATCGACCCCGACGACTTCATCCTGCCCGACGGCGAACACCTGCCGCTGGAGCAGTTTCTCCGGGAGATCCGCCAGGCCGCCATCGACGGATTCTTTTCCTTCGACAGTGTCGCCGACACCTTTACCCATTGCTTCGCCGCCCCGGTCAAAGACCCGAATGGCGTGGCCATCGCGACCCTGTGCATCGTCGCCCCACGCGCCGATGCGAAGAACAATTACAACGACTATCGCCGGGTGCTGATCGACAGCGCCAACAGCCTCGCCCGGCGTATCAACGAATAACAGCGGCTGCCTGCGGCCGTGTATGAGGAGATCGACCATGTCTACTGCCATCAATACCGCCGCCGTGGAAAAGGGCGCCGCCCAGACCGGCGCCAACCTGGTGCGGGACGTCAGCCTGCCGGCACTGGTGCTGCACCGCGACGCGCTGGAACACAACATTCGCTGGATGCAGGACTTCGTCAGCCACAGCGGCGCAGAACTGGCGCCTCATGGTAAAACCAGCATGACCCCGGCGCTGTTTCGTCGCCAACTGGACGCCGGTGCCTGGGGCATCACCCTGGCCAGCGCCACGCAAACCCGCGCGGCTTACGCCCATGGTGTACGGCGGGTGCTGATGGCCAATCAACTGGTTGGCACGCCAAACATGGCGCTGATCGCCGACCTGCTGGCAGACCCGACTTTCGATTTCTATTGCATGGTCGATCACCCGGATAACGTCGCCGACCTCGGCGCGTTTTTCGCCTCGCGCGGCGTGCGCCTGAACGTGATGATCGAGTACGGCGTGGTCGGCGGTCGTTGCGGTTGCCGCACTGAAGCCGAAGTGCTGGCGCTGGCCAAGGCTATCAACGCTCAACCGGCGTTGGCGCTGACCGGCATCGAGGGCTACGAAGGGGTGATTCATGGTGATCATGCAGTGAGCGGCATCCGCGAGTTCGCCGCCTCCCTGGTGCGTCTGGCGGTACAACTGCAGGACAGCGGCGCGTTTGCGATTGCCAAGCCGATTATCACTGCGTCGGGGTCGGCGTGGTACGACCTGATCGCCGAGTCGTTCGAAGCACAGAATGCCGGCGGGCGCTTCCTCAGCGTGCTGCGCCCCGGCAGTTACGTGGCCCATGACCATGGCATCTACAAAGAAGCGCAATGCTGCGTGCTCGACCGTCGAAGCGACCTGCACGAAGGTCTGCGCCCGGCGCTGGAAGTCTGGGCGCATGTGCAGTCGTTGCCGGAACCGGGTTTTGCGGTAATCGCCCTGGGCAAGCGCGACGTGGCTTATGACGCCGGTTTGCCGGTACCGTTGCTGCGTTACAAGGCCGGTGTGGTGCCGGCGACTGGTGATGATGTGAGTGCCTGCAAGGTAACGGCGGTGATGGACCAGCATGCGTTCATGAGCGTGGCGCCGGGGGTTGAGTTGCGGGTGGGCGATATCATTTCGTTCGGGACTTCGCACCCGTGTTTGACGTTCGACAAGTGGCGTATCGGGTGTCTGGTGGATGAACAGCTGAATGTCATCGAAACCATGGAAACCTGTTTTTAAGAGCCCCACAACATGAACAACATCAGCCCCCTCGGCCCCAACACCCCGCGCATCGCCCTGATCGGCGAGTGCATGATCGAATTGCAGCAACGCGCCGATGGCTCTCTGCAACAAAGCTTCGGCGGCGATACCCTGAACACTGCGGTCTATCTCGCCCGTGAACTGGGCGATGGCGGTACGGTGGATTACGTCACTGCCCTGGGTGACGACAGTTTCAGCGATGCGATGTGCCAGAGCTGGGCCAGCGAACACATCGGCCTGGGCATGGTCCAGCGTTTGCCCGGTCGCTTGCCCGGCCTGTATTGCATCCAGACCGACGCGGCCGGCGAGCGGCGTTTTCTCTACTGGCGCAACGAAGCGGCCGTTCGCGATTGCTTCACCACCCCGGCGGCCGCGCCCATCCTGGCAGCGCTGCCGGATTACGACGTGCTGTATTTCAGCGGCATCACCCTGGCGGTGCTCGGTGAGCAGGGCCGGGAGAAACTGCTGGACACCCTGATCGAAGCCCGGCAGCGGGATGCGCGGATCGTGTTCGACAACAATTATCGACCACGCCTGTGGGCTTCGGTCGAGGACGCACGAGCGGCTTACCGCAAAGTTTTGCCCTATGTCGACCTGGCGTTGCTGACGGTTGACGACGAGCAGGCACTGTTCCACTTTTCCGATTGCGCGGCGGTGTTTGCCGCTTACGAGCAGATGGGCACGCCCGAAGTGGTGCTCAAGCGCGGTGCCGAAGCGTGTTTGATTCGTTGTGACGGTGAGTCATTCGAAGTGCCAGCGCAGGTGGTCGAACGGGTGGTGGACACCACGGCGGCGGGGGATTCGTTCAGTGCGGCGTATCTGGCTTGCCGTTTGAAGGGTGGTAACCCGGTCGAGGCTGCAGAAGCGGGGCATCGGTTGGCGAGTCGGGTGATTCAAGTGCCGGGAGCACTCATCCCCAAAGATTGAAATGCAATCTTTGGGGATGCTGTGATTTTTTTGGCAAGCCTCACCCTGTATATCGAGCCAACCGATCAATCCCGGTAAAACACCTGCACCAGGTGATACCCGAACTTGCTCTTGATCGGCCCGTGCACCACTCGCAACGGTTTTTTGAAGATTACCGCATCGATCGCCCCGACCATCTGCCCGGGCCGCACTTCGCCAAGATCCCCGCCGCGTTTGCCGGACGGGCACGTGGAGTATTTCTTGGCCAGCACATCGAAGGCTTCGCCCTTGGCGATGCGTTGTTTGAGCTGCTCGGCTTCTTCCGAGGTTTTCACCAGAATATGGCGGGCTTGGGCTTTCATGGGCAGTACCTTGCAACGGTGGTGGCTATGTTGGTGCCAGCGGGGGGCGCGCGATTATGCCTTAACTCAGCCGGCTTGGCCGATCATCGTGCGAATCTTGTTGGCCAACAGGTCCATGGAAAAGGGTTTGGCCACCATGTCCATGCCTTCCTCCAGGAAGCCCTGGCGTTCGGCGGCTTTCTCGGCATAACCGGTGATGAACAGCACCTTGAGCTCTGGGCGGTGCTGACGAGCGATTTCCGCCAGTTGCCGACCATTCATGCCCGGCAGCCCGACATCGGTCACCAGCAGATCGACCCGCAGGTCGGACTCCAGCAAGGGCAGGGCGCTCTGCGCATCTTCGGCTTCATGGGCGTGATAACCCAACTCTTTGAGCAGGTCGAGCACCAGCATGCGCACCGCCGGATCGTCTTCCACCAACACCACGGTTTCACCGGCAACCGCTGGCGGTGCCTCACCGATGACCGGCAGCTGAGCGTGCTCCGGCAGGGCGACGTGCAACCGTGGCAAATACAGGCGAACGCTGGTGCCCTGGCCCGGCCGGCTGTGCAGGCTGACGTGCCCACCCGACTGCTGGGCGAAACCATAGATCATCGACAATCCAAGGCCGGTGCCCTGGCCGATGGGTTTGGTGGTGAAGAACGGATCGAAGGCCTTGGCCAGTACCGACGGGGTCATGCCGGCGCCGTTGTCGCTGACGGCAATCATCAGGTAATCCCCGGCCCTGACCGGCTCCAGCGGGGTGACGTCGCTGCCGTCGAGGTGAACATTGGCGGTTTCGATCAACAACTCGCCGCCATCAGGCATCGCATCCCGGGCGTTGATCACGAGGTTGAGCAAGGCGTTTTCCAGTTGGCTGACATCGGTACTGACCGGCCAGACCTCATCGGCCAGCTTCAGTTTCAGCTCGATGTGATCGCCCTTGGTCCGGCTGAGCAAGTCTTCCAGGGAATGCACCAGCTGGTTGGCGTCCAGTGGCCTGCGATCCAGTGACTGACGCCGTGAGAATGCCAGCAACCGGTGGGTCAGGGCGGCGGCGCGATGGGCCGAGGACACCGCTGCTTCGGTGAAACGACCGATCTCGGCTGCGCGCCCATCGGCGATGTAGCGTTGCATCAAATCGAGGCTGCCGATGATCCCGGTGAGCATGTTGTTGAAGTCATGGGCGATGCCGCCGGTGAGCTGGCCGACCGCTTCCATTTTCTGTGCATGCCGCAAGGCGTCTTCGGCGCGCTCACGCTCGAACATCTCGTTCTGCAGTCGCTGGTTGGCTTCGGCCAGTTGTTGAGTGCGGGCGCTCACGCGTTCTTCAAGGGTTTCGTTGAGGTTGCGCAGAGCCTCTTCGGTCTGTTTACGCTCGGTCTCGTCGATCACGAAGATGTAGAAACCATTCACCGCGCCGTCCGCGCCATGGCGTGGCAGGTAGTTCATCAGGGCCTGGCGGGTGCTGCCGTCGCGGTGATCGGCGCTGATGCTGAAACAACAGGTCTTGCCTTTCAGCGCCTCGGCGATGTATTCGGCGCGCAGGCCATAGGCTTCATCGCCGAGCACTTCACGAATGGTACGGCCGTAAAGCTCCTGGGGCGTCAGGCCATACCATTCCAGATAAGCGGCATTATTCAGGCGAAAACGCTCTTCGCGGTCCACATAACTGATCAGGATCGGCATGGCGTTGATGATCAGTTGCAGCTCGGTCTGGCTTTGGCGCAAGGCTTGTTCGATGTGTTTACGTTCGGTCAGGTCCAGCGCGGCGCCGAGGAAGCGGATCGGCCGGCCATGATGATCCTTGTAACAACGACCCCGGGCAAACACCCAGCGCAACTGGCCGTCGGCTTGCAGCAAGCGATATTCCTCGGCGTACTCGCTGCCATGGGTGATGCAGTGCTTGATGCTGCGGGCGATCATGGCGCGGTCTTCCGGGTGCACGCCGTGGAGGTATTCGCTGATCGGCAACTGGCTGGCCATGGCCGGGTCGACGCCATGCAATTGCGCGAAGTGGGCATCGGCGATGAAACGGTCTTCGCCAATGTCCCAGTCCCAGGTGCCGACGGCATCGGTGGCGGCCAGCGCCAGTTGCAGACGCTGCTCGGTTTCTTGCTGGGCCTTGAGGCTGGCGGCAGAGCGTTGTTCCAGTTCCAGGGCGATGCGGCGGCGTTCGTTGGTTTCGATGGCCGTGACCAGAATCCCGGCGACTTCGGCGCTTTCATTGCGGATGGGGCTGTAGGTCAAATCCAGCCAGAAGTCAGAATCCCGACCGTCGCGTTGCAAGGTAAAGCGCTGTTCGCTGTAGGTCCGCACCTGGCCCTGTAGGACGGCGCTGTAAATCGGGTCGGTAAAGTCTTTGAGTTCCGGCCAGATCTGGTGCGTCGGTTGTCCGAAAGCGTGAGGGTGTTTGCTGCCGGCGAGGAAGGCGAAGCCGTCATTGTAGATCTGGGTGAGCTGCGGGCCCCACAGCAACAGCATCGGCATTGGCGAGTGGATCACGATGTCCACCGCGGTGCGCAGGCTCTGCGGCCAGTTTTCGGCGGCGCCCAACGGGTTGTTTGTCCAGTCCAGTCGGGCAATCAAGGCCTGGGCATCGCTGGCGGTCGGTGGTGCGTTCATCTACATGTCCTGCGCGTGAGTCAGTGTGGCGGCGTCTACTATCCTTGCAAGGCGGTAGACGCTGGATGACCCGCCTGGGGTCATTTTTTTCATTGAATGCTTCGCGGGTGCTTTTTGCCATGGAAATCGATGCACTGCTGCAGATTTTGGCCAGCCGCAATGGCTCCGATCTTTACCTGTCCACGGGCGCGCCACCCTGCGCGAAATTTGACGGTGTGCTCGACCCCCTGACCGATCAACCGTTCAAGCCGGGAGAAGTGGCTGCCATTGCCGCGTCCATCATGGACGCCGAACAGCGCCTGGAGTTCGATCGGGACCTGGAAATGAACCTGGCACTTTCCCTGCCCGGGGTCGGGCGTTTCCGGCTCAATATCTTCAAACAGCGCAATGACGTGTCGATTGTGGCACGCAACATCAAACTCGACATTCCACGCTTCGAAGATCTCAACTTGCCAGCGGTGCTGCTCGAATCCGTGATGCTCAAACAAGGGCTGATGCTGTTCGTCGGTTCGACCGGATCGGGCAAGTCGACTTCGCTGGCGGCGCTGATCGATTACCGCAACCGCCACAGCAGTGGCCATATCATCACTATTGAAGACCCGGTCGAGTTTATCCATCGGCACAAGAAGTCGATCGTCAATCAGCGCGAGGTCGGCGTCGATACCCGCAGTTTCCATGCCGCGCTGAAAAACACGTTGCGCCAGGCGCCGGACGTGGTGTTGATCGGTGAAATCCGTGACCGCGAGACTATGGAGCATGCGCTGGCATTTGCCGATACCGGTCATCTGGTGATTTCCACGTTGCATGCGCACAACGCCAATCAGGCGCTGGACCGCGTGATTAATTTCTTTCCCGAAGAACGCCGGGCACAACTGCTCAATGACTTGGGCAACAACCTCAAGGCGTTTGTGTCCCAGCGTTTGGTGCGTACCCGCGACGGGCAGCGCAGGGCGGCGGTGGAGGTGATGCTGGGCACGCCGACTATCGGCGACCTGATCCGGCGCAATGAGTTTGGCGAACTCAAGGGGATCATGGAGAAGTCTTCAGAGGTAGGGATGCAGACGTTTGACGGGGCGCTGTTCGCGCTGTTTGCCGAGGGTGCGATCGATGAGGCAGAGGCGTTGAAACATGCGGATTCGGTGAACAACTTGCGGCTGCGCCTGAAAATGCACGCCGAGGCCACACCCGGCCCTCATACGCCGCCGGGTGAATGGGGTTTGATGGACTGACGTCTACGGGGGGCGCATTTCAGTCGTTCAGTTCCGGGCGGTTTCGAAATTGCTCCAGGGCTTCGGGGTTGGCCAGTGCATCGGTGTTCTTCACCTTCTGGCCATGCACCACGTTGCGCGCCGCCAACTCGACCACCTTGCCGCTGATGGTCCGCGGAATATCCGTCACTGCGACAATCTTCGCCGGCACATGCCGTGGCGTGGTGTTGGCGCGGATGACCTGGCGGATCTGTTGTTGCAGCGCTTCGTCCAGTTCGACGCCGTCGCGCAAGCGCACGAACAGCACCACTCGCACGTCATCCTGCCATTGCTGACCGATGGCGACGCTGTCCAGCACCTGCGGGATTTTCTCCACCTGACGGTAGATTTCCGCCGTGCCGATGCGTACGCCACCGGGGTTGAGCACCGCGTCGGAGCGGCCGTGGATCAGCATGCCGCCATGGGGCAGTTGCTCGGCGTAATCGCCCTGGGCCCAGACACCGGGGAACAGGCTGAAATACGACGCGCGCAGTTTTTCCTGTTGCGGGTCGTTCCACAGTCCGATAGGCATCGCCGGAAAATGCCGGGTACACACCAGTTCGCCTTTTTCGCCGATCACAGGCCGGCCATCGTCGTTCCACACTTCGACCGCCATGCCCAGGCTCTTGCACTGCATTTCGCCGCGGCGCACCGGCAGGACCGGGTTGCCAATCACAAAGCACGAAACGATATCGGTGCCGCCGGACATCGAAGACAGGCACAGGTCGGACTTGAATGCGCGGTAGACGTAATCGAAGCTTTGCGGCGACAGCGCAGAGCCGGTGGACAGTATGGTTTTCAGGCTGCTCAGGTCATGGCTTTCGCACGGCTTCAAGCCATTGCTTTCCAGCGTGGTGAGGAACTTGGGGCTGGTGCCGAAGACGTTGAGGCGTTCGTCGTCGATCAGGTCGATCAAGCGCTCCGGGCCTGGATGAAACGGCGAGCCGTCATACAGCACCACCGCGCTGCCCACGGCCAGCGCCGAGACCAGCCAGTTCCACATCATCCAGCCGCAGGTGGTGTAGTAGAACAAGCGGTCGCCAGCACCGAGGTCGGTGTGCAGGCCATGTTCCTTGACGTGTTGCAGCAACACGCCGCCGGTGCCGTGCACAATGCACTTGGGCACGCCGGTGGTGCCGCTGGAGTAGAGGATGTACAGCGGATGGGCGAAGGGCACGGGAACGAATTGCGGCTCGCCGCCCGGGTCGTAAAAATCGTCCCACAGCGTCACGTTGGCCTGGCAGCGGAAATCCTCGATGCGCGCCTGAGGACGTGCATAGGGCACAACAATCAATTGCTGCAAGGACGGCAATTGTCCGAGGATCTCATTGACCTTGATGGTCTGGTCGATCTCTTTGCCGGCGTAGCGGTAACCGGCGCAAGTGATCAGCACTTTCGGTTCGATCTGGCCGAAGCGATCGATCACGCCGTGGGTGCCGAAATCGGGAGAAGAACAGGACCAGATCGCGCCCAGGCTGGTGGTGGCGAGCATCGCCACCAGGGTTTGCCAGGTGTTCGGCATGCACGCCGCCACGCGATCACCGAGGCCGACACCGGCGGCTTTCAGGCCGTTTTGAAATCCGGCGACGTGGCTTGCCAGTTCGGCCCAGGTCAATTGTTCCCGTTGGCCGTTTTCACCGATGGCCACCACTGCCACGGCATCGTCACGACGGCGCAGCAAGTGTTCGGCGAAGTTCAGGGTAGCGCCGGGGAACCATTGCGCGCTGGGCATTTGCGCGCCTTCGATCAGCACCGCGTCTGGCTGATCGTGAAAACGAATGTCAAAGAAATCGACGATGGCCTGCCAGAAGGCTTCCCGCTGGTCGATGCTCCATTGGTGCAGGGCAGGGTAGTCGGCGATCCCAAGGGTGTGTCGCTGATTGATGAAACGCCGGAAGGCCTCCATGCGGGTCTTGCCGATGCGCTCGGTGCCGGGTTGCCAGAGGATGTCGGACATGGCTTGGCCTCTTTTTCTAGTCAGATCGTTCCCACGCTCTGCGTGGGAATGCCTCAATGGACGCTCTGCGTCCGCTCTTGGGACGCGGAGCGTCCCGGGCTGCATTCCCACGCGGAGCATGGGAACGATCAGTGTCTGGGCGGGCGGCAGGTTATTGCGCCAACCACCCACCATCAATATTCCACGCCGCGCCACGCACCTGGCTACCGGCTTCGCTGCATAAAAACAGCACCAACTCTCCCAGTTGCGGCGGCGTCACGAATTCCAGGGACGGCTGTTTCTCGGCCAGCAAATCATGTTGCGCCTGCTGCGGGTCGATCCCGGTCGCGGCACGATCATCGATCTGTTTCTGCACCAGCGGCGTCAGCACCCAGCCTGGGCAAATGGCGTTGCAGGTAACGTTGGTGGTGGCGGTTTCCAGGCCGACCACTTTGGTCAGGCCGATCACGCCATGCTTGGCTGCGACGTACGCTGCCTTGCCCACCGAACCGACCTGGCCGTGCACCGAAGCGATGTTGACGATCCTTCCCCAGCCCTTGGCGCGCATGCCCGGCAGGCTCAGACGGGTGCTGTGAAACACCGACGACAGGTTGATCGCAATGATCGAGTCCCAGCGCTCCACCGGAAAATCTTCCACCGACGCCACGTGCTGGATGCCGGCATTGTTGACCAGGATATCCACGCCACCGAACTCACGCTCGGCGTACTCGATCATGTCCGCGATCTGTGCCGGGTCGCTGACGTCGGCGGGGTGATGGCCGACCTTGCTGCCGAATTGTTCTACTTCGGCAATCACTTTGGACGCATCGCCGAAACCGTTGAGGATCAGGTTGGCGCCAGCCTTGGCCAGGCTCAGGGCGATCCCCAGACCGATGCCGCTGGTGGAACCGGTGACCAGTGCGGTCTTGCCCGAAAGAGTCGTCATGAATACCTCACACAATGCCAGTGGCGTAGAAAGTACCGATCACCACAAAAACAGCGAGTGTCTTGATCAGCGTAATACAGAAAATGTCTTTGTAGGCCTCGCGGTGGGTCAAACCGGTGACCGCCAGCAAGGTAATCACCGCGCCGTTGTGCGGCAGGGTGTCCATGCCGCCACTGGCCATCGCGGCGACCCGGTGCAGCACTTCCAGCGGAATATTGGCGGCGTGGGCAGCGCTGATGAAACTCTCGGACATCGCCGCCAACGCGATGCTCATGCCGCCCGACGCCGAGCCGGTGATGCCGGCCAGCAGGGTCACGGTGATCGCTTCGTTGACCAGCGGGTTGGGGATGCTCTTGAGCCAGTCGGACAGCACCAGAAAGCCCGGCAACGAGGCAATCACCGCACCGAAACCGTATTCCGACGCGGTATTCATCGCCGCCAGTAGTGCGCCACTGACCGCACTTTTACTGCCTTCGGCCAACCGGCCACGAATCGCCTGAAAACCGAATACCAGCACCATGATGATGCCCACCAGCAGGGCGGCCTGGACCGCCCAGATTGCGGTCAACTTGGCGATGTCGGTGGTCACGGGAGTGGCCATGCCCGGCAGCGAAAGGCTGTGGGTCTTGCCGTACCAAACAGGAATCCAGCGGGTGAACAGCAGGTTCATCAGGCCCACCAGCAACAGCGGCGACAGCGCGATCCACGGGTTGGGCAGCTGGATGTCCGGCGCGGTTTCCGGTTCGTTGCGTAGTTCTGAACCATAGCCTTCACCACTGCGCTGGGCCTTGTTGCGCTGGCGCTGCAGAAACAGCATGCCGGCGCAGAACACGAAAATCGCGCCGATCACACCCAGCCACGGCGCCGCCCAGGCGGTGGTGTTGAAGAAGGTGCTGGGGATGATGTTCTGGATCTGTGGGGTGCCGGGCAGCGCGTCCATGGTGAACGAGAATGCGCCGAGGGCGATGGTCGCCGGGATCAAGCGCTTGGGAATATTGCTCTGGCGGAACATCTCGGCGGCAAACGGGTAGACCGCAAACACCACCACAAACAGCGACACACCGCCGTACGTGAGCAGGGCGCAGACCAGCACGATCACCAGCATCGCCTGGCGAGTGCCGAGCAAGCGAATCGCCGCCGCGACGATGGAGCGGGAGAAACCCGACAACTCGATCAGCTTGCCGAACACCGCTCCGAGCAGGAACACCGGGAAATACAGTTTGACGAAGCCGACCATTTTTTCCATGAACACCCCGGTGAAGACGGGGGCAACGGCGGAAGGGTCGGTGAACAGGACGGCGCCGAGGGCGGCGATCGGGGCAAAGAGGATAACGCTGTAGCCACGGTAAGCAGCCACCATCAGCAGCGCGAGGGCTGCCAAGGCAATGATCACACTCATGGTGTGTCTCTCCAGGATTGTTATTTTTGTAGGGTGAAGCTTGGTGGGGAGGGCTATAGCGGGTTTCGTGCCAGATGCCTAAGATGTTGAAATATAAGGAGATTATTTGTTTGTTAGGTGGTTTCGCTGATTTTTGTCTCTGTATTGAGATTTTTTGCGATTGTGCTGACGCTTTCGCGGGCAAGCCTCGCTCCTACGGGGCGTGCGATTTCGTAAATAATCACGCTCCCGTAGGAGCGAGGCTTGCCCGCGAAGAGGCCCTATCTACCAATGGAGACCTATGTCTCTTTATGGAGACTCTGCAATCCCCAACGCCACCATCTTCCTGTACAGCGTCGACCGCCCCAGCCCCAACCGCGCCGCCGCTTCGATCACCTTCCCACCGCATTGCGCGAGGGTCGATTCAATCAACTGCCGATCAAACCGTTCGCGGGCCTCGCTGAAGGTTTCATGGGCAATCGGCTCAAGGGGCAGAGGCGCCGCACGCTCCACCGGGGTAAAGCTGCCAATCGCCGCGCGGATATCCGCCGCGTTCAGCATCAAGTCATCACTGAGCAACGCCGCCCGTTCCAGCACGTTGCGCAGTTCACGAATGTTCCCTGGCCAGGCGTGTTGCCCCAACAAATCCAGGGCTTCGCGGTTCAATTCGTGCTGACTGCGCAGTTCCTCAAGGATCGCTTCACTGAGGGCCGGCAGGTCGTCGAGGCGATCACGCAGGGGCGGGACCTGGATCGGCAGCACGTTGAGGCGGTAATACAGATCGGCGCGAAACTCGCCGCGTTTGATCGCCGCCACCAGATCGGTGGAGGTGGCGGCGATCACTCGCACATCACTTTGAATCACTTCGTTGGAGCCCACCGGTTCGAATTCCTTTTCTTGCAACACCCGCAGCAGTTTGCTTTGCAACGGCAGCGGCATGTCGCCGATTTCGTCGAGAAACAGCGTGCCGCCCTGGGCGATTTGCAACTTGCCGGCGCGGCCCTTGCGATCGGCGCCGGTGAACGCGCCGGGCGCGGTGCCGAAGAACTCGGCTTCCAGCAGCGACTCGGGAATCGCTGCGCTGTTGATGCTGACGAAGGCTTTATGCGCTCGGGGCGATGCGCCGTGGATTGCCTGGGCCAGCAGTTCCTTGCCGGTGCCGGTTTCACCGAGTAACAACACCGGTGACTCGGCGCTGGCGCTGCGTCGGGCGCGGCGTTTGACTTCGAGGCTGGCGGCGCTGGTGCCGATGAAGTGAGCGAAGTTGTACTTGGTCTGTCGCGCCCGCAGCAGCGAGCGGGTCGATGCCAGTTCTTCCTGCATGCTCAGGTAGCGCTTGAGCATTGGCGACAGGCTGCGCAACTCGTCGAACAGCGCAAAACCGATGGCCCCGATCACCGCGCCGGCATCGTCGTGAATCGGCAGGCGCATCACCACCAGCGGTTCTTTGGGGGTGTCTTGCATGTCCAGCAGGATCGGCCGTCCGGTGCGCACCACCTCGCGCAACAGGCTGCCGGGGATCACGCTTTCACAGGCCCTGCCGATGGCACCTGCGGCCGACTCCAGGCCGAATCGCCGGGCATAGCGCTCGTTCATCCAGACGATGTTCGCGTCGCGGTCGACAATCACCGTGCCTTCGCTCGATTGCTCGATGATCTCGAACAGTGAGCGGATCGCCAGGGTGCGAACGCGCTGGTAGTCCTTGAGGCTTTCGGTGGTGTTCATCGGGGTGTCCATTGTCGGGGGATCAAGATCAAAAGATCGCAGGGATTATGCCTACCCCGGATGCGCCGCCGCCAACAGCTCTTTGGTGTAGGGATGCTGCGGCGAGTCGAACACGTCGTGGCTGGCGCCGCTTTCCACCACTTTGCCGTCCTTGATCACGATCATGTCGTGGGCCAGGGCGCGCACCACCGCCAGGTCATGGCTGATGAACAGGTAGGTCAGGCCGTGTTTCTCCTGAAGCTGACGGAGCAGGGCGACCACTTGTTTTTGCACCGTACGATCGAGGGCCGAGGTCGGTTCGTCGAGCAGGATCAGCGCCGGTTTCAGCACCAGCGCGCGGGCAATGGCGATGCGCTGGCGTTGCCCGCCGGAAAATTCGTGCGGGTAGCGGTGACGGCTTTGCGGATCGAGGCCGACTTCTTCCAGCACCCGGATCACCTGGGCGTCGCATTGGGCGGGAGTGGACTGGCTATGGACCTCAAGGCCTTCACTGATGATCTGCGCCACGGACATCCGTGGGCTGAGGCTGCCGAAGGGGTCCTGAAACACCACCTGCATCTTCTTGCGCCACGGTCGCAGCTGCTTTTGCGTCAGGCTATCCAGCGCCTCACCCTGAAAGCGAATGCTGCCTTCGGAATCGAGCAAGCGCAGGATCGCCTGACCGAGGGTGGATTTGCCCGACCCGGATTCACCGACAATGCCCAGGGTCTTACCGCGCTGAACGTTGAGGCTGATGCCATCGACTGCACGCAAGTAAGTTTTACGCTGGAACAGGCCGCCACCGATAGCGAACTGTACGTGCAAATTGTCCACTTCCAGCACGTTTTCACGTTCGTCCCGGGGCAGCGCTTCACCCTCCGGCTCGGCGTTCAGCAGCACGCAGCTGTAAGGATGTTTCGGCTCGGTAAACAGTGTCTCGCAGGGCGCCTGCTCGACGATTTCCCCAGCGCGCATCACGCACACGCGCTGGGCGATGCTACGCACCAGATTGAGGTCGTGGCTGATCAGCAGTAGCGACATGCCGAGTCTCTGCTGCAAGGATTTGAGCAGCAGCAGGATCTTGCGTTGCACCGTTACATCCAGCGCGGTGGTCGGTTCGTCGGCGATCAGCAATTCCGGTTCGCAGGCCAGGGCCATGGCAATCATCACCCGTTGCCGCTGGCCGCCGGACAGTTGATGGGGGTAGGCCTTGAGCCGCTCTTCGGGCTTCTGGATGCCCACCAGTTGCAGCAATTCGAGAATCCGCGCTTGCGCCGCCTTGCCGCTCAGCCCTCTGTGCAGCAGCAGGGTTTCGCCGATCTGCTTTTCGATGCTGTGCAACGGGTTGAGGGAGGTCATCGGCTCCTGGAAGATCATCGCGATCCGGTTGCCGCGCAGCTTGCGCAAGGCGCTGGTGTCGGCACCGATCAATTCCTGGCCGCGATAGCGAATGCTGCCGGTGGTTTCAGTGCCGCTGTCGGGCAGCAGTTGCAGGATCGAGTGGGCGGTCACCGACTTGCCGGAACCGGACTCGCCGACCAGCGCCAGGCATTCGCCGGGGCGGATGTCCAGGCACAGATTGCGCACCACGGTCTGTCCACTGAAGGCCACGTTGAGGTCACGGATTTCGATCAGGTTGTCAGTCATATCACCAGTCCGTGTCATGGTTGTCGATCAAGAGCGTGGATCAAAGGCATCACGCAAGGCCTCGCCAATGAACACCAGCAACGAAAGAATCAGTGCCAGGGTGAAAAACGCCGTCAGCCCCAGCCACGGTGCTTGCAGGTTTTGCTTGCCTTGACCGATCAACTCGCCCAGGGACGCGCTGCCGGCCGGCATGCCGAAACCGAGGAAATCCAGTGCCGTGAGCGTGGAAATCGCCCCGGTCAGGATGAACGGCAGATAACTCAGGGTGGCGTTCATTGCGTTAGGCAGAATGTGTCGTACGATCACCTTGCGGTCGGTCAGGCCCAACGCACGGGCGGCTTTGACGTATTCCAGGTTACGCCCACGCAGGAACTCGGCGCGCACCACGTCCACCAGGGCCAGCCAGGAAAACAGTGCCATGATCCCCAGCAGCCACCAGAAATTCGGCTCGACGAAGCCCGACAGGATGATCAGCAGGTACAGCACCGGCAGCCCCGACCAGACTTCTTGCAGGCGCTGACCGATCAGGTCGACCCAGCCGCCGTAGTAGCCTTGCAGCGCGCCGGCGGCGATGCCGATCAGCGCGCTGACAAAGGTCAGCATCAGCGCAAACAGAATCGACACCCGCGCGCCGAAAATCACTCGGGCCAACACGTCGCGAGCCTGATCGTCCGTACCCAGCCAATTGACACTCGTGGGCGGGCTCGGCGCCGGTTTGTTGAGGTCGTAGTTGGGGGTGTCGTCGCTGAACGGGATCGGCGGAAACAGCAACCAGCCGCCGTCCTTCTTGATCAGTTTCTGCACGTAATCGCTGCGGTAGTCGGCCTGAAACGGCAGCTGGCCGCCGAACTCCTGTTCGGTGTGGCGTTTGAGTGCCGGGAAGTACAGCGAGCCCTGATAACTGACCACCAGCGGTTTGTCGTTGGCGATCAACTCGCCACCGAGGGTCAGCAGGAACAAACCGACAAACAACCATAGCGACCACCAGCCTCGGCGGTTTTTCTTGAAGCGTTCGAAACGGCGACGGCCCAGTGGCGAGAACTTGAACATCAGGCGTTCCTCGCGGCGAAGTCGATACGCGGGTCGACCAAGGTGTAGCAGAGGTCACCGACGATTTTTATCAGCAGGCCGAACAAGGTGAAGATGAACAACGAACCGAATACCACCGGATAGTCCCGCGATACCGCGGCTTCGTAACTCATGCGCCCCAGGCCATCGAGGGAAAAGATCACTTCGATCAGCAGCGAACCGGCGAAGAAAACGCTGATGAAAGCCTGCGGAATCCCCGACACCACCAGCAGCATCGCGTTGCGAAACACATGGCCGTAAAGCACCCGGCGTTCACTCAAACCCTTGGCCCGGGCGGTGACCACGTACTGGCGGGTGATTTCATTGAGGAAGGAGTTTTTGGTGAGGATGGTCAGGGTTGCAAAGCCGCCGACCACCAGCGCCGTCACCGGCAGCACCAGGTGCCAGAAATAATCGGCGATTTTGCCCACCGTCGACAGCGACTCGAAGTTGTCCGAGACCAGGCCGCGCACTGGAAACCAGTTCAACGAGGTGCCGCCGGCGAAGACTACGATCAAGAACATCGCGAACAGGAACGCCGGCATCGCGTAACCGATGATGATCGCGGTGCTGCTCCAGATATCGAAATGGCTGCCGTGGTGCACGGCCTTGCGGATGCCCAGCGGAATCGACACCAGATAAGTGATCAACGTCGCCCAGAGCCCGAGGGAAATGGTCACCGGCATTTTTTCCAGGATCAGATCGGTGACTGTGGCACCGCGGAAAAAACTCTTGCCGAAGTCGAAGCGGGCGTAGCTCTTGAGCATCAGCCACAAGCGTTCCGGCGCCGGCTTGTCGAAGCCGTATTGCTTTTCGATCTCCTTGATCAACTGCGGATCGAGACCACGGCTGGCTCGTGAGCTGCCGTGCATGGTCTCGCTGGAACCGCCGCCGACACTCGCGCCACCGATGCCTTGCAGGCGTGCGATAGCCTGTTCCACCGGGCCGCCGGGCGCGGCCTGGACGATGGCGAAATTGACCAGAAGAATGATCACCAGTGTCGGGATGATCAGCAGCAAACGCCGCAGTACGTAAGCCCACATCAGCGAGGCCCTCCGGGTTTGCCGCGCTTGATGAGTTCGGCGGTCATCTGTTCGTTGGTCAAGGGAGTGGAGCTGACTTCCCACCAACTCTCGATGGCTTCGTCATTGCTCGCTTGCACGGAAGGAATGCCGAAGCGGTTCCACCACACGGTCGAACTGCCGGGCGGGTAATAGTTGGGAATCCAATAGAAGTTCCATTGCAGGACACGGTCCAGGGCATGGGCGTAGCGCAGCATGTCGGCCTGGGTGGTGGCCCGGACCAGGCCGTTGATCAACGTATCGACTGCCGGGCTTTTCAGCACCATGTAGTTGTTGGAGCCCGGATCGCTGGCCGCTGCCGAGCCAAAGTAGTTGTACAGCTCGTTACCCGGCGAGTTGGTGACCGGGTAGCCGGTGACGATCATGTCGTAGTCCCGGGACATCAGGCGGTTGACGTACTGGGAGGCGTCGATGCGGCGAATGTTCAGGTCGATGCCGATTTGTTTCAGGGTGCGCTTGTAAGGCAGCAGCAATCGGTCCATGCCGTTCTGGCTGATCAGGAAGGTGAAGCTCAGCGGTTGACCTTCGGCGTTGACCAGTTGATCGCCATCGGGTTTCCAGCCGGCCTGTTCGAGCAGGTCCAGGGCTTGCAACTGTTTGTCGCGAATCACGCCGCTGCCATCGGTTTTCGGTGCTTCGAAGACCTGAGTGAAGACTTCGTCGGGGATCTGCCCGCGCAGCGGTTCGAGAATCGCCCGCTCACCCGCGTCGGGCAGTTGTCGGGCAGCGAGGTCGGTGTTGGAAAAGAAGCTCTGCTGGCGGATGTACAGGTCGCGCATCATCTGCCGGTTGCTCCACTCGAAGTCCCAGAGCATGGCCAGCGCCTGGCGCACGCGGCGGTCCTGGAACATCGGGTTTTGCAGGTTGAACACAAAGCCTTGGGACGGTTGTGGTGCCTGCGTTGCCAAGTGTGCTTTTTGCAGGCGACCGTCGCTCAGGGCCGGACTCTCGTAGCCGATGGAGTAGGCGGTGGCGGAGAATTCGCGGTTGTAGTCGTAGGCACCGCCGCGCAGAACCTGACGGGCGACGTCGGTGTCGCCGAAGTACTCGATGCTGAAATGATCGAAGTTGTAGAGGCCGCGGCTGACCGGTAAATCCCTGGCCCACCAGTCGGCGTTACGCTCGAAGGTGATGCTGCGCCCGGAATCGACCTTGCTCACCCGGTACGGCCCGCTACCCAATGGTGGCTCGTAACCGCCACCGTTGGCGAAGTCGCGGGTTTTCCACCAGTGTTCGGGAAACACCGGCAAAGTGGCGATGTCGAGGGGCAGGGTGCGGTTTTCGTTGCTCTTGAAGTCGAACCGAATGGTTAGCGGTGATTCCACTTCGACGCCTTTGACGTCGGCGAATTGCGTGCGATAGCGCAGGCTGCCCTGAGTCATCAGCAGGTCGAAGGTGTAGCGCACGTCTTCGGCGGTGATCGGCTTGCCATCGGCGAAACGGGCCTTCGGGTTCAGGTAGAAACGCAGGGACAGTCCATCATCGGAACGCTCCATCTGCTGCGCCACCAGGCCGTACACGGTGTAGGGTTCGTCCAGCGAACGCACGGCCAGGGGCGAGTAGATCAAGCCATCGACTTGTGTGACGCCAATCCCTTTGTCGATGTATGGCAGGACGTGGTCGAAATGACCGATTTCCAGCGCCGAGCGACGCATCGTGCCGCCCTTGGGCGCTTGCGGGTTGGTGTAGTCGAAATGACTGAAACCGGCGGGATACTTTGCCGGTTCACCGTATACGGTCAACGCCTGTTGCGGTACAGCGTTCACACCGGCGGCGCCCAACAACAGGGCCACGGCAGTGAACAGTAGAGTGGGGAAAACCAGTCGCATTGTCAGCCTTAGAGCCGGGTGATCGATAAGCACAATTTGTACGCTAGCGGCGCGTCCCTCGCCAGCCGTATCACGTAACGAAAACACAACGGCCCACCAAAAGGCGGGCCGTTGTGCAGGAAACTCAAGGGTTGATCAGTCCTGACGGCTGGTCACTTCCAGCAGGTGGAAACCGAACTGAGTCTTGACCGGGCCTTGCACCACGTTGATTGGCGCGCTGAAAACCACGGTGTCGAATTCCTTGACCATCTGGCCTGGACCGAACGAACCCAGGTCACCGCCCTGGCGGCTCGATGGGCAGCTGGAGTTGGCTTTGGCGACTTCGGCGAAATCGGCGCCGGCTTCGATCTGGGCCTTGAGTTCGTTGCACTTTTCTTCGCTGGAAACCAGGATGTGACGGGCAGTGGCTTTAGCCATGGGAAAATACTCCATTCAATGTTCAGTAAAATGCGGAGCCTACCGGATTCAGTGGGCTATTTCTCTCTCAAAGTTTCGTCCAGCTTCATAAGGCACTGCCTAAAGGCCGGCATTTCTCAAGCGTTCGGCATGCTGTACATACAGGGCGATCGGGTCGATGCCCTTGCGGACCTGACCGGTGGTCTGGCTGAGGCTGTCCAGATGATCCAGCGGATAGTCGGAACGGATCACTTTACCCAGATGGGAGCTGAACCGGCCGACCATGCCGTCATTCTGTTCGGCTTCGGTGGTGAAGTAGTGGGAGAACGCCCGAAGAAACCCGTGCAGCGGGTTTAGCGCATAGAGCCCCTCGTCGAGGATGTTTCCCTGCAGGATGCCGCTCCAGGAATAGTAGCGCACGCCGTTCACCAGTTCACGACCCTTGCCGCCCCAGGTTTTCGGCAGCCCTTGAGGGTACTTGTCGTTGAATGCACCGACGCCTTCGGTGGTCAGCGCGTTGAGCGCGGCGATGGCATTCTGCGGCAGGTGCCGGTTGCCACTGAGCAACGACAGGAAGTCGGCGAACAGGGTCGCCACCGCCCCGGCGACCTGTTCCGGCAGGCGTCCGGGCGTCAGCGCCTTGCGCAGGAAGTCGGCCAGTTCCGAGCCGTGGTTCGGCCCGCTGACCGATGTCACCGAAGCGACCGCCTCTGGCGCCATCGCCCCCGCATATCGTGCAGCCAGTGCGCCCTGGCTGTGACCGATCAGGTTGACTTTGCTTGCGTCGGTTCCTTGCAGAACCCGGTCGATCTGCACCAGCAGCTGTTCGCCACGGGCTTCATTACTGTGGGTAGCCGACAGGTGTGGGATGAAAACCCTCGCGCCGGCGCTTCTGAGGGCCTGTTTGACGTCATGGAACAGTTCCAGTTTGCCAATGCGATCGAAGCCGAAGAGCCCGTGGACCAGCAGGATCGGATAGTCAGTGGTTGCATTCCGTAGCATGTGCATTTCCTTTTTCGCAGTAGGTCAGGTGTGTGCTCAAGGGGGCACTCTAAAGCACACCCACCGCTCGGCGATGTATGAAAAAGCCGCTGTAACCTGATGAAAACGGAATAGAAATGGTACGAAAACTCGAATGAGTGTGAGGTCTTGGTCGGAATATCCGGACATCTTTTTAACGATGAGCGAGCGCTTCCTCTCAATGACCTACTTCTGATACATCATTTTTCCGTGCAAACCGACGCGATTGCCCGGCATCGCGGATCTATGTCGTGGGTTTCAATAGGCTTCGTTCGATGCTGACCTTCAAGGCGGCATTTATTCCAAGGACTGGAGGGTATGAATGACTACTTATGAAGCAGATAACCTGAATGCTGCTGGGCAATACATGGCTGCGCCACAGCTAAACCAGGCGGATGACTCGGTGCTTGATCCGGCCGACAATAAAGCCATCATTACGGTCGCGCCTTACCCGTACATGGTCTGCGGAGACAAACTGGAAATGTCCTGGTCAGGTATCGATGCAGAGGGGGTTGCGTATTGGCATGATGTGTCGCGCTTCGTCAGCGAAGCTCAGGTGGGCAGAGCGGTGGTCTTTTGCGTATCGGGTGAACACATCGCTGCATTGGACGGCGGGTCGCTCGAGGTTTACTACACGCTCTATAGCGCGCTCCTTTGTGAACCTGTGGAGTCCGGGCGTTTATACCTGAGCGTTGGTGATGCGCGGGCAGATTTGCTGCCAGCGATCGTGAATGATGCGGTGGGCGGCACGCTCGATCCGGACAGAGTCGCCGAGGGCGCGCGCGTAACGATCAGGCCGTATGCGCGGATGGCGGTTGGAGATCAGGTCTTGCTGTCCTGGGCCGGTGTCACGCCACAAGCGAGCTTCAATGACACCTTGAAAGTCGAAGCCTTTGCGGTGGGTGGCGAACTGTCGTTTTGGGTAAGCCCCGATTGTATTGCGACCAATCTCGGTACCGCCGTCACGATCAGCTACTGCGTCGAGCAAAAGGGGCGAGTGTCACGTTTCTCCGAGCCTGCGCAGTTGTTGATCGGCCCGCTGGAACGAGGACCGCTATTGCCGCCCACCGTGCTGGAAGCCGATGAGGGTTGGCTGGAGCTACAGGACGCGATCGATGGGGTCACCGTTGTGATCGACGCCGCTCAGGCTGAAGAAGGGGAACTGGTCTATCTGAAGTGCGACGGGGAGCATTTCAGTCACCGCGATGATCGAGAGATTTCCAGGGACATGGCCGGTCAGCCGCTGGTATTTATCGTTCCCTACAGGTTCTGGCGAAAGCATCGGGACTTGACGGTCCAGGTCGCGTATTCGGTCGAACGCCTCGACGATGTGAGTCAGCAGTCTGAAGTCACGTTGGTGCAAGTGCAGTCGTAGACTGACTCTAACATCGACCGCCTTCCAGTCTCCGAATGAAAACCGGAAGGCGGGTACTGATCACATCGGCTGTTGGTTGTGACGCTGCGCACGAAGTTGTCCGGCAGCTTGTAGCAACAACTGTTCCGTCCCGGCCCAGCCAAGGCAGCCGTCCGTTACCGACACCCCGTAACGCAACGACGGGCTCAACGGTTGGCAGCCTTCGAACAGATGACTCTCAATCATCATGCCGACCAGCGAGCGATCACCGTGCAGGCGCTGTTCAAGCACGTCGTTGAACACGGCGGGCTGACGCAACGGATCTTTTCCGCTGTTGGCGTGGCTGCAGTCGACCATGATCCGCGCCGGGATCTTGAGTCTGGTCAAGTCGCTGTGCACCTTGGCGATGCTGTCGCGGTCGTAGTTCGGCCCGCGATGGCCACCACGCAATACCAGGTGAGTGTCGGGGTTGCCCGGTGTCTGGATAATCGCAGGATGGCCCTGGCTGTCGACACCGAAGTGGCGATGGGGATGAGCGGCCGAGCGCATGGCGTCGCTGGCGACAGCCACACCGCCATCGGTGCCGTTCTTGAACCCTACCGGCATGCTCAGGCCGCTGGCCATTTCCCGATGGATCTGCGACTCGGTGGTACGGGCTCCAATCGCGACCCAGCTCAGCAGGTCGTCAAAGTAACCGGCGGCCATCGGTTGCAGCAGCTCGGTAGCAATGGGCAGGCCCAGTTGGAGCATTTCGCGCATCAATTCGCGGGACAGGGTCAAACCGCCCGCCATGTCATCGCTGCCATCCAGGTGCGGGTCGTAGGCCAGGCCTTTCCAGCCGACCGTGGTGCGGGGTTTTTCGACGTAGGCGCGCATCACCAGCAGCATCTCATCGCTGACTTGTGCAGACAGACGGGCCAGGTTGGCGGCGTATTCGAGGGCTGAACGTGGATCGTGAATCGAGCAGGGACCGACGATCACCAGCAGACGGGAGTCTTCACCGTTGAGGATCGCGCGGACGGCCTGGCGGTGGGCGGCGACTTGTTGGGTCAGGGCATTGCTGAGTGGCAGTTGCTGTTTGAGTTGCAATGAGCTGGGTAGACGCAAGGTCAGCGCTTCATTGGCAGGGCTCAAGGTGGACAGCGGCAGAGCAGAGACGGACGAGTTCATATTCGGGCTTCCTGGGCTGGCGGCGGGTTCGTCCCGCGCGCTTGGCCCTACTGGGGTGTTCGACAATTGGCCGGATTGGCTGCGTGTGTGTGCTTGCCACCTGTGGGTGACCGATCGGAGGCGGCAGGCTGTCCCGAGCGGAAGCTGGTAAATCGCCAGGCGGTAAAAGTGTCGTAACGGTAATAAGTGGCGTAATTCATGTTCAAAACTCCTGGATGTCTGGTGTGACGCTAAAAATGTTCAGGGCTGAAAAAACAAAACCCCCGGTCGGGAGGCCGACCGGGGGTTGAAAATTCTCTGGTGGCGACCCGTTTAAAATGGGCGCCGTGTGGGTATCAGGCGCGCCAGTGGCTAAACCAATACCCAAAATAAAAGCTGACCGAAGCACAAACGTCATTCACCCGGGCAGCCGCAACCGAGCGCGGGGCGCTGGCGGTACGAAGCTGTGAGAGGGCGTTGAACATGGTCTGTCTCCGATGAATGAGCCGAGCTTACTAGAGGCCGGTGCGCGGATTCAATCAGAAAATGCTATCGATGTTCATGGGCTTTTCTATTACTTGAGTACGTCGGGGGTTGTGACACACTTTGCGCTGCGCCCAACCACAACACCGTCACAAGGACGAACCATGACGACACTGACCATTGCCGCCGCTCAATCGATTTCCATCGCCGGTGATCTTGCCGCCAATATTGCCCGGCATCTGCGCTTCATGCAGGTTGCCGCGGAGCAGGGCGTGCAATTGCTGGTGTTTCCGGAACTGTCGCTGACCGGCTACGAGCGTGGTCTGGCAGCGGAGCTGGCCATCGCGCCAGACGCCAGAGTGCTGCAACCACTGCGCGATTTCGCGCGTGAGGTCGGCGTGACCAGTGTCGTCGGGATGCCGATTCGCCTGTCGGACGATTCGCCGGTGTTGATCGGTGCCCTGGTATTGGGAGCCGATGGTTCGCTCGGGGTTTACAGCAAGCAGCACCTGCACCCAGGGGAGGAGGTGGCGTTTGCCCCGGGAGCAGGCGGTTCGACATTGAAGATCGGCACCGACACCGTCGCGTTGGCGGTATGCGCCGATTTTTCTCACGCCAGTCACGCAGCCGCCGCGGCACTACAGGGCGCTGATCTTTATGCCGCGGGCGTGCTGATCACAGAAAACGGCTACGCTCCAGATACCGCACTGTTGCAAGGTTATGCCCACACCCACTCGATGGCGGTGCTGATGGCCAACCATGGTGGCGCAACGGGGGGCTGGGAGTCTGCTGGGCGCAGTGCAATCTGGGCGGCGGACGGGTCGTTGATTGCGGCTGCGCCGGGTACGGGGAACCTTATGGTCGTTGCTCGTCGCAATGCTGACGGCTGGAAGGGGCAAATCGTGGCTGTAGCGGAGGCTTGAATGGGTTTCGAATTGCGTCCGGCAACGTCTCGGGACCTGGACTTTGCTCGTGACCTGACTTGTCGAAATATGCTGCGCTACTACATTCAACATGAACTGTTGTGGCTGGACGAAGCTTTCGATGTTGCTTGGGAAGGGCGCGAAAACTGGCTGATTGTGCGTGATGACACACTGATGGGGTATGTCAGTCTGAGCCGTGACGCCAGAGCCTTGTATATCCGCGAATTGCATTTACTTGAAGCGTACCGGGGGCAGGGCGCCGGCTCCTGGGTGATCGATCAGGTATTCGCCATGGCCTGCAAGGAACGGCGCCCGGCATTGCGTCTGACCGTATTTGAAAATAATCCGGCAAAAATACTTTACGAGAGAAAAGGCCTGAAGGTGGTCGGCAAGGACCAGTGTTTCCTGAGAATGCAGCGTGATATCAATGGACTGCATCGCTGAAACACACTGCCAGCAAGCCTCGCCAGAAGAATTGACACTTTTTATATGCTGCTTTCCGCTAGGTCTGCCAGTCGCTTTTTGCTAAGGTGTCCGGCAACCCAATAAGACCAAATCGCGAGGTGTCTGCTTGATTAGGGTGCTAGTAGTCGATGACCATGATCTCGTTCGTACAGGCATTACACGAATGCTGGCTGACATCGATGGCCTGCAAGTAGTCGGTCAGGCCGAGTCGGGAGAGGAATCCCTGCTCAAAGCGCGTGAGTTGAAACCCGATGTGGTGCTGATGGACGTCAAGATGCCCGGGATCGGCGGTCTTGAAGCCACGCGCAAATTATTGCGCAGTCATCCCGACATCAAAGTCGTCGCGGTCACCGTGTGCGAAGAAGATCCGTTTCCTACCCGCCTGTTACAGGCAGGTGCCGCGGGTTACCTGACCAAGGGCGCCGGGTTGCCGGAAATGGTCCAGGCCATTCGCCTGGTGTTTGCCGGGCAGCGTTACATCAGCCCGCAGATTGCTCAGCAACTGGCGATCAAGTCGTTCCAGCCAACCAACGATTCGCCGTTCGACGCGTTGTCTGAACGGGAAATCCAGATTGCGTTGATGATTGTAGGCTGTCAGAAGGTGCAGATCATCTCCGACAAACTGTGCCTGTCGCCAAAAACAGTGAATACCTACCGTTACCGTATTTTCGAAAAGCTTTCGATCAGCAGCGATGTCGAGTTGACGCTGTTGGCGGTTCGTCACGGCATGGTTGATGCCAGCCTCTGAAAATGACTGAAACCTTCGATCCAAGTGCTTTTCTGTCGACGGTCAGTGGGCGGCCGGGTGTCTATCGCATGTTCGACAGCGATGCCCGTCTGCTTTATGTCGGCAAAGCCAAGAATCTCAAGAAGCGTTTGGCGAGCTACTTCCGCAAAACCGGTTTGGCTCCCAAAACCGCTGCGCTGGTAGGGCGTATCGCCCAGGTCGAAACCACCATCACGGCAAACGAAACCGAGGCCTTGCTGCTCGAACAGACGCTGATCAAGGAATGGCGCCCGCCGTACAACATCCTGCTGCGCGACGATAAGTCCTACCCTTATGTATTTCTCTCGGATGGCCAGTTCCCGCGCTTGAGCATCCATCGCGGAGCGAAAAAGGCCAAGGGCAAGTATTTCGGCCCTTACCCCAGCGCAGGAGCGATCCGCGAAAGCCTGAGCCTGTTGCAAAAGGCTTTTTTTGTTCGTCAATGTGAAGACAGCTATTACAAGAACCGCACGCGACCTTGCCTGCAATACCAGATCAAGCGCTGCAAGGCGCCGTGTGTCGGCCTGGTGGAGCCCGAGGTGTATGCCGAAGATGTTCGCCACTCGGTGATGTTTCTTGAAGGGCGCAGCAACGCGCTGGCGGACGAGTTGTCCGCGGCCATGGAAGAGGCGGCGGTCAACCTTGAGTTCGAGCGTGCCGCCGAATTGCGCGACCAGATTTCATTGCTGCGCCGGGTCCAGGACCAGCAGAGCATGGAAGGCGGGACGGGCGATGTCGATGTGATCGCAGCGTTCGTCAATCCTGGTGGCGCTTGCGTGCACTTGATCAGCGTACGCGGTGGCCGGGTGTTGGGGAGCAAGAACTTCTTCCCGCAGGTGGGTATTGAAGAAGACGTTTCCGAAGTCATGGCGGCGTTTCTCGGTCAGTACTTCATCAGCAGCCCCGAACGCGACTTGCCGAGCGAGCTGATCGTCAACGTGGTTCACGAAGACTTTCCGACCCTGATCGCGGCCATCGAAGAGCTGCGCGGTCGTGAATTGACCATCAGCCATCGTGTACGGGGTACACGAGCGCGCTGGCAGCAATTGGCGGTCACCAATGCCGAGCAGGCGCTGGGCGCACGTCTGGCGAACCGGCAACACGTCGCGGCACGTTTCGATGCCTTGGCTGAAGTGCTGAGCCTGGACGAACCACCGCAACGTCTCGAGTGCTACGACATCAGTCATTCCAGTGGCGAGGCCACCGTGGCGTCCTGCGTGGTGTTCGGCCCGGAAGGCCCGATCAAGTCCGACTACCGCCGCTACAACATCGAAGGCGTCACGCCAGGCGATGACTATGCCGCGATGCACCAGGCCCTGACCCGACGCTTCAGCAAGTTGAAGGACGGGGAGGGCAAATTGCCGGATATTCTGCTGGTCGACGGCGGTAAAGGTCAGCTGTCGATGGCCCGTGACGTGCTCAATGAGCTGGCCGTGCCCGACCTGATTCTACTGGGCGTGGCCAAGGGTGCGACGCGCAAGGCCGGTTTCGAAACCCTGTACCTCAACGACGCGGCCCATGAATTCACCTTGCGCGGTGATTCCCCCGCGCTGCATTTGATCCAGCAGATCCGCGACGAAGCTCACCGTTTTGCCATCACCGGGCACCGTGCGCGGCGCGGAAAAACTCGCCGTACCTCGACGCTTGAGGGGGTTGCCGGTGTCGGACCGACACGTCGACGCGATTTGTTGAAACATTTTGGTGGATTGCAGGAGCTGTCTCGTGCCAGCATCGAAGAGATCGCCAAAGCACCCGGGATCAGTAAAAAGCTCGCAGAGTTGATTTATGCAAATCTGCACAGCGAGTAGAATGCCCAACTCACCTCGTAGCCAGTTGTGCCGATGAATATCCCTAATCTGATTACCGTTCTACGCGTCCTGCTCATCCCGATCTTCATTTTGCTGTTTTACTTGCCTTACCACTGGAGCTATCTGGCGTCGGCTTCGGTTTTTGCCTTTGCCGCCGCGACCGACTGGCTGGACGGGTATCTGGCCCGACGTCTGGAACAAAGCACTCCGTTCGGGGCCTTCCTCGATCCTGTTGCAGACAAATTGATGGTCGCCGTTGCGCTGGTGCTGCTGGTGCAAGAACACGGCAACCTGTGGCTCACGCTGCCGGCCGCCGTCATCATCGGTCGCGAAATCGTCGTCTCGGCACTGCGCGAGTGGATGGCTGAACTCGGCGCCCGTGCCCATGTAGCGGTGTCGAACCTGGGCAAATGGAAGACCGCCGCGCAAATGCTGGCGCTGGTGATCCTGCTGGCCAACCCGTCGGACTTCAGCTTCTGGGTCCTGATGGGTTACGCCTTGCTGATGGTGTCCGCTGGCCTGACCTTGTGGTCCATGGTCCAGTACTTGCGGGCCGCCTGGCCGCATCTGAAGACGGATGTGGAAAAGAAATAAAACTTTTTTGAATCAAGGGGTTGACGGGGCATCTGGATTCTATAGAATGCGCCTCACCAAGACGCGGGAATAGCTCAGTTGGTAGAGCACGACCTTGCCAAGGTCGGGGTCGCGAGTTCGAGTCTCGTTTCCCGCTCCAAATATTGCGCTGCAGAGTTCCACTGAATTCTGTAAGTGATTGAAATCAGGACCTTCGGGTCCTTTTTTCGTTCCGGCGGGAACCACTGAAATCCAGCACTATCCGGTGCGTTTAAGTCCAGGATTAAGTCCAAGATTCTGACGCGTACGGAATCGGTTTGTTGCTGGAGCAGTTTGCGTAGCGAGATGAGCATCTGGCCCTGACTCTGTTCAGGAGCTCGCGATGGCACTCTCAGAAATGTCTATTCGGCACGCCCGAATCACTGGTATTGACTACACGCTCGGTGACAGTGACGGCCTCACGCTCAATGTGACGGCCAGCGGTGGAAAGATCTGGCTTTTCCGTTACTACTGGACGGGTAAGCAGAAGCGCATGTCCTTGGGTTGTTACCCGCAAATTAGCCTCAAGGAAGCGCGTACCCGTCGTGATGAAGCGCGTGCCTTGGTTGCCCAAGGCATCAACCCCTATGAGCACCGTAAACAGCAGCGCCGTGCTGTTCGTTTTGCGACAGAGCATACCTTCGGGGCCGTGTTCGATCAGTGGGTGGAGTTCCGCAGGCTGAGCCTAAAGGAAGGGCGCCAGAGCACGCTCTCGCAAATTTTGAGAATCTTCAATAAAGACGTCTTGCCCATACTGGGTGGGCGGTCCATCTACGATATCAGTCGTCACGATCTGCTGGATTTGCTAAGCAGGATCGAACAACGCAAGGCATTAACGACAGCTGAAAAGTGCCGGACCTGGTTCAACCAATTGTTCCGTTATGCGCTGGTGAAGATCGAGGGGCTGGAACACAATCCGGCTTCAGACCTCGATGTTGTCGCACTCCCCAAGCCTCCGGTGTCACACAATCCGTTTCTTCATATGGACGAGCTGCCTGCGTTGATGACTGCTCTCCGAAACTATGGTGGAGCGAACCAAACACGCCTTGGCCTTCGATTGTTGTTGCTGACCGGTGTCCGCACGGGTGAGTTACGCTTGGCGACACCCGACCAGTTCGATCTGGAGCAGCGGTTATGGATCATACCGGCGGAGGTGGTGAAGCAACTCCAGTTAGCTATGCGGAAACCAGGCAAGCATGTCGCAAATATACCGCCCTACATCGTCCCGCTCTCGGTTCAGGCGCTTGAAATAGTGCGTCACTTGCTGGACCAGGTTCTCCCTGCGCAACGATATTTGTTCGCGCATCGAAGCGATCTAACCAAGCGTATTAGTGAGAACACGCTGAATGGTGCGCTGCGCCGGATGGGGTATGCCGACCAACTCACAGGTCATGGGATGAGGGCTACGATCTCGACGGCGCTGAACGAGATTGGATACCCGAAGGTATGGGTCGACGCGCAGCTTTCTCATGCCGATCCAGACAAGGTGAGTGCGGCCTACAACCATGCGGAATATGTCGAGCAGCGCCGAACCATGATGCAGGACTGGGCGAACCGTCTGGATCTTTGGGGGCAGGGCCAGCCGAAAGCAGCAAGCTCTCCGCTGACTATTCGTTTGGAGGGCGCAGCTTCGTTGCCCTTACCGGAAAACGCGAACGCAAGTGCCGTTCTGTACAGCAGCAGTTTTCCATCGGCGACCGCCCCATCGACGATGCTGGCCAGTAGCAAGAAAGCCCCCATTGGGTCCATCCAATTGCCTGTCGTGCCCGTTCCAATCCGGACTGAAAAGCCGCGTAAACCGCACGTGTCTGATATCCAGCGCGAGCGCGCCGAAATGCTCGCGACGTTTGAGGCTTCGAGTAACTTGCCGCTGCTGGTTTTCGCCAGGCTGGCAGGCAAATCCCGCGATCAGATCAATCGCGATATCAAGGCTCGACGTCTTCTGTCCCTGAGCTTGGGGAATCGTGGTCAGCGCATTCCAGATTGGCAGCTCGATCCATTGCGGCACAAGTTGGTACTTGCGGCGTTAGCGCGGTTTCCGGATGTGGATGCGTGGAGGCTTTATCGGACGCTCTGTGAGCCTCATGAGCGACTGAAAGGTCATTCGCCAATCGATGGGCTCACTATGGGGAATTTCGAAATTACTGCCAGGATTGTTTGCAGTGCCTTGGGCTCGAGCTAATGTTCCATCTTTGAGTGCTTGACGGGGCTTGCTATTGATTTGATTGCATTTGGCGAGCTCCCGTTGTCACCTGGCTACTCGTTGGTAGTAGGGCGCTGATCGAGGCACTGAAGAAAGTCAAAATATCCGAAGAACATTTTGACAGGGCTCTAAAACAATATTTTCAGGCAGAAAAAGTTCAAATATACCCCCAACTTTGCCCCCAGTTGCATCAAATTTGCGAGCGATCGTGAATGGCAATCTCTGACAGAGACCAAGATGGATTCGGATGGCTTTCAGTGTACCTCCATCTCAGATTGGAATGTTTGGCATCGATCGTCGGTTGATAAAGGCAGAGAGGGTGGCGCGTAAACTTATACGGATATATCGGGAAGAGAATGACCCGTTGGTAATGGTTTTGACGGCTCAACAGGCGATGAGTGTCATAAAGCGTAAAGGCTTTGATCCGAAACGAGATGTGCTACACCCTCTGAGTGTTAATTATGGTGGCGCGCTAGTTGGGATGTATGCCAAGCACACCTTCTCTAGAATGGTTCTTGGAGGTCAGTTAATGGCAAACACCGGCGCTTTGACGTATTCAATTTATGATGTAAAGAGAAATGGCTCATTTACCAAGCTGTCAGATTACCCATATTCTTCAATAGCCAGCGATGTGACGCTTGATCAGCGTACTAAGCAGAAGTTGAAGTCAGAAAACTGGCTGATAATCTTTGACGACAATACAAGTAGTGGCAAGACTGTTGACAATGTTAGGCAGTTGGCTGCGAAATCAGAAATCTACGGATGTATCGATACTTTTACATGTCGAGCCAATCCAAATATTGAGAAATACAAGCAATCTCTCACCCCTGAACAGAGAATCGATATTGTCGGGGTGGCGGGTTTGAGGCTGAGGAAACTGAAGGTCACAGGAGACAAAGAGCGTTATAAGGAGATCATTGGGACAATAGTGGGGCATCGGTTGTCCAAGATTATTAGGTCCTTAGCGAAATCAGAAGCTCTATCGCCGCCTCTCAAGTGCTAGTGTAGGATACATCCATCGTCAATTTATTCATGCTCGTATCTTGCCAGTTTGTGGTTCATTGCGAACAGTATTTTTCCCTTTCTAGTATGCCGTGGCAAATGTGGAAAGGGTGCTGATTTATTTAGCAGGCAAATAAATCCGCCCCCTTTCTAGGGAAACGCTTTAAAGGCGCCGGTGAGGACACCGTCAGACCATTACGGCAAGCAGGTCAGAACTTGCCGTCCACGCCGATGCGGAACGTGTCATTACGTCTGTCGCAACCCGGGGCTATCTTGTAGGGCGCGCCCATCTGCCGTGTGATTCTTCCGAGAAGGGTGCCGCTGGACCTTAGGCTGGGGGCATCCTTTTCAAACCATCCAAAGCATGTCCTCAGATATGCCCCCGAGTGTGGCAATCCATTGGAAGTGGATGGATCTCCATGGTCTATCAAAAGGCAGAAATGATCAGGCTGAACACACTGTTCGACGACACCTAAAGACTCTCAGGGTCGCCCAGACACATCAGCATCCAAGCGGATGAGTTGCTGCGCAACGAACAGGTGCAGAAAGCCTACCTCGGCGAGTAATTGGCACGCCTGCCGAAAAGTTGTTTTCCATTGAATAAGGACGATGTGGCCTGTGTCGCGCGGTTTCTGGCCGCACCGGCCTATCGCCGGATAAATCTCACGGCAAGGAGGAGGGGCGGGGACAAACGGGCAGTCACTGACCGACGGAATTGTGGTCGATCTTTCGCGACATATGGACAAGATCCTGCAAATCGACCCGTGAAACAGGCGTGCCCGGATCCAGGCGGGCGTTGTCAAAAAGACTAGCTCAATCCGGCGCTGAAGCCCTGTGGGTTATTGTCTATAGTGGATCGGCAGATTCTGGGCGCTGTCTGAGCGCTTCACGGCGTTTGAAAGCCCAATCTATAAGTTCGGCCATTGAGGGGGCCAAGCCAGTACCCATTTCGGTAAGTGCATACTCTACCTTAGGCGGCACTTGCGGATAAACCGTGCGGCTGACGATTCCATCAGTCTCAAGTTGCTTGAGTTGCTGGATAAGCATCTTTTGATTGACGCCTTCGACGCGTCGTTCCAGCTCAGAAAAGCGCAGAGGTCCTTTCGCTCCGAAAAGTTGACAGATAATGACGATCTTCCACTTTCCTTCAATAACTTGCAGGGCTTCTCTTGTCGCAGCTGCCCAGACGAGTTGCTGCTTGGGATCTTCGCATTTCCAATCGCGCTGAGTTGCCATACTTACCTCTAGGTGGGTTACCAACAAAATAGTCTGTTCTTGTCTAATGATCAGCTACATCATACTTTGACAGGACCTTTTATCGGAGGCTACTGCTTATGAAAGTCGTGAGATGGACCAATGGGGCCAAGCCCGATCTGGAAATGCATGAGGAAGGGGTACCGAATCCGGGTCCTCATGAAGTGCTGATCCGTGTACACGCCGCATCGCTGAATTTTCGAGATCAAGCCATCCTTGACGGCGCATATGGCGGGCTTACTCGACAAAATGGGATTCCCCTGTCGGATGGCGCTGGTGAGGTGGTCGCGGTAGGGAGCGCTGTTACTCGAGCAAAGGCTGGCGACCGGGTCACGGCAGCTTGTCATCCTGCGTGGATAGGCGGTTCGTGGTTACCCGAATATCAAGCAGACAGCTTGGGTATGACCACTGACGGATGGCTTGCCGAATACATCCAACTGCATGAAAACGCAATTGTTCATCTTCCGCCCTACATGTCCTATATCCAGGCGGCGTCACTGCCATGCGCGGCTGTTACAGCTTGGACCGGTCTCAGTTTGTCGTCTCCCCTTCAGCCAGGTCAGACGGTTCTTATCCAAGGTACCGGTGGAGTTGCATTGTTTGCGCTTCAAGTCGCGCGAATGTATGGCGCACGTGTCTTTGCTATTACCTCATCTGAAGAAAAGGCTGAAAAACTGAAGGTTTTGGGGGCCGAGGCGGTTGTTAACTACCGTACGTACCCTGATTGGGAAAAAAAAATCCTCGATCTCACCAATGGAAAAGGGGTCGATAAAGTGATCGATATTGCCGGAGAAAAGACTATCGTCAAATCAGCAGCGTCGACTCGAATTGGTGGCGATGTCACGTTGGTTGGCTTCACAAGCGGATTTGGCGGCGGGATTCCGCCGATTGATATACTTTCCCGAACGCTTTCAGTAGCAGGTACCTCCATCGGCCCGCGAGTGAACTTCGATGCCTTGATGACTGCGATGGCCCAGCATGAGATCGAGCCCGTTATCGATAAGGTATTCCCGTTTGCTGAATACCGTGACGCTTATAGGAGAATTAAAGCGGGAGAGCATGTCGGCAAAATCGTTATAGAGGTCGCCAGCTAGCTTGTCTTCTGCTCACTCGAAACCCAAGCTCGCCAGTTGTCGATTGGGCCCGGTGAATCTGATCTGATACCGAAAGCCTCGGGCTTTCGCGATTCGAGCATGAGTTACCGCATGCTCGAACCTTCGGTACCGATGTGGGCTTTGGCGCCGAAATAGTATTGGTTGCCTTTCTTGGTCTAATGCATTTCCGGGTTGCGCTTGCCGTCTCCTTTCTTGGTCGAACTGGGCGCATGAATCTTTGTGGCATCGACGATGGTGCCTTGACGCGGTGGCCAACTCATGTTTTTCCAGTAGGCGACGGAAATTCAGAATGGTGGTTTCGTCCGGGATTCGCTCGAGACTCAGACCAGAAAACTGACGCAGGATGGTCGTTTCATACAATGCTTCCTCCATCGCGGGTTCGCTGTAGCCGAACCAGTTTTGCATCAGACGCACGCGCAGCATCGCCATCAGTGGATAGGCCGAACGACCGCCTTCACCCTTTGGATAGTGCGGCTCGATCAGGGCGATCAAGCCCTTCCAGGGCACCACCTGATCCATCTCGATCAGAAACAATTCCTTGCGGGTCTGTTTGCGCTTGCTGGCGTACTCGGCGTCGGCGAAGGTCATCTGTTTCATCATTGAAAAGCTCGGCGACTGGTGTCCGAAGATTTTGCCAAATCAGTAAGTCTTTTTCAGAGTTTCCCTAAGCTTTTCACCCAATTCGGAGAGGGCAGTGTCCCAGTCGATCTTGACAAAATCGCCACGCGGTTCTGTACGTGGATTCAAGCATTTTTGGGGCGAATTTACGCGATCCGGATCGTTGTGAACCTCCAGAAACGACAATCCTTTATGACAAGAAGTCCCGCCGTACGGATGCCTCATATCATGATGGAGCGCGGTCACGTTGCCCTGGTCATCGAGTTCAGCCAATATTGGGTAGTTCGGTTCGTATATACGACAGAATGTATGTGCTGTTTTGGGCATTTTTGATGACACCACGTCGCTCGTCGAAAGGCAGGACGAGAAATGCTGTTCCACGGTAGCCGATAACACGCAAAACCAGGCCAGTATCCAAAAGCAACTCTTCATCAGTCGGTTGCGCATTCAGGTTCCTACTCACATCTAACACAAGATGATTGCGCATTACTCGCAATTGCTCGACTTTACCGTTGCCCGACAACGACACAGGAGATATCAGAAAGCGCAGCACGATGCGTTTGTTATCGGCCTTGGGTTCTCGTTGGACCAAGCGTCTGAGAGTCTTGAGTTTCCGCACTGTTTCCCAGTCAGCCCCCATCAGAAACTCATCGCGCTCACCAGGCAACTCCTCGCCCTGGACAATGACCTCCACACCGTACAGGTGCTCCAGTTCTTCCAGCTCAGAATTGTAATTGGCATCTTGCAGGCTCCCTCGACGCCCCAGAATGACCACTTCCTGAATTTGGCTGCGATGTAACGCTGCTATCGCATGATCACCGATATCGGTTTTCTCCAGCTCCGACACTGGCATCGTCAGGATTCGAGCGACATCAAGTGCGACATTACCGTTGCCGACGACGATTGCCCTGTCGCAGGACAGGTCGAAATCGAGATAGCTGAAGTCTGGGTGGCCGTTAAAGAAAGAGACGAACTCTCGCGCCACCCAGCGCCCGGTCAACGACTCCCCCTCAATGCCAATGCCCATGCGCGAATGCTGTTTGCACCATGGTGTAAAAACCGCGTCATACCAGTGCGCCAGTTCGTGGTAATGGATGTCTTTTCCTATCTCCAGGTTGCCGATAAATCGCACTCGTGGGTTGTTCAGGAAAAAGGAGAGCTGACGAACAATCACCCATTTCTTTTCGGGGTGATCCGGAGCAACTCCCGACCGCGCCAATCCCCAGGGAGTGGGCAATCGCTCGAACAAGTCGATTTCCACTTCGACATGTGGTCTTTCAAGCAAATGTTCAGTCGAATAAGGCCGGGCAGGCCCCGCGCAACCACTGCAACTCGAAGACGTCGAGACATGATCATCTGCTCCGCGTGGAAAAGAATTCCTTATTTATTTGAGCATAGGGCTGCCATTTCTCCGGCAAACAACCCGCTTCATAGATTGCCAATGCAGGGCAAACGTCTCGACAAGCACCGCAATTCACGCAGACATCCGGATTGATATACATTTTCTCTACTCCGTCGAACTCCTTTTCATACGGCCCGGGGCTGATGCAATTGACGGGACAAATTTCTACATATGAGTAGTTTGCAATGTAGGGCGCCGCGATTGAGTAAGCCATAAGGTTAGAGTCTGGTTTTTATTAGATTGATTGGACATCTAGCGATACATTGTAAAATTAAAAATCAGTGCATGTCAGGCGCCTGAATGTTGCTGGGGCGTTATGCCTGAGACTAGCATGCGATCTCGTCAAGCGACCCGATACTTCCTCACGAGACAAATACCATGGCTATCTAAGAACATATACTGTAGCCGATTTAATTGCCGGCATGGGCGTGCGGAAGTCGAAGGTATGAGCAATTGAGGCAACTCCGTTTTGAATATTGCCAAAGAGCGGAAAACCTGATTAGATGCAACGACCTGCGGAAATCCAACCCTTTCCCCTCGGGGCAACTCGTTGAATACAATTGGAGAGATCATATGTTCCTGCTTCATCATTCGCAAACTTGTCGTTCGATGCGCATCAAATGGCTGCTCTGCGAACTGGGTCTGCCCTATGAAGAGAAGAAGTATAATTTTTACAATGAGGAACGGGTAAATCCCGATTACCTTAAGATTAATCCGGGCGGCACATTCCCCACGGTCGAGGATGACGAACTGATCCTGACTGAATCGGGTGCTGTCATCAATTATGTCCTGCGCAAATATGGGGGCGGCCGATTTCAGCCAAATAGCATCAAGGAACAGGCCATCGTTGATCAATGGATGTTCTGGTCCGAGGGCAATTTCGCAATCCACCAGAGATATTTCTGGGACCATTCTGTTCCGAAACCGGCCTGCATCAGCGATCCAATAGACAGTATTGGAATCGAAGGCAAACGACAGGCAATCAAATATTCGCTTCAGTTGGAGCTGGCATTGCGGGATACGGGTTATGTGGTTGGTGACGACCTTACCGCCGCAGACTTTATGCTCAGCTTCCCCATATATCTCGCCGACAAGGCAGGATGGTTCGAGACCAGGCCAAAAATTCGAGCGTACATAGATCGGCTGTTGGCGCGTCCCGCGTTCCAAGAGGCGATAAGAGATACCGAGGAGACTCTAGGCACGTTATTCGGCGATCCGAATGCTAAGAGCTGGCGGGACTTCGAGGACACCGTCGAAATATGGAAGTAGCACTTTTCGGGCTGATATCCTGCCTGTCGCCCCAAGGGTTGAGTCTGGGGGGGGGGGCAGCCGCGCAACAAAGGAAAATATGAGCGAACTTCCAGACAATCAGGTGGCTTGTTCAGCAGATTGGCCGCGTTCCCTCCCGAAAATTGCTATCGGCAAGCGCAAACGGCGCCGATAATGAACTGCCCAAGCCGCCTGCTGCCCTTGGGGAGTGGCCGTTGCGTTCTGACTTCTCCGCTTACGCTGGGCTTTGGTGGTTGCGCGGCGGTGCAGCCACCCCAATAGGCGGCGCTTCTTCTTGATTTCGCGATTGGTTTTCGGGGCGTGTTGTCCACAAGCGGGCGGCTATAGGAAAGAGCTAAAGGGATTCTATAGGATAAGGTTTGAGATTCATGGCGGTGTAGCTCGGATGTTTACGCCGCCATTGCCCGCAAGGATTACGAGCAGCGCCCCGAACGTCAGGCCCAAGGCATCGAGAACGCCAAAGCTGCTGGCAAGTATCAGGGGCGAACAGATGAGGATCTGCACAAGAGGGTCAAAGAACTGCTGCAAGACGGCTTGGGCATTAGGGCAACTGCGCGGCACACGAACTATTCCACCACTACAGTACTGAGAATCCGCGATCTTAAAATTATCACCAACTGTTAAACGGAGTGCTCGACGCAGTAACTATGTCTGATATTTTTTTCTTTCGTATTGATTAGGATTTCTGTAGCTTGCAATACCAACTCCTGATTTGGGTTTTGCCCAGTAAATAATTTTTTGAGGACTTGAAATTTGGTCTTCAAAGTGTCTAGGAAAATGTGGGGTTTTCCATAGAATGACCCGGCCTGAATTGTACCCCTTGCTCATGTATGTTAGCGATGATTCGACTCTCTGTCTCTTCTTAGAAATCCTAATTTTTTAGTTTGGGCTCCTTCTCTAGAATTTTTTATATTACGTAAATTGCTTCTGATGCCTGCTCAGCTCCATCTTATTTCATGATTCTGGCTAAATCTTCCTGTAATAAATCTTGTCCTTGGAGGAAAGGCTGTAAAAGTCTTTGACGGTCACTAGCATTTTGGGGGAGGCAGCTCCATAGTCGAGGCTATCACCTCGGTTATCTGCAGCAGCTAAAGCGCAGCCAAAAAATCACTAGCCACTGCATCCTCCCCTTGCGGCGATTGAGTATTTCAGACTCCATAGTATCTATCTATTTAGAATACGAATTCGATTTCTTCTCGGATTTATCCTGGCAAGAAGGTGCCAAACATCTCCAATGTTGAGATGTTGCACAAATATTTCCGCATATCTATATTGGAAATCAAATTCGATTTCGCCAGCAAATCGGTATCGTGCTGTCGCTAACACTATCTACATGAGAACAGTTTCGATTTCGCTACTCTGCAGAGGGCTGCGGTTGGCGATTGGTAGGAGCCAGAGAGGCTGAGCGGTGTTTCAGCAGGGACTCCAACCAATGACGCGTTGGCTCGCAGAGATTGATACAGAGGGCGTTTTCAACTCCTGCCCTCAACCGTGGTTGAGGGTAGATTCAAGGCATTGGTTTTCGTCATGGACAGCTTCCGTTGCTAACCGGCCAGGCCGCGGATGAGGATCTGAAAAGTCTGCATCCTGATGATGTGCTTTTTACATAAAAGGCCCCAGGAGTCAGGAAGTCAATCATTGCGCGCGTTTCGCAACTTCAAAACAGCAAGGGGGTTATAGAACTCTCGCCAGCGCGTGACCTTGCCGGCTTCTACCGTAAGCATGAAAAGATAGTGGTTAGTATAGTCCGGCTTGCCGCCAATATAGGTACCCAGTGAGCGCGCTTCGATAATGGTGTGGCTGGTTCCCGGCTGCTCGATGACATCCACCAGATTCAGTTCGAATGCATGGAATACTTTGAGCGCATTAATCGCTTGGATGAATGCATCTACCCCCTGTAGCAGCACCGGCGCCCCTGAGTGATGGTAGGGCCAATCGAGCTGAACCTGGGGCGCCAGCAACGCCCGCAGACCATCGAAGTCACGGGCTCCCAGGCATTGAAGGGCAAGTACCGCAGTGTTCACAGTACTGCTTGTCTGCGTGGTCATGATGTTTATCTCCTTTTCTATGGCAGACCGCGCTCAGACCAGCTTGAACTGTGGCAGTTGCAAGTCACCTCGGGGTTCGAAGACCACTTGCACGGCAGCACCGATTTGGGCGAACTCCGGATCACAATCGACGATATTACTCATCATGGTTGGGCCTTCCTCCAATTCGATAAGCGCAAGTACATAGGGCACCCGCTCTGCCATCGACTCGTAAGGCGGCGTATGGATCACAGTGCGTGCGGTAATACGGCCGAGGCCGCTGGCGACGAAATGGTCTAGGTCGGTGGACCAACAAGCCGGGCACCATTGGGTGACGAAGCGGAAGCGATGATTGCAGGTCTTGCAAAGTTGCAGGCGCAACTCTCCGATGGCGGTGCCATTCCAGAACTGCTGGTTGACCGGTGTCACTTCGGGCATTGGGCCATTCATAGTGAGGCTCCCAGTATTAAGGTCGCGTGTTCGTACATCATGCCTCCGTAAACATGAACTAGTGCAGTGTTCGCGTTCGGCACCTGGTTGTTGCCTGCTTCACCCATTACCTGGCGTGCAGCCTCGACGATCAATGACATACCGGATGCTTCTCCGGTATGACCAAAGGAAAGCAGACCGCCATTGGTGTTGACCGGCAGGCTGCCACCCGGGTCGATGGCGCCGCTCTGGACAAATCGCGCGGCTTGGCCCCGAGCGCAGAAGCCGAGGTTTTCCAGCAAGATCAGCGGCGTGACCGAGAAAGCGTCATACAACATAGCAACGTCTATGTCGCTGTGTTGCAGGTCAGCGCGGCGGAAGGCATCCGAACTGGTACGGGTCGCTACCGTGTCGACGAGGCGGCCGTTGGCCGCGCTGAGTGAGCCATGGCTGTGCGCTTCGCCGTAGCCCAGTAGGTAGGCTGGTCTGGAGGAGAGTTCACGGGCCTTGTCAGCGGAAGTGACGAGCACTGCACCGCCGCCATCGCAAGGCACCGAGCAATCGAGAAAATGGAAGGGGTCGGCGATCATCCTGGAGTCAAGTACGTCGTTGGCGGTGATTGCACCCTTTGGGTTCATGAGCGCGCGCGGGTTGAGCAAGGCCCATTGTCGGGCAGACACTGCCACTCGGGCCAGATCGGCAGGCGTTGCGTTGCGTTCGGCCATGAAGCGTGAGGCGATCAATGCATAAAGTGCTGGGATAAATGGGCCGTAGCCGATCTCGAAATCAGGCTCGCTGATCATTCGAGCCATCACCTCCGCGCTGCCCGCCGAGGGTTTGGTGAACTTGCCAGCACCGATGCACAGTACGGCATCGGTTAGACCGTCGCGAATCGCTGAGGCGGCTCGCGCAACCATAATAGCGAAGCTGGCTCCGCCAGCGTTCAGGGTCTCTGCGAAGCCTGGCACCAATCCGAGATCGGCACCCAGCTTTTCATGGGTATAAATGTCGATCGCCCCCACACCTTGGCCAGAGGGGGCGGTTAGCAGGCCGTTAATGTCGCGGGGATGCAGGCCCCACTCTTTCAGGGCATTGATAGCAACATGTCTGTATAGATTGTAAGGACTGATTTCTGGGAAGCGACCAGGTTTTAGTTCAAAACTCGCTGCGATAGCCACATCAGGTTGTGTGTTGCGTTTGCTCTGCATAGTTTTTACGCCGCGATTGCAGCCCTCTAGGTGTTTGGCGAATAGCAGCGAGTGCTATTGATTGACCTTGGCGAGATTTTTCTTGGCGGGAATATGGGACGGTTGAATAGGCGTAATGTGGCTGCCCCGATGTAGTCGGTTTGTGCCGAAGGTGCTGGTATTCCTGCCTGAGTTTTGAATTCATGCGCTCAGTGATCAAGAGCATTGGTTCGGCCCTCCCGCCGCTGTAGAGGGAGGGCTGATCTTGCGGGTAGAGAACTTGTTGATTTATGTAGCTGTCTTGGTTGTATTGAATTTTGACTTGTCCATATTGAAAATACGGACCGCATTTTCACCGAGTATCTTCGTTCGCTGGACTTCGCTCAGATTTTTCATCTCGCGCTCTATACTTAGCTTCGAATGTGGGAAGGAACCCTCGTGATGTGGGTAGTCACTCGACCAGAGAATGTTGTCTTCCAAACCCAGGCTTACCAAGTGGTCAAGCATCCCCGGGTGTTCAAGCGAAGAGACAAAGCAATTGCGTTTGAAGTAGGTGCTTGGAAGTTCCGGAATAACGGGTCGAACCCACATGTGGTGCGCACGATAGGCATGGTCCATTGAATTCAATACCCATGGGATCCAACCTGTGCCGGCTTCTATTACACCGGCTTTAAGACGAGGAAAGCGTTCGAATACGCCTGACGCGATCAAGGTCACCAGCGGGTCGATTCCCGAACCCATGGCAGCATGGAAGTTGATAATCGCTCCCCCTTTGCCACCAACGGCACGGGGGTCCTCTCCGTTACCGACGTGGAACACCAGTGGCAGGCCGGTTTCCTCAATGGTCGCCCACAGTGGTTCAAAGCTCTTATCGTTGTATTCCAGTCGATTGCGCGGTTGGTCGAGCCGGTGGAAGTTAGGTCTATTGGAAATCATGATGCCGTGAAAGCCATTTGCAGCCGCCCACTGAACTTCCTTGATCGCATTTTCCAAGTCGCCTGCAGCGATCAGTGCCATAGGCATGATTCGATGGAATTCGTCCTTGAAGGTTTCGTGTGCCCAGCGGTTCCATGCACGGGTCATGACACCGGAGAACACGGGATCTGGGGTGGCGAAGGCCAGAATGCCTTTCTGCGGAAACACGATTTCCGCGTCCACGCCATCCTGCCGTGCATGTTCCAGGCGCTGTTCAACGCTGCGGCCGGAGGCTGCGCGCAGTACATCCTGATCTTCCATGCGATCGGTGTAGGGAGCGAGCACTTCAAAGCTCTCGAAGGCTTCGGCTTCTGGCAACAGGTCTCGGCGGTCTGATGGAACGCTGACACGTTGTCGAGGCCACCCATCAGTATGAAGCCACTGAACGCCTTCTTCATCGACCCGAACACGAGGCAAGCGATCCTGGTACTGCGGGTCAGTCACTCGGGAAGTGAGAAAGTCGAGAGGTTCGTTGGCGTGGCTATCAGCGCTGACAATGAAATATTTATCTGCGTTGCCTGATACGAGGCGATCGCTCCATGGGAGGGGGCTTTCCTCTTTTAGGCGCCACGCGTTCTTGTCGGTGGATGCTGACATTTTGTCTCCTGTTTCATGTGATTGCCGGCCCTGCGTGGGCGGACTTTGCATGAACGGCTGATAAGTTCGGATTCCAACAAGTAACTCTTCGGAATCCATCATGAATGTTAACCAACGAGTCCTGCTTGGTTATGGCCATACTAACCCTGTGTTCAAAATGACGTGTTCCTGCCGGTGCAAGCCGATTTGTCTCGATCAGCAATCGTTGCTTCCGCTGCGAGGTGAGTTCGTCGGGGCTGGGTTGCCATTGGGTCATGTTTTCATTGCTGGTAGAGATAAGTCTGTTGTCGGGATGGTCGATATCATTCAAATCGACGGCGCCACCGATACCTGTGAGTTCAGAACCCTGGGGTTAGTTCGCCTTCTGCCTCCAATTGAGTGGTGCTGAGGCGTCACTCCATTAAAATAAGAGCCCGGAGACAACGCAATGAAGAAGTGCAACTCGCGTCATCGTGTCATAAGTTCTTTTATGGTGTTTGGCTTCTCGTTTTCCATAATCGACAGTGCCTCCGCCTTCAAGATCGATACAGATAATCCTGACTTCAAAGTTCGCTGGGATAATACATTGCGGTATAACCTGGGGGTGCGTACCGAGGGCCAGGACAAACATATTATCAATACTCCACCGTTCGACACTTCAGATCGAAAATTTGATCGTGGTGATCTCGTTGCCAATCGAGTTGATGTGTTGACCGAGCTGGATTTAGTCTATAAAGATGCTCATGGTATTCGCGTCAGTGCGGCTGGATGGTATGACGACGCCTATAAGGATACTGATATCAAGGGAACTCAAGGCGTTACTCCCAATAATAGCTACACCGGTTATGTCAAACGTTATATGCGTGGCCCCTCTGGCGAATTTCTTGATGCTTTTGCTTTTACCAGTTTCAACCTCGGCAGTACGCCCGTGTCCGTGAAAGCGGGCAGGCACAATGTTTATTGGGGCGAGTCGCTGTTCTCGCTGTCTGACAGCATCGCGTACTCACAAGGGGCATTGGATGCGATAAAGGGCGCCGCTAACCCGGGTAGCCAAGCGAAGGAGTTGTTTCTGCCGCTGACCCAGATCTCCACTGTCGCACAAGTCGCGGACGAGCTCTCAGTGGGCGCCCAATACTACTTGGAATGGGAGCCATGGCGCCTGCCTCCGGGCGGAACATATTTCGGGACTGCCAACTTCTTCAATATTGAGGGAGGTACATTCCTTGCTCCTGGAGTGCCGTTCAATGGCATTCAAGACCGTCCCGAGGATCGCGGAGATTGGGGAGTTATGGCGCGTTGGTCGCCCGAAGCCTTGAGCGGCACGGTGGGTGTGTACTACCGTGAATTCGCCGAAAAACTACCATGGCTAGCTATAGCTCCGGACTTTTCATCGTCACACCTGGCCTATGCAGAAAAGACCAAGCTCTATGGCCTGAGTATTGCCAAGAACTTCGACGGCATCGGCGTGGGCGGTGAGGTTTCCTACCGTAAGAACACAGCGCTCAATAGCGTCAATGTCACAGATCAAGGGGCTCGTGGCGACACATGGCACGGTCTGGTCAACATGATTTGGTACGGTGGTACGAATGCCCTTTGGGACGCAGCACCACTAACCGCGGAGTTGACTTATACGCACTTGGAAAAAGTACGCAGCAACGCCGATAAGTTTGCTGAAACCCATTCGGCGGGTTGTGCTGGTGGCGTATCAAGTGGCTGTGTGACCAAGAATGCCTGGGGCACCAATCTTGCGTTTGAGCCAGTTTGGTATCAGGTGTGGCCAGGCGTGGACCTCAAGATGCCACTCACTTATGGCATAGGCCTGAGCGGTAATGCCCCGGCACTTGGCGGCACCCGAGAAGGCAATGGTTCCTGGAGTGCCGGTGTGGCAGCTGTGGTGCAAAACCAGTACTACGCCACTTTGCGCTATGCCGACTACATGAACCAGATGAGTAACAATGGGGAGACGATCACTAGCGAAAACGCCGGTGGTGCGCTCTACAAGGATCGTGGCTGGCTTTCCCTTACCTTGCAGACCTCATTTTGAGTGTGAGCTTTTTCCATAAGCAGTCACCGCCTTTCAAGGAACTATCATGAAAAAAAGCATGCCTTTTATCGCCTTGGCCTGGTCCATGCTGGTTGCCAATGCAGCCAACGCCGCTGTGAGTGCACAAGAAGCGGCTCAGTTAGGCAAAACACTAACACCCTTCGGCGCCATCAAGGCGGGTAACGAGAGCGGTACTATTCCGGCTTACACCGGTGAGCTACTCAAGCCACCCGCAACTTTTGACCCAAAGAACCCAGGCTATCTGCCGGATCCATTTGCTGACGAAAAGCCTGTGCTCACCATCAATGCGGGCAACATGACGCAGTACGCAGATAAGCTCACTGAGGGCGTCAAGGAACTGCTGAAGAAATACCCCGACTTTCGAGTCGATGTTTACCCCACTCATCGCACTGTGGTTTACCCCGAATATAGCATTAACAATATGCTCCACAATGCTACGTCCTGCCAGTTGGTTGATGAAACCCTCGTGGGCGAATGCAAGGCAGGTCTACCGTTCCCGATTCCCAAAAGCGGTGAAGAAATCATCTATAACAAAGCACTTAATTTCCAAGGTGTTGCGTTTAAGGCCTCCTTCGGCGCTTATGTGGTCGACAGGTCGGGCAAGTTGACGTTCATGTCCTGGTTGGAGGCTTTCAACGAGGTACCCTATTGGGCGCCAGGCGAAGGAGGGGGGAACAAGGAAAACAAGTTGATGACTCGTTTTCGTTCTGACACTGATGAGCCGGCACGCAGTTCCGGTGAGCGGATTTTGCTGATTCGCCCGATCGATACCAAAGTGCCCACGCCGACCTATCAGTACCTACCAGGTCAACGGCGCGTGAAACTAGCTCCGGACCTGGTGTATGACACCCCCAATCCCATATCCGGTGGGACATCGGGTATGGATGAGATAGGTGGTTTCTTTGGTCGAGCTGATCGTTTTGACTGGAAGGTGGTCGGTCGTAAGGAAGTGTACATACCCTATAACAGCTACAAACTGCTTCAGCCGGAATGCAATGAGGAAAAGGGGCTGACGCCTAACTTCATCAATCCCAGTTGTGTACGCTGGGAGCTGCATCGCGTATGGCAGGTTGAGGGGACGCTCAAGCAAGGTCGCCGTCACGTTTTTTCAAAACGCGTGATGTATGTCCAAGAGGACTCCTACTCGGGCGGTATCTACGAAGGCTACGATGCCTCAGGGAAACTCTACAGGACGAGCATGCAGTTTCCCTTCTTCGTCTACAGCTATCCTGAACTGGGAATGCTAGGTCAAGCGTTCGTTACCTACGATAATCAGACAGGTGGTTACGGTGCTTTCAACATTCTAAGTTACGGGCGTAAAGGGTCGGCGCCTATTCCCTTTCAGTTGCCGGCACGTGAGTTCACGCCAGGTGCTTTGGCGAGCGGTGGCATTCGCTGAGTCAAGAAGGACTCATTCAGGGTGCGCTACTTGATAGCGCACTTGAAGTTGTCGTACGGGCCCCCCCCCTGGGTGTGCATCGTATTCTCATCGTGCCTTGTCGCTAGTTGCAGCATCATCCAGTGTCTGGCGGCAGTTTGTGAGATTTGCCACGAATGAACAGAGCGTCTTTCGCTTTGACGATTCTCTCTGGAGTCGTCATTCCGTTATTTGGTAATGGAGTTCAACCTGCCTGCGCTGATACCAAGCCGGCCGAGTTGCAGATACTCAGCGCGCTGGTGCCAAGTACATCGCGCCCGGAGACATTCAAGAATCCCTTGAGTGTGACTGCGCCCAGGCTTGCGCTAGCGCAGAAATCGCCATTGTTCAGCGTGGCCACGTGGGACGGCGTCAACGTGGTCGCTGCGGGACGCTACGGTGTCATTGTCCACGGCAGTGGGCATGGTGACGACTGGCAACAGGCCGAGGTACCCGTTTCGAACGATCTGGTAGCCCTGGCTTTCGGGGACGCCCTCAATGTCTGGGCAGTGGGTCATGGTGGCGTGGTATTGCACAGTGCCGACGGGGGGCAGAAATGGGTGAAGCAACTCGACGGCCACAGCGCAGGTGTGCAGGCGCATGAGTACTACCGGAATCTGGCTGGAGGGCTGGCGACGCAGGATCGTGAATTGATCTTGCAGGAGGCTGGTCGTTGGGAGCAGGAAAGTACAACGCAACCCTTCCTGGATGTCTGGTTCAAGGATAACAAGACCGGATTCATTGTCGGAACCTTCAACCGAATTTTGCGCACGGACGATTCAGGCAAGAGTTGGGTTCCGCTGATCGACAAAATCGACAACCCTCAGGGGCTGCATTTCTATGCGGTTCGCGGTAACGAGAAAGAGGTATATCTCGCTGGCGAGGCGGGCCATGTGTGGCGATGGGATGAGCCCACGGTGCGTTTTGTCGATGTGTCCATACCTTACGAAGGAGCTCTTTTCGGCTTGATCGTGACGCCGGAAGTGGTGCTGGCATACGGGATGCGCGGCAGCTTGTTTCGTTCGCTGGACCGTGGCGCTACATGGGAACAGATCCCCTCGGCGATCAGGGGAGGAATTGTGTCCGCAGACGTGTGGCCGAACGGGAACATTGTCATAGCCGGCCAGAGTGGTGAGGTTTTAGTGAGTTCAGACCAGGGTGCGACTTTTACGCTTGCCCAAGGCAGTGAGCAATCTGGCGCGGTCGCCGCTATTGCCGCCACGCTCCACGATGACTATCTGGTGGTCGGAGTCTCAGGTGTCGGTCGGCATAATTTGGCTGAACCGGCACAGCGAAATCCTTGAACGAACAATCCTTTGAATTGGATCCGTCACCATGGCTCACATTTCCCACTCCGCCTCGAAAGAGGCTGCAGAAATCTTCAGCGATCCTTCCCTGTTCGATAAGTCATCCGGCAGCCTCCTCGAACGGCTTGTGTTCAACAATCGACTGTTAGTGGTGCTGTTCGCGATGCTGCTGACAGTGCTCCTGGGGTACCAACTGCGTTTCCTGGGGGTCAATGCCAGCTACGAGAAGATGCTTCCACAAAGCCACAGCTTTGTGCGCAATTTTATCGAAAATCGCGCCGAGCTGCGCGGGCTGGGTAACACGGTGCAGGTTGTCGTTGAAAACACTCGGGGCGATATTTACGATCGCGAGTACCTTCAGACGCTGGCCAGGATCAACGACCAGATATTCCTGTCCCCGTTTGTTGACCGGGCGTGGATCAAGTCGCTCTATTCGCCGGCCGTGCGCTGGTCGGAAGTGACCGAGGCAGGCTTCGACGGTGGTTCGTTGATGCCAAGCGACTATGACGGCTCAGAGCGCTCCATTGCCGAACTCCGTCTCAATGTGCAGAGAGCCAATCTGGTCGGGAGCCTGGTCAGTTTGGATCAGCGCTCCAGCATGATTGTGATTCCGCTGATGGATCGCGACGCCAGCGGCAACCCGGTAGACTACGCCGGCTTCTCCAAAATGCTGGATGAACTGCGCACGACTAGTGATGCAGAGGACAACTATCGCATCTATGTGATTGGCTTTGCCAAACTGGTAGGGGACATGATCGAGGGGCTAGAGAAGGTGATGCTCTTCTTTGGTCTGGCAGCTGTTACCGCAACCCTGATTATCTTCCTTTATACCCGAGATTTACGAAGTACCCTTCTGGTGATGTGCTGCTCGATGGTCGCCGTGGTCTGGCAGCTTGGAATGGTCACTTATCTCGGGATGGAGATTGACCCGTTTTCGATCTTGGTGCCTTTTCTGGTGTTTGCCATTGGTGTCAGCCATGGCGCTCAAAAAATGAACGGTGTGATGCAAGACATCGGCCGTGGCACTCACAAGTCCGTTGCTGCACGTTTTACCTTTCGCCGACTTTTCCTAGCCGGGCTGACAGCATTGCTGGCTGATGCCGTCGGCTTTGCCGTGCTGATGATTATCGATATTCCGGTGATCCGCGAGTTGGCGATGTCCGCCAGTATAGGTGTCGCGATTTTAATTTTGACCAACCTCATCCTGCTGCCGGTGCTGCTCTCCTATGTAGGGGTTTCCCCTGTGGCCGCGCAGCGCAGCCTGGCTTCAGCTGGCGGCGATGTGGGCCGTATCTGGTTGTGGTTCAATCGCTTCACCGAGCGGAACTATGCGATCGCAGCTATTACCGTGGCGGTGGTGTTGGCGTTGTTGGCCTTTGTCAAGGCACAAGATGTGAAGGTTGGCGACCTTGATCCCGGTGCGCCTGAGCTGCGGGCTGATTCCCGTTACAACCAGGACAACGCTTACATCACGGCGCACTATGGCATTTCCAGCGATGTGTTTGCAGTGATGGTCAAGACACCGACTGACGGCTGTCGCAACTTCGAGACGCTGATCGAGATGGATCGTCTTGCAGAGCGGCTGAGTCAAGTGCCGGGTGTGCTGCATACCGCGTCGCTGGTAGACCAGTTGCGTGCATTAACGGTGGGTGCCTACGAGGGCAATCCTAAATGGGCGACTGTGGCCTGGGACCCTCTGGTACTCAAGGACCGGATCAACCTCGCGCAGAATTGGAACTCTGAAATGCTCAACGCTGATTGCTCGCTGCTGCCGGTGCAAACCTACCTGAGCGATCACAAGGCCGAGACCTTGAAGCGCGTTGTGGACGTAGCCCAGGATTTTTCCGATCGGCACTCTACATCTGATCGTCAGTTCCTGTTGGCGGCAGGCAATGCAGGTATCGATGCTGCTACTAACTCGGTGGTCGAGAAGGCCAACCGCGAGATGTTATTGCAGGTTTACGCAGCGGTGATCTTGCTGTGCGCCATTACTTTTCGCAGTTGGCGTGCGGTCGTGGTGGCTGTGTTGCCGTTAATCCTGACCTCGATCATGGCGGAAGCGCTCATGGCAATGCTTGGTATCGGCATGAAAGTGGCGACGTTGCCCGTTGTTGCGCTAGGGGTTGGAATCGGCGTGGACTATGCACTGTACCTGCTGAGTGTGATATTGGTGCTCCAGCGCCAAGGCCTGTCACTCAGTGAGGCCTACCGCGGCGCTCTTGGTTTTACCGGAAAAATTGTTGCGCTGGTGGGTATCACGCTGGCGGCCGGGGTTGTTACCTGGGCGGCTTCACCGATCAAGTTCCAGGCCGATATGGGCATCATGCTCACCTTCATGTTTGTCTGGAATATGGTCGGGGCACTTATATTGATACCTGCGCTTTCTCATTTCCTTTTGCGCAAAGAGACAGTCAAACTCAAGCCGTTGGCGCAATTGTCATCGGTGGGGTGACTGAGCGTTTAATAACTCGTTGATATATGAAAGCCCCTGGCCGCAAGGCTCGGGGCTTTTTTGACTTTGGTGCAGAGGTGGAAGTTGTTTTCATGCCCATTGGCATGGGCTCGTCAAAAGTTTGCTTATCAATATAATGAGACATTTGTCTCGATTTATAGTTTTAATAATTAAAAAATGGCTTATTTATTCCAATAAAACTGTTTTATAATCCAAAAAAACATTTATTATTTAGTTGTGGTGATAATTGGCCGGTGAGTGTCAGGGCTTTGAAACATTCCCCCGCGATTATCGGATCAACGGCGTGGTAGTCATCTACTCGTCATCTTTTCATCTGCTGAATCAGAGGATTTTCATGCGTAGCGTATTTCGAGAAGACCACGAGCAGTTTCGCACCCAGGTGCGCCGTTTCATTGAGCGGGAGATCCAGCCCTTTCATGCTGGATGGGAAGACGAAGGGATAGTGCCGAAGGCGCTTTGGCTACGTGCTGGTGAGGAGGGGCTGCTAAACATCATGCTGCCTGAGCCCTTCGGTAGCGGTGGTGATTTTGGCCATTCAGCCGTGCTGATCGAAGAGTTGGCGCGCGTAAACGCCACTGCCGTGGGTTTTAACCTGCACTCCGATATCGTGGCGCCTTACATTCATGAATATGGTGACGAGGCGCAGAAGGAGCGCTGGCTGCCGGCCATGGCGAGGGGCGAATTGATTGGCGCCATCGCCATGACAGAGCCCGGAGCGGGTAGCGATTTGAAGGCTATACGGACCACCGCGCGTCGCGAAGGCGATGAGTACATCATCAATGGTCAGAAGACCTTTATTACCAACGGATTGAATGCCGGCCTGGTCATCGTGGTTGTCAAAACCGATCCAGCAGCGGGTGCTCGCGGCATATCACTGATTTGCGTTGAGGAAGGCACTCCAGGGTTCGAGAAGGGCCAAAAACTCAAGAAGGTCGGCTTGCGTGGGCAGGATACCTCGGAACTGTTCTTTGAAAATGTGCGTGTTCCAGTCGATAACTTGCTGGGCGAGGAGAATGCCGGCTTCGGCTACTTGATGCATGAATTGGCTCAAGAGCGGTTGGTCATTGCTGTGCGCGCCGCCGCATCGATTGAGGCAATGCTTGAGCGCACAATTGCCTATACGAGAGAACGAAACACCTTCGGCCAGCCTGTGTTTTCCTTCCAGAACACTCGCTTCAAACTTGCCGAAGCAAAATCCCAAGCAACCATGATACGGACCTTTATCGACGATTGCCTTGCTCGACATCTGCGTCGCGAATTGACACCGGATCGTGCAGCGATGGCCAAGCTCAACGCTACAGCGATGCAAAATCGCTTGCTCGACGAGTTCCTGCAAATGCATGGAGGCTATGGCTACATGAGTGAGTATGTCGTGGGCAGTGCATGGGTGGATGCACGAGTCAGCCGGCTCTTCGGTGGCAGCGACGAGATCATGAAAGAAATCATTGCTCGAACGCTTTGACTCATGAGAGAACAGCACGCCAGAGTCATCATGCGGTTCATGCCTGGATCATTTCGAAGCGAGAAAATTCTTGGCTAGTTTGAAAACTGAAGTTGAGAGCGAAAGCGAAGGGCGACAGGTCAGCGCGCTGGCGCGTGGAGTGGCCATCATTCGCTGTTTTACTCCCATGCGACAAGAGCTCAGTGCACGCGAGCTGATGGAGTTGACAGGGCTTGCGAAGCCGACTCTGTTTCGCCTGTTGGACACGCTCTGCGACCTGGGCATCCTGCGTTATTCAGAGCGAATTTCCCGTTATGTGGCGGGGTTGGGACTGCTCGAAGCCAGTGCGGCGACGCTCGCCAGAATGACAATTCGCCAATTGGCTCGGCCATTGATGGAAGACTTGGCGAATCACATTACGGGTCAGCTGCAGCTGGTAGTGGGCTACCGAGCAAATCTGAATTACGTTGAGTTGGTTCAAGGGGTTGGTAGTAAGGTTTTCAGATCTGAGGTAGGAACAAAGTTGTCCCTTTCGCGAACCGCGTCGGGTCGTGCCTACCTGGTCACCGCGCCTGCGATTGAGCGCGAAACCTACCTTGCAGAACTGGCAAGCAAGAATCCAGAGCGCCACGCGTGGTTGCTTGATCGTCTGGATGATGCGCGTCATGATCTTCAACAGCATGGGTTCTGTCAGGGGCACGGTGATTTGCATCGCGAGATGGCAGTGATTGCCGTGCCAATGACACGCCGCTCGGAAGAAGAGGAAGCCTGGATCTTTTCCGCGACAGTTCCTGTGTTCAGCCCGCAGGTCAAACATCTGGTTGACGAGGTCGGCCCCAGGTTATTGACGTTGGTACGTAGCGTTGATACTTCTCTTGGTGCAAACGGGAGGTGACGGTCGGTTAGTGACAGGCAGATCAGGAGGTGATCAACTGCCTTTAGGCGTATGTCGCTGGTCTCAAATTTAATCCAATCTACAAACCGTGATGTTAGCCCACTGCTGTGCGACATGTGGTGTCTTGCTAGATAATAAAAATAAAATAGGTGAATGGCGATGGAATATTTTTCATTTGATCGGCCCAACAGTTCTGCTGCAGTAGTTGGAAAGTTGTTTTCTCTTGCGACAAGAGAAATAGCAAAAAAATACAATGATGGCGATGTGATCATGTGCGAACAGGAGCAGAGTCCGCATTTCGAGTTATCCATGCTGTTGCAAGGACAGTACCCAATGGGCGTCGTGAACGCCCGGTCGAAGTATGAGTTTCGTCGGTCCTGGGATCATATTCGTGAAAACAAAGTCAATACGATCACATTGCGTTATGTGCGATCGGGGATGCTGAGTGTGTCCCAGGCAGGGAATTCATGTGAGCTGGGTCCAGGCGATCTTGCTTTTACCCGTTCTAATATTCCAATTCATTATAAAAGCTGTGCAGCCGCAAAGCAGGCAACCGAGTGGTTGTTTATAATCTTGCCATTGGACTTGGTGCATCGACACTTTCCGGACGGGATACCCATGTGTTCACGGCTGACAGCTCCTCAAGGGCGACGATTGATTATTGCGCAAGTGATGGCTGTCTTGAGCGCAGAAGGCGAGTCGCTTGCACGAGAGGTTATCGACGATCTCATTTCAGCGATGTTGAAAACGACGTACGATATTGCAGTAGAGCAGGGTATGGAGGTCGAGTCTCGTCAAAGCATTGGTGAGAAGCGCCTTGAGGGAATCATTTCCCTGATATCTCTACATCTTTCCAATCCTGATTTTTCTTTGTCTGCGGCGGCAAAGGCCTGCAAGATATCGCCTCGCTATCTATGTCATCTGCTGAAGGAAAACGGTACCGCGTTTTCCGAGTTGTTGTGGAAAAGTCGCCTGGAAAAATCCAAGGAGTGGCTTGCTACGTTGGACAAAAGGCGCTACGGGATCGGTGAAATCGCCTTTATGACCGGGTTTAAAAGTGCTGCTCATTTTAGTCGTATGTTTCGAGAGCATTTTGGTTGTTCTCCCAGTGAGTATCGTCGAAATGAAGTCACTCCTCCGGTCGAGCAACGTATGCCGAGGTATGCAAGTTGATCGGTTGATAAAAGCAGCGCCCCTGCAGGTAGGCCAGATTGTAAATTGGTTCTGTAGGGGCGTTTTTTTTATGGCTTTGGTTAAGTGAAAATGTCCTGGTGGTAAAATGAGGAACCGTCAATAGAGAGATGAGCAGGTGCTATGGAAACTCCGAACAATCCCCGTATATGCTGAAATACAGTCTCCTCATTAAAATAGTCAAACCCCCAATCGGTGGACTGCCGGAAACCTATTGACTCCCGATGCGACCAAATCATTGTGTTGAGCGTACAGGCCGAATACGAACTGATCTGGGCCTGCAGTTACCGCAAGCATGTGATCAGTGAAGAAACCATCGTGCAGTTGGAGATCGTGTCGATGCAGACCCGGGACTTCAAAGACTTTCGCAAGTTTACGGTTGCCGAAGTTGTGACGCGGGCACTTGGATAGGAAGTGGAGAGGCTTGCAAAATGGAAAATCAGTTATGACCCTAGACTAGTCTTCGTAGACGAGTGCGAGCTGGGGTAGTATCCCAGCTCGGACAACGAATTTATACTGGATCAAAGGGTTGGCTAATGTTAAAAGATGATGCTGTAACAGTGTTGTAATTCAACTCTAAATACACCTTGCTTCGATGGGGTGGTGCTAGAAGACTTTACCAAACTGGCTTGCTGCCATTGGGTAATAATTCTTTTTTCGGCAATTGAGAGCACTTGTACAGGTTGTAGATTGCCAGGCCGGTGGTGATGACGCCACAGAAATAGTACCAAGCTTGGTTGAAAAACGGCGTCACTGCCAAGAACCAACTAATTCCCGGTATCCACATAACTGCACATTCAACAACGATGATGATCTGCAATCCCATGGAGTTGAATTTTCTCGTTCCGGTTTCTGCGGCGCGAGCCCCCCAGTATTTCCAGGTCCAATAGGCGAATACATAGTTCGTGAAAGGATAAATTATCCAAATGGCAGCGTTATCGACACCGCCAATCATGGACAGGACGTACATATTGACAGCGAAGCAAACGAGGGTGATGCCGATGACATTGAACCACGCGGTGTTCTCATCGATGTGGCCCTTGCTCATGGAGCCGAACTCCAATTGTCGCGACACTTTGTCCTTGACTGCTTTATAGATGCAAATAGCTTCCAGCACCACCCATACGGGCAGGAAAACGCCTTGCACCACGAACATCCAGAAAAAGTCGTTCTTGAGGGCTAAGTGCCAGAATGTGTAGGTGCCGATCAGATCAATGGTAATCATCCAGCAGTGAAGATAAATGGGGTATGGGTCCGTTCCTTCTTTGCGCATCAATCGAAGCGCGTGCGTATAAAGAAGATAACCCAATGTGCATGCAATGAGCCAGGCGGCGATATTGCCAGCGTTGTCCCATGAGAGCGTCATTGCGCTAATGAGTTGCTGGGGTATATTGTTTAAATAATCCATGTAAGCCATTTCTGCACCTTAATTATGTTGGATTATGCGCGCTGCAATAAGCGCTCTACGGATAGCGACGTAGTACGATGTTTATGTATGAAGCATCGTTGAGTTGAATCCTAACAACCCCGCTTCTCATCAGCTTGTCTCTACCCGCAGTGAAATTATGATTCAGAGGAAAACCAGGCGTGCGATTCAAAAAGTCGATTTGCCAGTCATGGCGAACGCCCAATACCCGTTATCGCTTTATTGAGAACATTGTCCTCAGGCGATTAAACCGCCAGCCACAGCATTTTTTGCGTCCGAGGCATTGATTCCCCAGTTCTGCAGGAGGCTGCGACCGTTTCCGTCGTTAGCTCCTGCGTGCACCTGAACCTCGCCCGGCGTAACCGAGAATCGAGGAGCTGGTGCCGGTTGCGGCACTCCGTCGATTTCCAAAAACGATGCGCGAGCAATGTTGTGGGGATCTTGCATGGCTTCGGTAATCGACAGCACGGGGGAGAAGCACGCATCGGATCCTTCCATGATCTCGCTCCACTGGTCGCGAGTCTTGCTCGCAAACACTTCAGCAAACTTGGCCTTTATTTCCGGCCACTTCGATTTGTCCATTTGAGCGTGGGGGATTTTGCCAGCCAAACCGATCTTCTCCAGCAGAATGGCGTAGAACTGTGGCTCGATCGCACCCACAGCAATCCACTTGCTATCGGCACAGCGGTACGTGTCGTAGAAAGGTGCACCGCCGTCGAGCAGGTTGCTGCTGCGCTGGTCTTCCCACTGCCCGGAGTAGCGCAGGCGATGGATGATCGCGGTCAGGTAGGCGGTGCCATCGGTCATTGCGACATCGACCACCTGGCCTTTGCCTGTGGCGCGGGCACTCAATACCGCAGCAAGCACGCCTACTGCCAGGAACATCGCCCCGCCTCCATAGTCACCGACCAGGTTCAATGGCGCGATGGGCTTGTCCTGAGTGCCGATGGTATCCAATGCGCCGGTGACGGCGATGTAGTTGATGTCATGGCCTGCACGATACGCGTAAGGACCGTATTGGCCCCAGCCGGTCATGCGGCCATACACGATGCGTGGATTGCGCGCGAGGACGATACCCGGATCCAGGCCAAGCCTCTCCATGACGCCAGGGCGGAACCCTTCAAACAAGATATCGGCGGTCTCGCAGAGCTTCAGGCACAGTTCGATCGATTCGGGATCCTTGAGGTCGACTTCCAGGGACTGCCTGCCACGACTATCGATTTCCGTCTGCGCATTACGCTTACTTGCGCTGCCCTTGCGTTCGATGCGCAGTACGTCCGCACCCATGTCGGACAGCAACATGCCGCAGAACGGACCAGGTCCGATGCCGGCAAACTCGATTACTTTAAGTCCCTGAAGGGGGCCGCTTGACATTGATTTACTCCTTTTGTTGGCTTTATTTTTGAACGCAAGTAATCTGCACAGGGTTTGAATGCCTGCGACAAAAACTCAGAATGCCTTCGTTGAAGGCATCATTGCGGTCACCCGCGACCATATGCCCCGCACCCTCCACCGTGACGCACTCTGCGGTGGGTAGCAGTTGCTGGAAATGTGCAATTTGTTCTTTTCCGACCACTTCACTTTGCGAGCCGCTGATCAGTAATGTCGGTATTTGAATTTGATTCGTTGCCTGCTCCAGGCGGGGTTGTACAATATCGGGGCGCAGTTCTCCGAAGGATATGAAGCGAGGATCCCAATGCCAGTAGAGGCGGCCGTTGCGCTTGCGCAAGTTGCGCATCAAGCCATTGGGGTTGGGTGAGCGTGGACGGTTCGGGTTATAGCGAGCGACAGCCTCGGCCGCGTCTTCCAGGGTTGCGAACCCTGACAGGTTAGCCTGCATAAATGCAGCGATATGGTCCGTGCCTTGTAGGTTGACTGTCGGGGTGATGTCGACCAATACCAGCGCTCGGGCCAGCCTGCAATCGGCTTCACCGACCGCAGTCAGCGCAGTCATGCCGCCCATTGAGGCTCCCACCAGGATTGGCATCTGATCGAGTTGACCAATGACCGAGAGCAAGTCGGACACCAGTGCATCCAGCCCATAGTCCCCTGTGGGAGACCAGTCGCTGTCGCCATGCCCTCGTGCATCTATGGAAATTACGTGGTAGCCAGCTTCGACAAAGGCGACAAAGCCCTTGTGCCAACTGTGGCGAGTTTGCCCACCTCCGTGAAGCAGCACGATGGGCGGCTTATCAGCGTCGCCACCGATGTCGGCTGCAATGGACATGCCGTCCGTCATTTTGAACTGATGCATTGGGAGCATTCTGTTTTCCCATCGTTTGTAGGCGGCAGTCTAAAGCGAGCAGTCATTGAAACTTTGGCTTGTTTTGCAATGGGAATTGTCTGTGACTGCAATACCCACAGTGGATGGACTTACCCGATCAATCGTCACGCGCCATGTGCATGCGCTGGTAGGCGCCTTGGAAGTACAGCAACGGATCGCGTGATGGATCGAAATGCACCCGATCGACTCTACCGATTACGATGACATGATCGCCGCCGTCCAAGACTTCGGTGATGGCACATTCAAAGTTTGCGGCGGCGTCGATAATGATGGGCACATTTTGGTCCCAGGTTTCCCATTCTGTTTCAGCGAAGCGGTCCACGTTCCTGGAGGCAAAACGTGCCGAAATGGGTTGTTGTCCGATGTGCAGAACGTTCACGGCGAATGCGCCGTGCTTACGCAGCGCGTTCACGCTGGGCGACTCGCGCTTGACACAGAACAGCACCAGCGAGGGGTCAAGGGAAACGGAGGTGAAGGAGTTGGCGGTGAATCCCAGGGGGCTGCCGTTTTCGTCGGTAGTGGTAATAACGGTGACACCTGTAACAAAACAGCCAAGGGCATTGCGCAGCATGCGCGGTTCGAAACCGCCTTGGGGGTGCGCGCCTGGGCGTGGGTTAACGCTCTCAAGAAAATTCAGCACTGCGATGTCGAAAGCATCATTGCGCCGTCCGATAGTGAGGTCGCCGACTCCGGCGATTTCAGCCACTTCGGCATGCGGTACTCGCTTGCGGAAAGCCTCCACACCGGCCTCGTCGAGCGCAGTGCCCGATTCGCTGCGGATCAATAGGGTGGGTACTTCCAGCGCAGAGGCGGCAATGTTGAAGCGGTTATGTGCAGCAGCGCGGCCTTCGGGTCCGACGTCAAAGCCGTTGTAGGCGGGATCGACATGCCAGCGGAAGCGGCCGCTGTCGTCTCGGCGCAGGTCATGCTTAAGGTTGGCGAGGTCGATCTGCTCATTGGCGGGCAGGTATTCGGCCAATACAGCGGCAGCCTCTTCAAGGCTGCTGAAGCCGTTGGCATCCCTGGTCATCAGGGCCGCGTTGCGGTCGAGTCCGCTAGGTTTCATACGTGGCAGCGCGTTAATCAGGATCAGCGCACTGACGATCGGCTTGTCGCTTTCACCGATGGCTGCCAAGGCGGCCAGGGCACCAAGGGACGTGCCGACCACCGCGGGTCTGGAGGGCAGCTGTTCGATAATGGCCTTGACGTCCTGGACGATGTCGCCCAAGTCGTAGCGAGCGTTGGGTGCCCAGTCGCTGTCGCCATGACCGCGCAAATCGACCGAGACTGCATAGCGGCCGGCTGCTGCCAGGGCTTTAGCGACCTTGCTCCAGGCAGCACGAGTTTGGCCGAAACCAGGCAATAACAGTACGCAGGGGTCACTGGGGTTTCCCACTACATCCACCGCGAGCTTTATACCGCCTGAACCGTTGAGTCGAATATCCATAGCCATTGAGGTTGTTTCCGTAGCAGTCGTTGATGGAGTCAATCTATCAATTTGAGAAAACATTGCTTATCCGGGGTAGCAATCGAAGTTGCCGATAGCGGACCAGTGGCCAATTACTGGTCGATGCCAAGGATCGCGCCGCTGATTGACACCCCACTGCCGGCGGTGACCAGCACGTTATGCACCTCCGCAACCTGGTTGACCGCGTTACTGCGCAGCTGCCGGACCGCTTCGCTTAAGCCACTGAGACCGTGTGTGTAGACTTCGCCCAGTTGTCCTCCATGTGTGTTGACGGGCTGCTATCTATTTCGATGTTACCGTCCCTGATGAAGTCCTTGGCCTCTTCCCACTTGCAAAAGCCGTAGGCTTCCAGCGATGGCAGTACGGTTGGCCGGGCTGGGAAGTGTGGGTCGAATGGAGATCCGTCAACAGGCCCCAGACTGGCGGCCTGCTGAGGTGTGGCTGATTTTGACTGCTGGCAGAAAGAGCCGAATACTAGGCCCATGGTCGCGATACAGTGGATACTCTTTGGTGTTCGCGGCGAGGCGCCAGGATGCGAATCAAGAGTCACGTCATGACGCCAGCTCAGGTTTGCTTGCGAACGATTTAGTCGGCGATCCGATAAATTCGTCGAGCCACACCGGCAAACATTGCTTGTCGCTCACTCGCACTGAAGTCGGCGACTATCCGCTTGAATCCATTCCACAGGGTGTCGTAAGTGGTGGAAAGCATCTCCACTGGGAAATTGCTTTCGAACATGCAGCGCTCGGGGCCAAACAGTTCAATGGCCGTCAGCACGTAGTCACGATTGATATCGGCAATCTGCTCGGAGCTTAACGGTTCTGACGGGAAGCCATAGGCAGCCGGCTCGGTCTGTGACACATAGAGGCCGCCCAGCTTGACCGTGATGTTAGAGCATCGGGCCAGATGCATCATGGCTGTGCGCCAAGCCTGAAAGCCTTCCTTGCGACGGCCGGCGAATGGACCTATCGCCAAGGGGCCACCCAGGTGGTTGAGAATGATGGAGGTGTCGGGAAAGGCAGCGGCCAGATCCTGCACCTCGCCGAGTTGAGTCTGAAAAGCCCAGGCTTCAAAGCTCAAGCCGCGTCGCGCCAGTTCGGCGAAGCCTTGCCTGAACGCGGGTTGTTGGGTGATGTCCGCTTCGCTGGCGCCATAGATCGGTGGCAGCGAGGCGTCGAAGGCGAGCATATGGCGGATGCCGCGAAGGCGTGGCGAGGCATCTGCGTGCGCATCGAGTACCTCGCCCACCGCAGCGCCGAGGGTGAGGTTGGCAAAAGGCACGATCGCCGAACACAGACCACCGGCCTTGCCGCCACGTTGTGCGCTTTCCTCGGCAATGCGTTGGGCGTTCACGGTTTCACCTACCGGGCGCATGGACTGCGGGCCGTCAGTGTAGTAGTGCGAATGACCGTCGACTAGCACTGTAGCCACTACGTTATGGGCTGACAGCGCCTTGTCCGCAATGAGCTCCTCGAGATCGTAGGGTTTGAAAATGGGATTGTCCCAATCCTGACCCCAGATGTGGTGGTGTGTATCAATAATGGGCAGATCGGGGTCCAGTGCCGGTTCGCTTGCAAATGTCTGCCATTGGCTTGAGGTCATTTCAATTCCTACCATATTGTGATTGTTGAAGAGGTGCGATGGGCAAAGCTAGCACGCAATTTGTCCGTTCAGATCGGGTGTTCCGTGCAGATCATATTGAGCGGCACTCTCAGAACATTCCCTTAATTTGCGCAATTGCCAGCACAGGCTAATGCCACTTCTTTTCCAGTCGTTCGGGTCTTTCGCTCGGCGCCTAACATGGGGATTCGTGGCGATCCCCGGCTATTGGCAGTATCGCTTTTCGAGGAACAAACTCTGGAATTACACGATGAGCGATTATCAGAACATTACCGTCCATGAACAGGCTGGCGTTGCCACGTTGACCTTCAATCGACCCGATGCATTGAATGCGTTGAATACCCGAATGTTGGAAGAAATTATTGAGGCACTGGATACTATCCGCGATGGCAACAGCGCGCGGGTGCTGCTGCTGACTGGAGCGGGGCGGGCATTTTCATCCGGCGCGGACCTGACTACTGCTGGCCCAGGCAATGATTTGGGCTACAAAGTGGAGCACTTTTACAACCCCATCGTCGAGCGTCTGTTTGCGTTGCCGTTGCCAGTGATCAGCGCTATCAACGGGCCGGCGGTTGGGGCTGGGTGTGCGTTGGCGCTGGCCGCTGACTTTGTGCTGGCGGCACGCTCAGCCTATTTCCTGCAGGCATTCATCAACATCGGTCTGATCCCGGATGCAGGTAGCCACTGGTTGTTGACCCGCTCGATTGGTCGCCCTCGCGCTCAGGCAATGATGATGTTGGGCGAGCGCATTTCGGCTGAGCAGGCGCAACAGTGGGGGATGATTCATCGGCTGGTAGAAGACGAGGCTCTGGCTGAGGAGGCTCAAGCGCTGGCCAGCCGCTTGGCACAAGGGCCGACCAAGACTTATGCGTTGATCCGCCAGTGCGTGCGTTTTTCCCTCGATCACACACTGAGTGAAACGTTGGCAGCGGAGCGCGCCAATCAGCGGCTGGCCGGACGCACTGAGGGGTTTTGCGAGGGTGTTGCCGCGTTTCGCGAGAAGCGCAAACCCGTGTTTAGTGGCCAGTGACGAACACGGGCGGGTAAAGCGATCACCCGCCCATGGCCATTACGTACTAACCCAGTGCACCACCTCTTGCAGATCGGCGCGCCGCGACCTGAAACTATTGGCTGGATGCCCAGGGTCGGCATAGCCGAATGAGGCGCCTGCAACGATCATGCGGTTATCAGGGATGCCGAAGTAGTCGTGCATGAAAGGCGCATATATCGCCAGTGCCGCTTGCGCCACACTTGCGATGCCTAGGCTCTGCCCTGCGAGTAAAACGTTCGACAGATAAAGGCCGCTATCGATGGCACCGTAGGCGCCCAAGTCGCGCTCCGAAGTGATCAGCAACATGTGTGGCGCGTCGAACAGCCTGAAGTTCTTCAGCGTCTGCTCGGCGGACGCGGTTCGGTCGCCGTACTCAATGCCGACGCTTTCATAAAGTTGCCAGCCCACTTCACGTTTTCGTTCCTTGTAGATCCCGCGGTAGGCCGGCGGGAAGGGGAGGTCTGGCGCGGCGGTCGGTACTCCGCCGTTTGCCGCGTAATCGGCGCTGGCGTGAGCGAATAAGGCCTCGCGAAAGCGTTGAGTGCCCTTGCCTTCGGTTACCAGCACCTGCCAGGGCTGAGAATTTGACCATGAGGCCGATAGCTGTGCCATTTCCAGCATGCGCTCGATATGGACGCGCGGCACTTCATTCGCAAGGTAGGCGCGGCAGCTGAAACGCTCTGCCAACAGGCGATGCAAAGCGATCGAGTCTTGTGGCCAGTCACTACCGGCGCCTTCGAGGCGCGAGTTGGCCGGTGTACTTGGTGTGCTCATTGCTTCCTCCTCAATTATTCCGATATCAATGGAGGGAACTGTGAGTCGATCTCGGGCGCAAGGTTCGACCTTTGACGCTGATCGACTCGTAGCCACTTTCCCGTCGTAGTGTTGTCAGATCGAAATGACGATCTTGCCAAAGTGTGCTTTGGCTTCCTGATGTTGAAAGGCCTGCTTGAGGTCGGTAAGAGGAAATACACTGTCGATGACTGGATTCAGTTCGTTGACGGCGATAGCTTGCATCATGCCTTGCAGATGGGCGCGACTGCCGACGGTGACGCCCACCAAGCGAATGTTTGCGGTGATGATCAAGCCCGCCGGAAACTGCAGCGGCCGGCGACTCAGCGCGCCGATCATATAGACGCTGCCACCCACGCGGCAGGCTTTGAAGCTCTGTACGATTTGTTCGCCGCCGACCACTTCCACAACGTGATCCACCCCTCGGCCACCAGTGAGCTCACGCACCTTGGCGCCCCACTGGGGTTCATCACAGTAGTTGATGACATGCGAGGCGCCCAACGCGTGCAGCTTCTGCGCCTTTTCCGTGGATGAGGTGATGGCGATGACTTGCGCGCCAGCCATCCGGGCGAACTGCAGGGCAAAGATGGAAACACCGCCCGTGCCCTGGATCAAGACCGTGTCACCCGGTTTGACCTGGCCCTCAACTACAACTGCACGCCAAGCTGTCAGGCCGGCGCACGGCAGGGTTGCAGCTTGCTCATGCGACAAGCCTTGCGGTGTCTTGACGAAATCGGACTCGGGCCTGACCACGTATTCGCTGGCGAAACCGTCGACTTGCTCGCCGCGCATGCGCTTGATCTGATCGGCATTGGGCGGGCCGTCGAGCCAGTCAGTGAAATAGGTACCCACCACCCGGTCGCCCACCTGGAATGCCTGTACGCCTCGGCCGACCTCGATCACCTCGCCAGCACCGTCCGACAGCGGCACACGACCCGCGTCGGCGGGCATGATTCCACTCACGACCAGGTAGTCGTGAAAGTTCAAGGACGAAGCTCGAATCCGGACCAGCAGTTCGCCTGGACCTGGCTGCGGACGCTCGGTTTCGACGACCTGCAGACTGTCAATAGAAGAGGGCAGCGTGACTTCGATTCGTTTCATTTGTTTTTATGGTCCTTTATAAATGAGGAGCGTTGGGGCGCACTCGGGGTGCGTTCGGCACAGGTCTATTGGGTTAGAGTTCGTCTTTAATGAAGCGGCCGTTTTGCATTACCGCCTTGAGGTAGCGCCCCGGCTGGGTGAGGATGCCGATGTCGGCAACCGGGTCGCCATCGAGTACGAGCAGGTCGGCGAGCTTGCCAGCCTCAACCGTCCCGGTGGCATGCCCCGCCCGTGCCAGTTCGGCACCGTTGCTGGTAGCCCAGCGCAACACATCCAACGCTGGGATACCCATGTCATTGACGTAGACTTCGAGCTCGCGGGCATAGATGCCTGGCTCGTGAGGCAGGCCCTGAGCGCCGAAGTCATCACCGGGTACGATCCGCACACCGGCCTCGTTGGCTTTGGGCAGCATTTTTAGCGCATTCAGCCAGCCGCGCTGGTCGGGGTCGGACAGGTCGCTGGGGGTGTCGGTCCTGGAGTGGCCGATGATCTTGGTAAACAGCATGCTCGGGACTAGGGTCACATCATGTTCGAGCATCTTGTCGATGCATTCCTCATCCATGAAGTCGGCGTGGTCGATAATGTCGACCCCCGCTTCGATGGCTTCGAGGATAGCCTCACGGGTCGCCACATGGGCCCGCACCCGCATGCCACGCTCATGGGCGGTTTGCACCGCTGCGTACATTTCTGCTTTGGAGATACCGCGGTAACCCTTGCTCCAGATGAAACCGTGGCCACCGCTGAGTAGGAGCTTGATAATCTCGGCACCGAACAGGATCTCTTCGCGCACCGCCTTGGTGATCTGGTCGACGCCATCGGCGAACACGTTCTGCCCATAGCGGCGGATACCATCTTGCGGTGGTGCCGATGTGCACCACCACTGGCCGCGATCCTCGTAGTCGCCAGTGGAGGTCACATGGCGGCTGCAAGGTGTGATGTGCGGCCCCTGGATCAGTCCGATTTCCTTGGCCATGCGCAGTTGGGCGTCGTGGTTATGGCCGCAGGAGGCGGAGACCACCTGGGTCACTCCTGAATACAGCGCAGCACGCATAGAATTGGCGTACTGCAAGGCGAGGATGGCTGGCGGTTTCTCCTCGCCCAGAAAGGTGCCGGCGCGACCTGAAGAGAATAGGGGGGGGCCGATCTCGGCAAACTCTCCGTGCCAGTGGCCAACGGTCATTCCCGGCATCAGAGTTTTTCCAGCCAGGTCTATGCGTCGGTCGCCGGGCAATGGTGCTGGCTCAGTCCCTACGGCTACGATTTTTTCGCCCTCGACGACGACGGCAGTATTAGGTCTGTAGCTGCGTTTGCCGTCGAATACTTTGGCGTTGGCAAACAGAATTCGTTGTCCCACTTTTGGTCACCTCATGGATGGGTTTTCAAGTCCCTTCGCAAACCTTGCGCATCGTCCGGTCCAATTGGGCTGAGAGATTGAAAGACACGCGAAAGGGAGGGCGTACCAAACGATGGTAAGTCCCATTGTCTTCGGGCGATTGACTCTCCCGGTAAGCCATCTTGCTTGCACACGCAAGATGCCGGCCTGTGATTTCTTGTTCTGCGGTATGTGTCGTCGATAGCCACACCGCCGATTCAAAACAATGTTCAGCGACAGACAAGGAGATTTTTTCCGCATCCCCTATAAATGCCATGCAGAGGCACTCCTCGAATCAATCACTGCATTGGATACCTGACTGATATGACCAAGGGCGTTACTACGCTGGACGACAAGTACGAGCTCGAACACGGTCGAGCTTTTCTGTCCTCGAACCAGGCGCTCGTGCGCCTTCCGCTGGATCAAGCGCGCCGAGACCATGCCCGGGGCCTGGCCACAACCGGTTACATCTCGGGTTATAGGGGGTCGCCTCTGGGCGTTTACGACGCTGCTCTGTGGGGAGCACAAAAGCTGCTCGATGAGCACCACGTGCGTTTTCAGCCAGGTCTGAACGAAGAGCTGGCTGCTACCGCGATTCGTGGCACTCAAGAACTGGAGTGGTACGGCAAGAGTCAGTACCAAGGAGTATTCGGACTCTGGTATGGCAAAGGCCTGGGCGTCGACCGTGCTTGCGAGTCGCTCAAGCTCGGCAACCTTGAAGGTGCAGCGGCTCATGGTGGCTTCCTCGCCGTAGTGGGAGATGACCATGGCGGAAAGTCGTCTGCCAGCGCACACCAGTCCGAGCACACGTTGATCGCGAGTTTCATTCCTGTGCTCTATCCGTCGACGATCCAGGAAATCCTCGAGTTCGGCTTGTTCGGCTGGGCCTTGTCGCGTTACAGCGGGCTTTACATCGGCCTCAAGTGCATCACCGACACGCTCGACCTCGCAGCCTCGGTCGAGCTGCCTGATGCCCATCGCGAGTTCATCATCCCTGATGATCCGCTACCCCCAGAGGGGCTCAACTTGCGGCCCAAATTGCCGCCTCTGGTCCAGGAAGACTGGGTCATCAACAAGCGCCTGCCGGCCGCTGCGGCCTTCGTGCGTGCTAATGGAATTGACCGATTGGTGCTCGACGGCCCACGCCGCGAGCTGTCGATCGTCGCAGCTGGTAAAGCCTACCTGGACCTGCGCCAGGCCATGAAGGACCTCGGGCTGGATGAGGCGCGTTGCCTAGAACTGGGTATTCGCGTCTACAAACCAGGGATGATCTGGCCGTTGGAACAACAGGGGGCGGTGGCCTTCGCCGAGGGTAGCCGAGTCGTGCTGGTGGTTGAAGAGAAACGCCCGGTTATCGAAGATCAGCTCGCTCGCCACCTCTACCACCTGAGTGCCGAACAACGACCCATTCTGGTCGGCAAGCAAGACCTCTTCGGAACTGCACTGTTACCCGCCGTCGGAGAGCTGTCGCCTTCAATCGTGCGAAGTGCGTTGCGAGGTGTCCTGGAACAGATGGGGTTGCCAGTTGCGGACGTAACCTCCCGCGCGCAATGGTTCACCCGTATCGAGCAACGAGTGTCGTCAGCGGGCAGCAATGTATACCGCCCTGCATTCTATTGCTCGGGCTGCCCGCACAATACAAGTACGCGGATCCCCGAGGGCAGCGTGGCGCTCAGTGCCGTGGGCTGCCATGGCCTGGCTGCCTATGTCATGCCAGAGCGGCGCACCATGCAGCCGATGCCCATGGGCGGCGACGGCATGCCCTGGGTCTCGGTTGGCCCCTTGGTAGAGATGCCCCATCTTTTCCAGAATATCGGTGACGGTACCTATTCCCACTCCGGCATTCTGGCCATCCGTGCGGCAGTGGCGGCCAAGGCCAATATGACGTTCAAGCTGCTTTATAACGATGCGGTAGCCATGACGGGCGGGCAGCCAATTGAGGCTGACATCAGCCCTGTGGACATGGTCAACCAACTCGTGGCCGAACGTGTTAACCCGGTGCTGCTGGTCACAGACGATCCGGACAAGTTCTTCGACGTCAAGCTACCCGACGGAGTCAAGGTACATCACCGTGACCATCTCGACGCGCTGCAGCGCGAACTGCGCGAGCTTAAGGGCGTTTCCGCCATCGTCTACGAACAGACCTGCGCCACCGAAAAGCGCCGGCGCCGCAAACGCGGAACCTTTCCCGATCCGGACAAGCGGGTCTTCATCAACCCCCAGGTCTGCGAAGGTTGCGGTGATTGCTCGGTGCAGTCGAACTGCGTCAGCATCCAGCCGCTGGAAACCGAGCAGGGGCGTAAGCGGATGATCGACCAGTCCAGCTGCAACAAGGACTTCAGCTGCGTCAAGGGCTTCTGCCCGTCGTTCGTGACCGTCACTGGCGCCAAGATTACCAAGAAGGCGGTGGTCGCCAACGAACGTATCGAAAGTCTGATCGCCGCCCTGCCAAGGCCTACCCAGGCCCCTATGCAGGACGGTTACAACGTGCTGGTGGCCGGTATCGGCGGTACCGGAGTGCTTACCGTGGGCGCCTTGCTTGGCATGGCCGCGCACCTCGAAGGCAAGGGCTGTACCATCCTGGATCTAACCGGTATGGCCCAGAAAGGCGGAGCGGTGACCAGCCACATCCGCATCGACAGCCATCCTGACCGGATTTACAGCTCACGCCTGGACACTGCAAAGACCGACTTGCTGCTTGGCTGTGACATGATCGTTGCCGCCGGCCCGGAAACCATCAAGACGGTCAAGCCCGGGGCGACCACAGCGGTCCTGAACATGGACGTGACCCCCACAGGCGCCTTCCAGACTCAGCGCGATTTGCAGATCGATGACCACAAGCTGCGTGACGTGGTCAGCAAGGGCATCGACGGCGGCGACCTTTTCTGCTTCCACGCCACCCGCCTCGCCACTGACTTCATCGGCGACAGCATCGCGACCAATATCCTGATGGTTGGCTATGCCGTGCAAAAGGGCCTGCTGCCCCTCGCCGTCGAGTCCATCGAGCAAGCAATTCGCCTGAATGGCACCTTCGTTGATGGCAACCTGCGCACCTTTGCCCTGGGCCGTCTCGCCGCCCATGCCCCGCAGGCCCTGCAGCCGCAGAAGGCCGCGGTCACCCTGGCCAACCTGGAAACCGTGCAGGCCGTGCTCGATAGTCGGGTCAAACTGCTGACCGAATTTCAGGACGCCAGTTACGCACAGCACTATCAAAGCTTCGTGCGCGATATCGAGCGCCGCGTCCAGGCCAAGCAGCTCAAGCAAGGTACGGTATTTGTCCGCGAAGTAGCCATCACCTTGGCGCGTCTCATGGCGTACAAGGATGAATACGAAGTCGCGCGCCTGCATGCCGATCCCAGGTTCTGGAACCAGCTGCGTAGTCAGTTTGCCGGTGATTTCAAGGTGACGTTCCACCTCGCTCCACCGATGCTGCCGGGGCGCGATCCGGCCAATGGGCGACCGAAGAAGCGTGAGTTTGGACAGTGGGTACTGCCGCTATTCCGTGTATTGCGGCGCTTCAAAGGCCTACGCGGCACTGCTTTCGATCCTTTCGGCTACACCCGGGAGCGGCGTATGGAACGGGCGCTGATAGATGCCTATCGCTCGCTGATCGATAAGGTTGTCGACAAGATCAATCCGGACAACATCCAGGCTGCCATCGACTTGGCACACGCGTCCACCGAGATAAGAGGCTTCGGACCGGTCAAGCATGTGGCCGTCGAGGATTATCGCGTCCGCGAGCAGGCGCTACTGGCTGAACTGGACACGTCTAAATCCCAGGCGATCATCAGCCAGCCCATCTTATTCGTTCAGCGATGAGACATTCCCATTCCTTTTTCGAACAAGAGGCACCCATGACGATGAGTTTTTCTACCCTGCAGCTCGAGATCAATGACCAGATCGCCCATATCCAACTATCACGCCCAGAGCTGTCCAACCGTTTCGACAAACTCGCTCATATCGAGTTCGCCGATGCCCTGGATAGCATCGCCCGGAACGAAGCGGTGCGCGTACTAGTACTTTCCGCTCAGGGTAAGGTGTTCTCGGCCGGCGGTGATTTTGATGAAATCATTGAGGCGCGCGACTCGCTGCAAATTCGTATGCGCATGACCCGCGATGCCCGACGTGTCTTCCACACACTGAATGGCCTGTCGATTCCGGTGATAGCAGCGGTGCAGGGGGCCGCCGCCGGCATGGGTGCGACATTGATGACACTGTGCGATATCGTCGTGGCTTATGCTGAAGCGAATATCTCCGACCCCCATGTAGCCATCGGCCTGGTCGCCGGCGATGGCGGCATCATCGGCTGGACACAGTCGCTCGGGCTGTTGCGCGCCAAGCGCTACCTGCTGACCGGCGATCGGCTAGTTGCGCGCGAAGCCCATGCGATGGGATTGGTTACCGACTTGGTCGATACCCCGCAAGCCACTCTGGGGCGTGCACTGGAAATCGCTCGACATATCGTCCGACTCCCGCGTGCCGGAGTGGAGGGCACCAAGCGCGCCTTCAGCTGCTTGACCGAGAAGACTGCTCATGCGGTATTCGATCTTGGCCTGGCCTATGAAATGGAGAGCATGACCCGTCCTGAAGTTGCCGAAGCGATTGCCCGACTGAGGAAGTAACGCTCAGCAATAATGTTCACGAGGCTCAATGACGCGCTGCTAGCTTGCTCGTCATTGGGCTTTAATCTGCTCAGTGCTGCCTGCCATTGCTGAAATCCAACACATATAAAAAAGCCCGCCTCCTGTTGCAGGAAGCGGGCCTCCGCCTTCTTACAAGATGTCGCTGGAATGTTGGCCCGGGTTCTGAGCTGGCGTCGCGAGCTTGAACAGCTGTGGTGCCAAACGGTCTTTACGCTTCTCGGCTGCTCCGCCCAGCACTTCGCTCAGCCGTGCCCGCTTGAGGAACAAGTGGCAAGTGTATTCCCAGGTAAAGCCGATGCCACCATGCAGCTGCACACATTCGTCGGTTACTGTCTTGTAAACAGCGCCGGCATACAGTCGAGCGCTGGCGGCTTTTATCTCCCACCCTGGATGCTTCTCGCCCGCGTCGCTGCAGGTCACCTCAAGCAATGCACGGGTTGCCTCCAGTGATGCCTTGAGGTCAGCGCAGCGGTGCTTTAGCGCCTGGAACGAGGCAATGGGACGGTTAAATTGGTGCCGTTGATTCATATACTCCAACGTTTGCTCGAGCGCGGCGGCGCCACCACCCCAGGCATCACATGCCAGTGCAAGATCGAAGTGGGCACGAAGGCGGGCCATGGCTTGCCGCGCCGCTTCTCCGCGCAGGATCACATCGGTCTCACCCGGTACAACACCGTTGAACTCGATATCGGCAATCTGTCGCGTTCTATCCCAAGTGGGGCGATGACTAACCACCACGCCGGGATAGGGCAGGGCAAGCAGGGCCACGGCCGCTTCCTCACCGTCGAGTGGAACCAGCAGGTGAGTGGCATGAGGGGCATCGAGTACGTTGCGTATTCTGCCGTCGAGCCGCACATTGCCACCCTCCTGCAGGCTCAGGCGTAGCGAGTCGCTGCCAATGACCGGTACCACGATGGCGTCGCCGACGATTGCACTCGCCACCACCGAAGCTGCTGCGATAGTCGCCTGGGCATGGCTCGCCGCCTCGAGGCCGATCATGGCACTGGCGAAGGGCTGCGCCGAGAGTGCCCGGCCCAGCTCAATGTAGAGTACCGACAGCACCGCAAAGGGCTGGCCCAGCCCGCCCTTGTCCTCGTCAACCGTGAGGCCCAGCCAGCCCAGCTCGGCAATGAGTTGCCATAACTTTCGATCCAGAGCCGCCGAAGAAACATCGTGGCTAAGGTACGCCTGGCGGTCGATGTAACGTTCGAGCAGGTGGCGGGCTGAGTCACGCAACTCGTCTTTGTCTATAAATGCGTCCAAACCAAGTCTCCGCTCTATGGGTTATTCGTGTACGCAGTCAACACCACGGCAGGCGGCATCAGATCGCCTTTTCACGTGGCATACCGAGCACGCGCTCGGAGATAATATTGCGTTGAATCTCGTTACTGCCGCCGGCAATCGACCACATGAAGGAATTCATGTAGTCGAAGGTCCAGTTACCCGTTTCATGCCCGACACCCAGGGTATAGGGAGCCAGCAGGTGCGAGCCGGCATGGGCCTTCAGTCCGAGAGCGGTGAACTCACGCAATACCTGGGCGTAGTTGAGCTTGACAATCGAGGCCGCACCGCCGATCTCCTTACCCGCGATCAGATTGCCCATCATTTCGTTAACCAGTGCACGTAGCGCATCGATATGGGTAAAAACGTCGACAGCTTCTCGCCGCAGTTGGTCGTCGTCGACCGTGCCGTCCGGCCCCGAAAGCGCTTCGAGCAGTTGCCAGCGTGCTGAAGCCATGCGTTCGGCCAGCTCGAAAATCGCCACTCCACGTTCTGAGCTCAACGTGGTTTGCGCTACCCGCCAGCCTTCATTTTCCTGACCGAGCCGGTTGGCCACGGGAATCCTTACATCGGTCAGGAAGATCTCGGCAAACTCTTCGTCACCGGTAATCTGCCGGATCGGTCGGCATTCGATGCCCGGGCTCTTCATGTCCATCAGCAGGAAGGTAATTCCCGCCTGCTTGGGTACGCTCGTATCGGTCCGCACCAACAGCAGGCAATAGTCAGCATACTGACCGAGGGTAGACCAGGTTTTCTGGCCATTGACGACGTAAAAGTCACCGTCACGATAGGCCCGTGTTTTCAACGAGGCCAAATCCGAGCCGGCATTGGGCTCGGAAAAACCCTGGCACCAGATCTCGCCATTGAGAATCGCCGGCAAGTGGCGTGCCTTCTGCTCCTCACTACCCCATTCCGATAGCGTCATCGCCGCGTGGTACAGCGAAATGAAATACAGAATCAGCCGGGGTGCTCCCGCCCTGACCAACTCCTCGATGATCACCAGTTGTTCGTCGAGCGAACGACCGCCCCCTGGCCAACCTGCTGGCCAGTGTGAGGTCGCGTAGCCACTGCTGACCAGTGTCCGCATCCAGTCGCGCTGAAAGGCTACGAACTGATCGCTGCCTACCCCCGTCATCTGCACACGCCAATCTGCTGGCACGTTGTTCGCCAACCAGTCGCGCACTTGTGTACGCAGTGTTGTCAGATTTTCCTGCTCATACGTCATGCATGACCCCTACGATTAATGAGCGGCGGGGCTGCCACAGCCCGACGCTCGATGTTTGGATATCGGCAAGGGCGCGTGTGGTTGTAGCCTAGATCGCGTGCTGCCCCGACCCATGGCGAAATACCTCCGCGCCCCCTTATTTCCCGGTCCAGACCGGCTTGCGTTTTTCAGCGAACGCACTGGCGCCTTCGCGGGCATCGCTCGATTTGAACACCGGCAAGGTGTAAGCATCCTGGCGCTCGAACACTTCGTTGCTGGGCCAGTCGAGGGACTCCTTGACTACCTGCTTGCTCACGGCCGTGGCTAGCGGCCCATTGGCGACAATGCTACGAGCCAGCTCCTGGGCCACGGCCAGGGCTTGCCCTTCGGCCGCGACCCGATTGATCAGGCCATAACCGTGCAGCTCTCGGGCCGACACCATGTCACCGGTCAGCACCAACTCCAGCGCAATCCGGTAGGGCAGCTGCCGCGGTAGGCGCACCAACCCCCCGGCGTTGGCCACCAGCCCGCGCTTGACTTCCGGTAGACCGAACCTGGCAGTCTCGGCTGCGACTATCAGGTCACAGGCCAGCGCCATCTCGAAGCCGCCCGCCAAGGCATAGCCTTCGACAGCAGCGATCAACGGCTTGCGGATGGATGCATTGGTCAGGCCCGCCAAGCCGCGGTCATAGGGTTTGACGTTCTCGCCACGCAAGAAGGCCTTCAAGTCCATCCCCGCGCTGAAGGTGCCGCCTGCCCCCGTCAGGATGGCCACGCTGATGTCTTCGCGCTGATCGATCTGGTCCGTGGCGTCAGCAATGGCCAAGGCTACTGCGGCATTGACCGCGTTTCTGGCCTCGGGTCGGTTGATGGTGATGGTGGCGATACCTTCGCTGACGCTGAACTCAACTTCCGGCATAGGGGCTCTCCTGATGGGCGCTCGATGCATTGTCTTGATTATCGGCAATTGAAAAAGTCGCCGGGATGTGGCGCGATTCTGGTACCGATACTCCTGGCCAACAACATCTTCGCGGCCATAGTTCCTATGCAGAACAAAGCCGTTACCGGTCCAGCGAAATTAGCCAATGCCGTCGGCTGTGCGTTCAAGTCAGGCATCTGATTGAGCCGGCAATCGCATTTGTCTTGGCTTTACCAGGGCGGTTGGCGCCTGTGTGCTTCCCCTATGCTTGATCTCGATCGTTGTCGGCGGTTGCTCATTGCGCGCGCATGACAGACAGGAAAATTCGCGAGGTACATGCCCGATGCATACTCAGATTCCCATCACTACATTGGCCGACATCCCCCGATACAACGCAAAGCTCTACGGGAAGAAGGCCGCCTTGCTCTTCGAAGGCCGTGAAACGAGCTTTGAAGCGTTCGATATGAACAGCAACCAGGTTGCCAATGCTTTGTTGGCCGCAGGGCTAAAGGCGGGCGATCGCATCGCGTACTTGGGCAGGAACAGCGACAGTTACCTGGAATTACTGTTCGGTGCGATCAAGAGTGGCATCGTGCTGGTGCCGATCAGTTGGCGGCTGGCAGCTCCGGAAGTAGCCTATATACTGGACAACAGCGAGGCCCGATTGCTGTTTGTGGATAGCGCCTTGGCGTCAGCCAATACGATGGTTCAATCAAGATGGCTGAAGAACATCATCCTGATGGAAAGCGACACTCCTGGTCAGGAAACATTTACCTCATGGCGAATGATTCAGGCCAGGCAGCAATCGACTGTCGCCATTGCTCCGCACGATACCGCGGTGCAGATCTATACCTCCGGTACCACCGGCCGGCCCAAGGGAGTCTTGCTCACCCATCGCAACTTCATCCACATACGCGAACTGCTGACAGCGCAAGGCAGTGCGGCTAGTCAGTACCTACCGGACGACATCAGTCTCTTGGCGATGCCAGTGTCCCATGTCGGCGGCACCTCGACCGCGATCTGGGCGATGTACCACGGCATCAAGTCGGTTGTCGCTCGCCAATTTGAACCACAAGATGTGCTCGACTATATCGAGCATGACGGAGTGAATTGCTTTTTCTTGGTGCCATCGGCCTTGCAGAAGATCGTGCAGGACCCGCGGGCAAGGCACGTAGACTTCAGTCGCCTTCGGTACATCACCTACGGCGGCAGCCCGATGCCTTATCCGTTACTCAAAGACTGCATGGATATCTTCGGGTGCGGCTTCGTGCAGGGCTACGGTATGACCGAAACTTGCGCCAGCATTGTGCAACTTTCAGCGCAGGACCATTTGGACGGCGACTCACCGCGTCTGCGTTCCTGCGGAAAGCCGTTACCAGGCGTAGACATTCGCATACTGGACGAGCATGGCCACTCATTGGCAGCGGGCGAGGTCGGCGAGATCGTGACGCGCTCGCCGGGCAATATGGCAGGCTACTGGCGTGACCCTGAAACCACCGCTCGTACCCTCAACAGCGCGGGCTGGCTGCGAACCGGCGATGCGGGCTATCTCGATGTGGACGGCTATCTGTATATCCATGACCGCATCAAGGACATGATTGTGTCTGGTGGCGAGAACATCTACCCAGCCGAAGTCGAGAACGCAATCTACAGCCATCCACTGGTTTGCGAGGTTGCGGTGATTGGGGTGCCCTCACTGCAGTGGGGTGAAGAGGTCAAAGCAATCGTGGTTGTGAAGACAGGGGCGCAGGTGTGTGCGCAAGATGTTATCACCTGGGCACGGCACCGCATCGCTGGGTTCAAGGTACCCAAGTCAGTCGACTTCGTGGATAGCATTCCCAAGAGCGGGGCTGGAAAGGTATTGAAGCGTGAACTGCGTAAACCATTCTGGGCAGGGTGGGACAGACAAGTAAATTGAAGGGGTGATAGCAGTGCCAAGATCGTACCTCGGCTTCCTGCTATTTGCCGAGGTACGGGCGCAGACTGTTTGGCGGGGTAGCAAAAACTCAAACCACGCTACACCCAGACTGGGTTCAGGCGTCTATAACCATGCGTGCAGTCACGCGGAAAACTTCGGTGCACGCTTCTCCACGAAAGCGCGTACCGCTTCTTCATGGTCAGGCGTCATATGGGCAATGGCCTGATAGGCGGCGCTGGTCTCGAGCAACGAATCCAGGCTGCTGCGCTCACCTTCGCGTAACAGGCGCTTGGTCATGCGCAGTACGCCACCCGGATTGGCGGCGATACGTTCGGCAAGCTTGCGTGCTTCGGCCAGCAGCGCGTCTGGGGCCACCACCCTTGAGACCAGGCCGCACGCGAGTGCCTGATCGGCCGTCAGGCTCTCTCCGGTGAAGGCCATCTCCGATGCCTTGGACATCCCCACCACTCGCGGCAACAACCACGCGCCACCGTCGCCGGGAACAATCCCGATCTTGACGAAACTCTCGGCAAAGGTAGCTTGCTCCGAAGCGATCCGAATGTCGCACATACAGGCCAGATCCAGACCCGCACCTATGGCCGGGCCATTGATCGCGGCAATGATGGGTACATCAAGGTTGTACAGCGCTTTGGGTAGCCGCTGGATACCGTTGCGGTACTCTTCGCGGATCACGTCGGGTGTGAGCTTCTCGGTGTAATAGCGCTGCATATCCTTCACATTACCGCCCGAGCTGAAGACCGGGCCTTCAGCAGTGAGAATCACCACGCGCACACTGGGGTCCAGGGCAATATCGGCACAGGCTTGGACAAACTCGGGCACTGCGTTGTTACCGGTGAGTGCATTGCGGGTCGCGGGCTGGCTCATGGTGATGATGAGCACAGGGCCCTCGCGTTCTAGCTTCAAAAATGGAGTCATCGGTGTTTCCTGTCCGGGTCAGTGGATGTCTGTTGCATTGCGCAGAAGGTCCAGCGCCAGGCCGTCGTGGCCGTCTACCAGAGCCTCCCCAAGTACCTCATGCCAGCGCGACTCGGAGCCCCCCGTCTGGCGCCAGAGATGCAAGCGTCGGGTGTAGAGCTGCAAGTCAAACTCGGCAGTAATGCCGATAGCCCCATGGATGGAGTGGCTCAGTGCGGCAACTTCTACGGCGGCTTCACTGGTGCGCGCCTTGGCCACCGCAACGCGCACCCGATCGGGCTCGCTGGTACTGGAATGACAGCCGATCTGCGCTGCCATACGGGCGGCGAAAACGTGCTCGGAAATGACAGCAAGCTGGTGCTGGATAGCCTGGAACTTGCCGATCGGGCGGCCGAATTGTTGGCGATCGTTGGCGTATTGCAGGGTGCTTTCGAACACTTGCATGAGTGCGCCGGTCAGCTTGGCTGCATAGATGCAAGCCAACAACATCTGGACATCATGGGCACGCGGGACAGTTACAGCGATAGTTGCCATTTCGGCCGACCAGTGCAGGCTGGCGTCGAGCGGGAAATCAGCCGGCCTGACCTCTGCCTGAGCGCTGGGCAGCAGCAGGAGTTGGTTATCAACGGCCAGCAAAACATAGTCGGCCACCCGGCCATAACGCACTATGTTGCTCTTAAGGCCGCCTTCTACTTTCACGCCAGTGGCCAAGGCAATGCAGCCACCTGGTCGAGCCAGCCCGGCCTGAGCCAGCAGTGCGCGGGCAAGCATGGTCTCGGCCAAGGGCAGGGGTAACAGGTACCGTCCGCACAACTCGAACACGTTGTACACATCTGACAGACAAAGCCCTGCGCCGTCCTGGTCTTCGCTGACCAGTGCGTCGGCGAAACCCGCCTCGTCGATTTGTTGCCAGAGCGATTGCGTCGATTTCCCGGCTTCGATTTCGCGTACTGTCTCGAGAGAGCATTGGTTCGCCAGCAAGCGGCGAACGGCGTCTGAAAAGAGATCGTCCATAGAGGACTCCTTGAATGCTTAACGTAAACCGAGGCCGCGTGCGATCATCCCGCGCAGAATGTCGCGTGTACCGCCGCGCAATGAATACGAAGGTGCCACCTGAGTGACGTAGTTGAGGGTCTGCAGCAGTTCCAAGGGTACGCTCTGCCCTTCACGCGAAAACAGATCATCGGCAATGGCTGCAGGAATTGCCTGCTCGACACAGGTGCCCAGGTCTTTCACCAACGCTGCCTCCACGGTCGGGCTCTCGCCGCGTGCCAGCTTGCCGGTCACTGCGATCGACATGGCGCGCAGCGGTGCAAGTTGGCTTAACAAACGGCCGGCCAGGCGTACCGAGGACGGGTTACGTCCGGCGGCGGTACGCACGAAGGCCAGCCACTGATCGAATAGCACGATGCTGGAATAGAGGCGTTCGGGGCCGCTACGTTCGAAGGCAAGCTCAGCGGTCACCTGTTCCCAGCCCTTGCCTTGCGTGCCGATGAGCGCGTCCTCTGGCAATTGCACCTTGTCAAAGAAGACCTCGCAGAAATGGCTGTCGCCGGATAAGTCGGTGATCGGGCGTACGGTAACGCCGGGCAGCGACAGATCGACGATCACTTGGGACAGGCCCTGCTGGCGATCCTGGGCACTCCCCGATGTACGCACCAGGGCAATCATATGATGGCAATGCTGAGCGTTAGTGGTCCAGATTTTCTGGCCGCTGAGTGTCCAGCCACCTTCGGTGCGGGTGGCACGGCTGTTTACGCTGGCCAGGTCGGAACCCGCATTGGGCTCGCTCATACCGATACAAAAGAAAGACTCTCCACGGCAGATCGCGGGGAGATACCGCTGCTTCTGCTCTTCGCTGCCATACTTGAGGATCAGCGGCCCGCTCTGGCGGTCAGCGATCCAATGCGAGCCCACCGGCGCGCCAAAGTTGAGCAGTTCTTCAACCAGCACATAGCGGGCAAAAGAGCTGCGCCCCGCACCGCCATATTCTTTAGGAAGGGTAAGGCCGAGCCAGCCTTGCTGACCCAGCTTGCGGCTGAATTTTGCGTCATAGCCACCCCATGACTTGGCCCGAATATGAGCCGGTACCTCGCACATCGCTTTCGTCAGGAAAGCCCGAACGGGCGCGCGTAACGCCTCGTCCTCGGCAGGTATTGGGGTCAGAGCAAGTGAATCAAGCATGCTCATGTCGAACACCTCCAGTCGAACTTGTCCATCTATGTGTCCTTCTCGAAATCGAAATAAGGTGCCGGGAAGAGCGGTTGCTCTTCCCGGTCATCTCGTGCTCTCAGCGCGGTGGCATCCGGATGGCGCCATCAAGGCGGATCGTCTCGCCATTCATCATCGGGTTCTGAATGATGTGTGCTGCCAGCATGGCGTACTCGGATGGGTACCCCAGGCGTGCAGGATGTGGCACCGATTTGGCCAACGATTCGCGTGCCTCGGGGGTGACGCGGGCCAGAATCGGGGTGTCGAAGGTGCCGGGCGCGATGGTGCAAACACGGATCTTGCGGCTCGCCAGGTCACGAGCTGCGACGATGGTCATGCCAACAATGCCAGCCTTCGCCGAGGCATAAGGAATCTGGCCGATCTGTCCCTCAAATGCCGCCACCGAAGCGGTAAGGATTACCACGCCTCGCTCGCCATCGATTTCTTCGCCTTTTGCCATCTCGGCGGCCGCCAGGCGCAGCACGTTAAAAGTGCCGACAAGGTTGATGCGCACAATCGTTTCGTAATGCTCCAGAGAACCTGGTTCACCGTGCTTGTCCACCACCCGCAGCGGACCGCCACGGCCAGCACAATGCACCGTGGCCCTTAGGGGGCCGAGGTCGCTGGCGGCAGCAAATACGGCTTTCATCTGATCTTCGCTGGTGACATCGGCCGGCACGAAGCGGCAGTTGCTGCCCAGTTCTTTGGCAACGTCCGCGCCCGGTGAGCCAGGCAGGTCCGCGATGATCACTTTGGCACCTTGTGCCAGCAGGGCTTCCACGGTGGCACGGCCCAGCCCCGACGCTCCCCCGGTAACGACCGCCGAAATTCCTGTCACATTCATAGTGCTGTTGCCTCTTTAGTATCGTTCGATGAGGGTTGCGTTGGCGAGACCGCCGGCCTCGCACATGGTTTGCAGGCCATAACGCCCGCCGGTCTGTTCGAGGGCGTGCAGCATCGTGGTCATGAGGCGAGCACCGGAAGCGCCCAATGGATGGCCCAGGGCGATTGCCCCACCACGGGGGTTGAGATATTCCGGGTTGATGTCGAACTCTTTAAGCCAGGCCAAAGGGACGCTGGCGAAGGCTTCGTTGACCTCAAAGTGATCAATGTCCTTGGCTTGCAGGCCGGCTTTGGCGAGTACCCGGCGGGTGGAGGACAGCGGGGCTGTGAGCATCATGATCGGGTCGTCGCCGATGACATCGAAAGCAACGAAGCGTGCACGCGGTGTCAGGCCCAAGCGCACGGCCGTTTCTTCGCTCATCAGGAGCATGGCGGATGCGCCGTCGGCCAGCTGCGAGGCGTTGCCTGCGGTTGCTCCCCAGTTCAGTTCTGGGTAGCGTTGGAGCCAGGCATCGTCGATAAACGAGGGCGTGAGCTGGGCCAGGCCTTCGGCAGTAGTCGTATCGCGTATGGTTTCGTCATGGCGCAGTTCAATGCCGTTGGCGCTGACTGGAATGATTTCGCGGGCAAACGCCCCCGAGTCTCTTGCTGCGGCGGCGAGCCGGTGAGAGCGAGAGGAGTAGGCGTCAAGCTCCAGGCGACTGATATTCCAGCGTGCGGCGATGCGTTCGGCGGCAATGCCCTGGGGGATCATGCCACCTTGGTAGCGTTCGTAGAGCGTCGCTCCGAAAGGGTCCTGGCCGATGCGTGCACTGAACATGGGCACGCGGCTCATCGACTCGACACCTCCGGCGACGACGATGTCATAGGCTCCGGCGGCGATGCCCTGAGCAGCGAAATGGATGGCTTGCTGGCTGGAACCGCAGCGGCGATCCACCGTGGTCGAGGGTACCGTTTCCGGCAGACCGGCCCCGAGCCAGGCAAGCCGGCCGGGAGCTCCAGATTGCTCACCGACCTGACTGACGCAGCCGACGATGACGTCATCGACGGTTGCCGGATCCAGATCGTGGCGAGACATGAGAGTCTTGAACAGGCCTGCGAGCAGGTCGGTAGGATGAACAGTAGAAAGCGCGCCGCCTGCCTTGCCACGTGCCATGGGCGTGCGGATCGCATCGACGATTACCGGGTTTCGCATAAGTTTTGCCCTAACTTGTTTGGCTGCGTTTTGAATGCATTAACCGTTGAGAAGGTCGATCGAAAACGAGCGCCTCGGCAACGGACCAGGCCAAGCATAGGGGATACACTGGGGCGGAAAACGGACTGGTACAGCGGGGACAAATGCTATTGCCATCTCAATCATCAATCATGAAAAGAGACGTATGCGCGTGCCGTCGTCAGGCATTGAAACGCACCGGTCCGTACGACTCACCGCATCCAGCAATCTGTCCATAAATGCAAGAAGATTTGCCCCTGCTGTCAAATAACCCCCCAAACGCCGCAATACGGGACGCAACGTCTCGACAGGAGAAAACAACGCAGCTAATAAGACCTTCGTTTTTGAAGCGGTTTAACCATTTAGACGAGGTCCTGCTCATGTTAAATAGCGAACATGCCGAGAGTCGCGCACAGTCCTTCAACGGCGGTGAACCGGATGACGAGCTTCGTCCCGACCGTCTCGACACAGTGGTGAATGCGTTGGCTCGCGCCGTCGATCGTGCGGGGGACAAGGTCTTTCTCGACGTACAGGGTGACACGATCACCTATGCCGAGATGGATCGGCGTTCGACCCGCCTGGCGAATTCGCTGGCGAGACTTGGCATAGGAAAGGGCGCGACCGTCGTTACGTTGCTCGACACGAGTGTCGACGTGGTCGCGACATGGTTCGCCATCAATAAGCTGGGCGCGCTATGGGTACCGATCAACAATGCCTACAAGCAGGATTTCCTGCGTCATCAGATCGCCGATGCGGGTGCGCGCTTGATCATCTGCGATCCGATCTATCTTGATCGCCTACTCGAAATATCCGACAAGCTCGATCAGGTATCGCTCATCCTGTGCCGGTCGCAAGGCCCCTTTTCACCGTGCAACATACCCATCCAGCCGTTCGGCGAGTATCGAGGGTCGGACGACACTCCGATCGCTACGCCCATCGAGCCAGGCGATCTCGCCTGCCTGATCTACACGTCGGGAACGACCGGACCTTCAAAGGGCTGCATGATCAGCCATAACTACATGTGTATGCAGGGCCGGCAGCAGCGCCGGTGCATGCCGGAGACGGCTGACGAAGTCACCTGGACGTGTCTGCCGCTGTTCCACAGTAGCGCCCAGACTGCAGTAATGGGGGCACTAGTGGCTGGCCATCGCGTGGCAATCTGGCCGCGCTTTTCGGTAACCACCTTCTGGTCGGACATCGAACAATCTGGCGCCCGCAATGCCATCTTGATGGCGTCCATTTTCGCCCTCATCGCTCATGCCGCTGAGAGCGAGGCTGAGAAGCGCTGCTTCGGCCAATTGCGCATGATCGTGGGACATCCCATAACGCCTGAGATCAGAAAAGTATGGAAGGAACGTTTCGGCGTTGCCACTGCGTCATCCTGGGCGTTCGGGCAGACTGAAGGGTCGCGCGTGACCTTGGCGACCATGGATGATAATCCTCCGGAAACCTCCGCCGGCCGGCCAGCTGAGGAATTTGAAGTGAAGATCTTCGATAAGCATGATCGTCCGGTGCCAGAGGGCGAAATCGGTGAGATCGTGTTCCGGCCCAAATATCCCCACGTCATGTTCGAAGGATATTGGCTGCGACCGGAAGACACGTCTCGGGCCTGGCGTAACCTCTGGATGCATACCGGAGACCTGGGTCGAATGGAGAATGGCTATCTGTACTTCGCTGACCGGCAAAAGGACTATCTGCGCTGTCGCGGCGAGAACGTCTCGAGCTTCGAGCTTGAGCGCACCTACATCGCCAATGACTGGGTTCAGGAGGTGGCGGTGCATGCCACCGGCGTGCAGAAAGGCGAAGACGACATCAAGGTCACGATAGTCCTGCGGGAAGAAGCAACCCCGACCGAAGAAGATGTGTGCCGGTGGTCGATCGATAATTTGCCTCACTTCGCGGTGCCGCGTTTTTACGAGTTTCGCAAGGAGCTGCCCAAAAACCCGACGGGCCGCGTGCAGAAGTTCATGCTGCGCGACGAAGGCGTCACTGCAACCACCTGGGATCGCGACGCCGCGGGCATCATCGTACGCCGCAAGCTGTGAGCGGGTTGGTCACGTTGGAGAAAAGCCTCGCGTGAACACGGGAGGGACTTGTGCGCGAAAGCCCAGTTTCGCGCGCCCTCGCAAGTCCCGCAGCGGCAAGTCAATGCTGACGTCAGGCTACCGACGAAGAAGTGCGTAGCAACGGATGCGCCGCATAGCGAAGCTTGGGCCTGACCCCGCAATCATATTGTTCTGGCGCTGTCATTTGGCGCTGGACCTGATGCCCGGGGGATAGACGATGGCTAAGCTTGCGGCGACCTAAGAAAAAGGTTTACCGCGCGCCGTGCGTGGGAACTAAGGAGCTGAGAATGGTTTATCCTTTCGCGATTACGCAAGGCCTACCTGCAGGGTTAGGCACGATAGAGCAGATTTGCTTCATCACCACGGACATCCCCGCAAGCGTGGATTTCTGGGTGCGGACGTTTGGCGCCGGGCCATTCTTTCATATGGAACATATCGGTCTGCTCGACGTGAAATATCGCGGCGTGCCGACAGTGATTGATCAGTCGATCGCGCTGGGCTACTGGCAGGGTCTTCAGATCGAGTTCATTCACCAGCACAATGATGCCGAGTCGATCTTCACGGATTGGACGAATGGCAAGCGGGCCGGGCTGCACCATGCGCTGGTACGTTCGCCTGACGTGGAGGCTACGCGCCGTGATCTTGCAAAGGTCGGCATCACAGCGGCTCAGGAAGCGCGCATCGGCCTTGGGGGCGAATACATCTTCTTCGATATGAAAAGCCCCGATATCCCGTATCTGGAAGTTGTTCGCCTCGATCCCGTGTTCACCCCCTTGTTCGATTATATGAAGCGTGCCGCAGTCGATTGGGATGGCAGCAATCAGCTTCGTCAGGTTCCTGACCAGTCCGAGTGGCAGTAAAGCCGCCTAACAAGACAGGAGAAAAACTATGCGACCTCTGGCACTGCATCAACTGACGGCTCTAGACGTGACCCCTCTTGAACTCGTGGGGCTGGCTGCGGCGAATAATTGCCAACGCATCGTGACGTGGGTGCACGACCCCGTCGATCCCTTCCCTGGTAAGGGATGGCCCCAGTTCCATTTTCCATCGATCACGCCGTCAACCAAGGCTGAAATGAAGCGAAGCCTCGCCGACAATGGCATCGAACTGGCGAATATCGAGATGTTCCCCATCGCGCAGGGCATCAACTTGGAGGATTACAGGCCTTATCTGGAGATGGGCGCGGAACTGAACGCTGCGCGTGCGGTGGTGCATATCCATGACCTTGATGAGAACAGAGCGATCGACAGCCTGCGCGCATTCTGCGAGATGGCAGCCGAGTACAACATCGGTGCCGGTATTGAGTTTATGGGCCTGATCGGAGCCTGCAATACACTTGAACGCGGCTTGTTCTTTGCCAAAGCGATCGATATGCCCAATGTCGGCGTAGCGCTTGATTTCCTCCATCTCATCCGGACCGGCGCGTCGATTGAGGACGTGCGCACAGTACCGGCCCAATACATCAGCTATGCGCAAATCTGCGACGGTTCCACGTTGGGCGCCATGGATGACTATCTGGCAGAGGGCCTCAACCGCCTTGCCCCCGGAGAGGGTGTGTGGCCGCTAAAGGAGCTAGTGGGGGCGATCCCGCTTGCGACTGCGATAGACATCGAGGTTCCCCTAACGGTTCTCAAGGACCAGGGGATGTCGGCTGCTGACCGGGTGGCGAAGGCTGCCAGTGCTGCGCGTGCAGTCCTCGATAATGCAACATACGAGCGCTGATTCATTCGAGACAAACACTATACGGAGAGAGATATGGCGAGTGACGAACTCGATCTTGTAGCACGCTTCCAGGCCGCTATGGCAACGGGTGACTTCGATGCCGTTGTGCAGTTAGTCCATCCGGAGTTCGAGGTGGTCCAGTCGCGGGCGCTTCCCTATGGTGGCAGCTATCGTGGACGCGAGGGCTTTCTCCAGTTCCTCGGTATTTTCTTCTCTACATGGAAGATGGAAAAGTTTGAGGCGGTGGGTCGCTATAACGCGGCTGTGAACGCCCCATCTTTTTATGAAGTAGTCATTCAGTTCCATCTCGTCGGATCGGCGGTCGAGACGGGCGAGCCGATCGATACGACGCTGCTAGAACAGTGGACGTTCAAGGATGGCTTGCTCTACTACTCCAAGCCGCACTGGTTCGTGCCGCCGCGTGGCGTCGCCCAAGCATAACGAGGTTCCGAGCAGACCTGCACGGGTCGCGCGAGGAGTTGATAAATCACAGATCGAACCGAAGTGTAATTGAAACGGATCCGGAGACATTTAAACCATGAAGGAAATGAACGATAAAAATCGGGGTGAGCCAATTCTGACTCCCGATCTTCCCATCATTGATGCTCACCACCATCTATGGGCCACGCCTCCGGCTCCTTTTTTTCCTTCCTATGATGAGGACGACGTTCTCGCGGACAAGACCGGCTCTGGTCACAATGTGGTAGCGACGATTTATGTCGAAGCGCAATCGCACTATCGTACCGAAGGCCCTGCGCATTTGCGTCTTGTGGGAGAGACCGAATATATCGAGAAGTTCGGGCGCTCCGCCGATGCGCTTGGCGGCAAGGCAGCCGGGGCTTGCTCTGGCATAGTCGCGAAGGCGGACCTGCTAATGGGCTCGGCAGTGGCCGAAATATTGGCGGCTCACCGCGCTGCAGCCCCCGATCGCTTGGTGAGCATTAGACATCGCGTCAGCTATGACCCGGAAGTGCCGCAACATAGCGGTTCTCCCTCCGGCGAAGCGATGCTCCCCGCTTTCAGGGAGGGTTTCGCGGAACTTGGCAAGGCTGGCCTATGTTTCGAGGCGGCGTTCTTCCAGTCACAGCTTGGCGAGTTGTTCGATCTCGCCAGCGCATTTCCCGATACGCGCATCGTCATCAATCATGCTGGCTACCCTATCGGGGTCGGGCGCTACGCAATGGCGCGCGACGAAGGTTTTCGGGATTGGCGGGAAAAAATGCGGACTCTCGCGCAGCTGGACAATGTCTTCGTCAAGATCGGCGGGCTGAACATGGAGTTCACCGGGCTGGCCGCACCCGATGCCATGCTTCCATGTACGTCCGACCAGGTTGCAGAGCTTCAGCGGGACCATGTGCTGACGACGATAGACCTCTTCGGCCCTGAACGATGCATGTTTGAAAGCAATTTTCCCGTCGATTTGCCGCGAATATCCTATTCGGTACTCTGGAACAGCTTCAAGAAGATCGTGCAAGATTTCAGCCAGGAGGATCGCGAACGCCTCTTTGCGGGCACGGTCTGCGCCGTGTATGGGCTACGTCTACCCGATGCGCTCGGTTTTGCGCAAGAGTTGCGTCCAACACCGCATTCAATAGGCCACCAATGAACTCTATCGCCCCCCAAACCCCTGTCATCATCGGTGTCGCGCAAAAAACGGTTCATCGCGGCCAGCAACCCGGACCCGAGCCGCTTGCGGCATGGGAAGAAGTAGCGCGTTCGGCCGCGCGCGACAGCGGCGTGAGCGACGACGCGCTGGCACAAATCGACGCCTTGTACATCACCGACTGCATGACTTGGCGTTATGACGATCCCGTCGCCCGATTGGCTGAACGGCTGGGCGCTGACCCGAAGGTCAGACTGCTGGGCCCGCCGAGTGGAACATCTCCCCAGTCATTGGCCAACAATGCCTTTGATGCGATCCGCCAAAGGCAGGCGTCGCTTGCTCTGGTCTGCGGCGGCGAGGCGCTCGCGACGATGCGGCACTATCACAAGCAGGGAACCATACCGCCCTGGAGCCACGCGCATGCCGACGGCCCGGGACACTGGTTCGATATCGATAAGCATCAACATCCCGGCGAGGCGGCCATTGGGCTGACTGAGGGCATAGGCGCTGTCTATGGGTTCGCGATGCGTGATATTGCCCGTCGTGCGCATCTTGGCATCGCCCCCGACGTCTATCGCCAGCAACTTGGGCAGACGCTCTGCGCCATGACATCCGTAGCAGCGCGCAACCCCCATGCCTGGTTCGGTGAGCAGCGCTCCGCCGATTTCCTCGTCACGCCTCGTCCGGACAATCGCCTCATCGCCTATCCATACACGAAGCATATGGTGGCGATCATGGATGTCGATATCTGCGCTGGATTGCTGATCGCAAGCGAAGAATGGGCGGACGCGAACGGTGTTCCACGCGAACAGCGCGTCTATCCTTGGACATCCTGCTATGCCGAGGATCCGGTATATATCGCCGTGCGCCCCGAATTGTGGAAGTCACCCGCCATGGAAGCCGCGAGCCGAGCGGTGCTCCACAGCGCGGGCCTGACGATGAACGACATCGACCATGTGGATCTCTATAGCTGCTTTGCCGCAGCGGTGAATTTCGGTCGTGATTCGCTTGGCGTACCGGATCGTTCCGGTGAGGCTGTCACCGTAACCGGCGGCCTGCCCTATGCAGGCGGGCCTGGAAGTAGCTTCGTCCTTACGTCCATTGGGCGGATGGCGGAGATGTTGCGGGCCAATCCGGGCTCGAAGGGCCTTGTCAGTGGGCTGGGTATGATGATGTCCAACCATGTCTATTCCATCTATTCGACGACCCCGCCCGGGGCCGATGTACACCAGCCTGATCAGCCGGCCGTGCAAGCGGCGCTGGACGCTATCCCACAGCTCCAGATCGACGATGACTACGTTGGGCCCGCCAACATCGCAACCTATACGGTCATGTACGATCGCGAGGGCGTGCCAAGTCATGGCGCGGCAATTTGCGACCTGCCAACGGGCGACCGATCCTATGCTCGGATCGTTGATCCCGAACTGCTGCTGGAGGCCGAGCGCACCGAGCTGGTAGGAAGGAGGGTTGAAATTGCGCCCGGCATGGTGGTCGGGACCATCGTTGCCTTCGCCCCCGTTGATTATTCCGCGGTCGCCAGCCTGCCCTCCATTTTCGGTTTTCCAAGCAGTTGATTGATATCAGTAAGGGGCAGTCGACTCCCGAAACCAATGATCCACACTCATTCTGAAATCGAGGTGCTCAAGGTCGTTTCACCAGAGAAAATGAGCCATGCAACATTTAAGAGATAGGTGAGCGGTTGCAAAGGGTAGCGGTGAAATAAAAAAACTTGGACTATTTGGAAGGCAGAGAAATGAGAATAAAAACAATGCTAATCTCATTCGCGGTTTTTTCACTTGTTGTGCTGCTGTGCGTGTTTGTGGTGGGAAAAACGAGCCAGGTTAAATATGAGAATATTCCACCTGGTTGCCAGCAATTGAACTATGGATGCTCGCTGCCCTCCGATTTTCGAGGTTGGCCTCAGTTTCGCTGAGCGTCTGTACTGATGCATTGATTGACAATTGGATCGGTGCGGAACAATAAAGTAGACATCTGCTGTTAAAGCGGTCACCGGATAAAATGTTAGGTGATCAGGCGTCGTTGGGAGGGATTGGCGAGTTCACGACCATGGCGATCGCGCCGGAAATATTTTCACCAAAAAAATCGAGATATCACCGATGCCGGTTACACATCGAGTTGAAGTCTTTGGCGGGCCCCATGAGTTCGCCTACTCACGAATATAACGCGCAAGCGCTTTTCAATGTAGCGAAAGAGCTGATGAGAGGGGTTTCGCAAAAGGCAATATGGCGATAGAGTTATCTGTCGAGGCGACGTAGATACTCTGAGTATTTGCAGATTTCTAGAAGGTAAGAGGTGCATTTTGCCAATAGAATGCAATTATTCATAAAGCGGTAAAAGGCTTTCGATCATGTGAAAAGCCAGAAGCTACATCAATGGAAATTGACGGCAGAATAAAGAAAGATCTTCAAGGGGCTTCTTGTAAGGGCTACGGTGCTGACAAACTTCCGCGAGCTCCTTGTTTATCCAAAGCTCCAGGTTTTCGGCATCGATAAAGTAAGTGTCGTCCAGAGGAGGCCCCGCGGTAGTGATTTCCTCCACAAGAGGAGACTTTTCTTCATTCGTAGCCATACCGATCGAAATGAGGGGGTTCTAATGCTGTGCCCCATCGTAGGTGCTGTGCTGGAAAATGCTCATACAACGCTTTTGGGGACCCAAGGCATCGTCCTGATTCCAGGGTTCAAGATTCGTCAGCCCCTCTGCATATTGCCGATTCAACCTTGGTTACGGGGTGTCGCCTGTCAGGGTGTGCAACTCCTTGAATTGACGCAGGGCGAAGGCGGAAAGAAACACGTGATTGTCTTGGCGCTTGCCTCACAGGCCTTTGGTGTTCTCGGCTGGGAGAAGCCACGTTCCCTTATCTAGGTCGACGTGTTGCCATTCACCCTTCAGTAATTCGTCGATGCGGCAGAGAGTACTCAAGCATATCCACAATGCGAGTTGGGCTTTTCTTTCCAGGGCGCACGCCGGAATATCTCTGGCCGGCGGGGAGGGCGCCATAGTCTCGCTCCATGCGTTCGAAAATGTTGCGCAACTCCCTGATTTCATCGACAGACAGTACTCGGCCGCGCTGTTCCTGGTAGTCGTGCTCGAGCAGTTTTTCGACTTCCACCAACTCGGACGGGTTGCCGTCAATCATCAAGCTGCGCCGGGGCTTCCGTTTTTCCGCCCAGCGCAGCATCTGACCCATATCATTGTTCAGGATGACTACAGCCCGGTTCAGGCCGCGTGCTCGTAAAGCACGTAGCACATCTAGTCTCGCAGCGCCTTCTTACCTATGGCAGGCAGCACGTTCTTGCTGAAGCTGCGCCTTAGTTCTGCATTGCCGTCCTGACGGGCTAAACCGTCCGTTAGCCACTGTCGAATAGCTCGGTTACTGTCAAGTTCTCGGTGGCCTTCCGCTCGGCTTTGGCAATGATGGCCTTGTTTGCTGCCTGTTCTTTAATCCTATTGGCCTTCTTGTCATCGCTGGGGTTGATGCCCTCGGCCACTTTCTGGCGTGCACGGTCGCGTTCGGCGCGGATGCTGGCTATTCCAGTGTCAGGGAAGGTCCAGCATTGATGCCACGCTACCTTGCCATTCCAGCGGAATGCGTATTTAAAGCGGATGCTGATTGAACCGTCCGCTTTTACTCGCACCTCTCCAGATAAGCCGCCACCGTCGCTAGGTTCTATTTTTTATGCCGAGCCGCAAACTTATAATAGCGCTACTGGTTCTAAAGCCAGGTATGAATTTCAGTTGGGTGCTAGCTATGCGTCGGATTACTATCCTATTTAGGGGGTTATAAATTTGCAGACAAATCCTAATAGTGTGGGGAGTGTCACTGTTTTTGTCGGCCTTGAAGGTGCGTGTTTACGCAATTTAATCGCTGATTCAGAATCTGAGGTTTTGAAACGGTTTAATATTGTGTTTGGTGTTCCGCCATTCAAAACAGAGTGGGAAACTCATTCTTTGATGGAGAATGCATAAATCCTGCTGGATGAGCAGGTAGAAGAGATTCCTTATGCAGCGCTAATAACCCATGCTCGTGCCATGAAGTGTTGTTGATGCTCTATAAAACTAGAGATTATAATTCTTCATTTGAAGTTGCTCCGCTTGGCTCTAAGTCGGCAACGATTGCATTTCGCTTTGTTTGCAGCTGAATATCGTGGCGTCTCCGTTCGATATGATTATTCACGTCGCTCCCAGGGAAGATCCAGCGGTAGAGGGAAAGTGCATCTTTTTACTGCTTGGTGTGATGGTGGTGTGGGGGGTAGTCATTTTCAACTGTCAGATAAGAATTGTCGCTAGGGCGCTCATTAAATATTATTTTTGTGTCTTCTATCAAATAACCTTTAAGTTTTGAGGTTTTTCTGGGTCCTTGAATTTTACAACTCCAAATATTTAGTCCGTTATCGCGTTTTTTATGTATTTTTAAATTTTCGAATTGCTTCTGCACCCAACGCCATTCATCAATTTCTTGAGTGGCACCCTGTGAGACACCGGGAAACTCCTGCACATAGCGTTGGAAGAGGCCAGGTGTGACCAGAAATACGCTGCCACACACCGTGTGGATTTTAGCCTTGCTGTCATTGATGGTCAGGTTGTGGCTCAGGATGCCTTCCTTGACCCAATTCAGGAATGCCTGACCAGGGTTATCCGACGAGGGATTTGAGATTTCGAGAGTGCTTGATGATGCGTCGCTGATCTCAGGCTCTTCCAGCTCGAACATATCCAACAACGTTCCGAGATAGTCAGCGTCTTCCATCGCCATGGGATCTGTCAGCGAAGAGCTTTGACGCGATCTTGTACTGACAGTCTTAGGCGTTGGTGGTGATGCTGGTGCGTCAGTCAAGTGGTCATCGGTCGCAACGTCCACCGTTCCGCTGAAAGCCTCAGGCCGGTCTTCGTTCCCCCAGATCAACGCGGGCTGAAGGCGCAGAAAAGTAAAGGTCTGCCCCCAGTTTTCCTGTGCGACAAGAGCGGTCCAGATGGCTTTGCCATCCGGGGTAGACTCGACCAGCCCATGCGACTGGAGTTCATCGAACACAGCGATGTTGGATGAAGGAATGCCCTCAATCGATTGCGACAGCAGGTAGGCTCGCAGCTTATCCGTGACCGTCTTGCTGACGAGCCAGAGTGCGTCTTGAGTCAACCAACCCGCGGCACCTGGCTGGTTGAGTTTCAGCTCATGTTGAACCAAATGACGCAGTCCGCTGATCAAGTGATGTTGCAGCGAATGAATAGGGGCCAGCAGTGCCTTGCTTGGGTTGCCGCCGATGTTCTGCGCGGTGGAGACGCGGTCGGCCTGAATCACCAACTCACCCAGCACACCGGCACGTTCGTATTGGCCCGCCAGGACATACAGCAGGCAGGCCCACAGCGACGGAAATCCACTGAGCCAGTCCAAGATAGGGCGGTCGAGAATCTGGGTATAGAGTAAGCCTGCGGCGGCGCCATGCAGGTGGTAGTCGCGACCCTTGATGTAACGAAAACGGTAGGGCTGATCCAGGGAGCCCTGCCAAGGATGCCAAACACGGCCATCCTGGCGTTCGACCAGCAGGTCCACGGCGATCTTGCCGATGTCATGCAGCAGGGCGCCATAGGCGATGCCAGCCGACCAGGCATCGGTCTGGGCGGCTTGGTCTTCGGGCGCGGCGCCGGTGGGAAGCAGATACGACTGACGCAGTTTCAAACTGCAAGCGACCAGCTCCAGGCCATGGTCGAGCATGCCACCGAGATACGCATGGTGGTGCGTCTCGCTGGCCGGGAGTTGCTGGACCTGTTCGGCGTAGCGATGGATCGGATTTAAGTAGAGCTGGGTGAATTGGACGTGGGAGAGGGCGGTGTATTGCCAGATGCGATCGAGCAACTGACGGCGGTGCTCCACTGCTAAGAGGGTATGGGCAGACTCGATGGACAGGTAACCTTCGGCGACGTTGACGGTCGGTGGCGGAGGGGGCTTCTGCCTTTTGTGGCGAAACAGACTGAGCATCGTGACCTCCGGGAAGTGGCTGGGTCAGTGGCCTTTTAACCTTTTCGGATAGCGCTCTTACCCTTGAGTGCCCATTCCCTTCCAACCCTTACCCGTCCTTTTGGCTCGTGTCCCTTTGTGCGGCAATCGGAATATGGATACTCATAGGCATCATTTTTTTTGGGGCTAGTACGGAAAAGAAAAGAGCCGGTACACTGCGGTGCATATTTTTTAGGTCTTGCCATGAACCTCACTGACGCCACGCTCGTGCTGCTGCTCGCGGCACGTATCCATGGGACCGACGAAGCCGTCAGGGCCTCGGCGAAGAGCGTGGTCAAGAAGTTACCGCGCAGTAAACGCGATCTGATCTACAAGGTGATCGACAGCCGGAGTCCGCTCGAGCTGGTGGATTTTCTGGCGCAGAACCTGGATACATAACGGCATGCTGCGGGTGTGCGCCCCTCTCTTGTTCTTTGCGTGAGGGGGCCGCCGTATGATTCCGTCTGTTTTCTGGAAACAGAAAAAAGGGCTCAACTCGCGTTGGGCCCTGTGAAGCGTTTGCAGCGGTGAGGTAACGATCAAGCTCCATCGTTCATGCACAGTGAGTCATCCAAGACCGCTTGCTTCAGTTGCTGCTCCAGGTTGAGTACATACTCCGAGGCGCTTCGGGCCTGGCCACTGGCACGAAAGATCGCGCGCTTGTCAGCCTTGAGCAGGCTGAGCCAGGAATCGATGTAGCCCTCGTGTCGCAGCGCTCCCTGTATCCCGGCGTAGGCACATAAAAAAGCAGCGCCCATCTCGGCGATCAACTCCTCAAACGCGTAGCCTGGCGAGCCGAACGGACAGGATGACGTCACGCCTTCGCGCTGCAAGCGAGAGTGATGCCCGGTCCAGTGCGTCAGCTCGTGAAGTGCGGTGGCGTAGTACCCACCTTCATCGTGAAATTGCGCTTTTGTCGGCAGTTGGATGAGATCCCTGATCGGGTGGTAAAAGGCTTCGTTGGCAGATCGATGAACGATGTGTGCGCCAGTACTTAACAGCAGATTTTCCGCAGCGCTGTTGGCCCGGAAGGGATCACTTGGTTCCGTCTCTAATAGGGTTTCATTGAGCGCTTCGACCCCCTCTGTTTGCTCAATGTTGAACAGAAAATGCGTCTTGAGAAGGCCAAAGTGAGTGACCTTGGGCTGACCGTTCTCATCGAGTACGGGTTGGCCTGACTCGGTCTGTTCCTCGCGCTCCATCGGCTTGTAGAGCACAGCCAGAGTACTGTGCTCAGCCTTACGGATGTGCCCACCGGCCTTTTTGGCTTGGTTGAAGGTCAGCCAACGATCTTGAGTGAACCCCTGCAACCTGGCCTCGGCCCAGAGCAATGGTAAGTTGATCCCCGAATAGGGACGCCGCGTGATGGCGTTAATGGGGTAGGGGTGATGATGACCGACGTTAGCTGAGCCACTTGAGGACCAGGGTTTGATCCAGGGGGCAACGCCTTGGTCCAAAGCGGTAACGATCTTGTCAGTCACGTCTTGGTAGATATCGCGCATGGCATGTTCCTCGAGAGAAAACGGAGGAACGCCTTGCCCGTCGGGGAGGGTTCCCCGGTGGGTGATGGGTTGGATTGATGCAGGACTGCATGCCGTCCGGTGTGAATCTGGATCTTGAGTACGACCGTACGCGTTTAGCGTTGGTGTTCTCCTGCAAGCGCTATCAGCAAGGCGTCAGGCTGGTCCGGCTCTTGGAGCAGGCTGAGGCTCATTTGCAGCACCGGGTCATGGCGTGGATGACCCGGTGACGCGATGTGGACTACCTCAAACAGCACATAGGGCTCGTGTGGATAGGCCCGGTGTGCCTCGAAGGCTGCGCGCAGTACGTGGCTCAGCCGATTGACCTGCAGCTTCTCAGGATGACCTGAGCGCTCGAGTAGTACTGCGCGTTGCCAAGCGCCAGGCGTGAACACAATGGGCAACCGAAGGGGGCTCAGTGCTTTCGGTGTAAGTGAGTCGGACATGGTGTGCCTCCGTTGAAAGCGCGAAGAAACCTGTCCCGTGGGGGAAAGAATTTCCCCGCGATGGGTTGAAGAAAAACAAGAAAGTTTGCCTGACGAGCAGAGCTCGGAAGGCGCTCAGGAGAGCAGTAGGCGTTCATCACCGTAGAAACGGTCACCGTGCGAGCTACCGAACGCTCATCGCACTTGGGGAGAACCATCACCGAAGTGACGTAGCCTTGAAGGCTCTGGCTACCTGGGAAGGTGCTGTCGATAACAGCGATCCGTACCTTGGGTTTAGCCAAGTCATTTACGAATATCAATCGGATAAACGACGGCGTTTGACGGGCTGAGTCTACTGAGCTCCAGCTTTGTTTTTTCGGGCCGATAGACTGACAAACGGTAAAGCACAGAGCGCTACCGGCGAGCTTCTGTAAATTGGCAGGTGACACTGGAGCGATGACGTTCAATGAAGCTGTATGAAAATGTGGTTATCGGAAATTTTCTTTACGGGTTGGGGTTCGCTCTTGGTTCACAGCTGAAATCCGGCCAGTTACCGAGCATGGTGAACTTGCTTCAGCAAACGCCAGACGACAAACGGCTGGGGGATTTGCTGATGGCTTTCCCCGGCACAGTACGTTTGATCGAGTTTAAGACTGAGGCCAATAAGTCAAAAAAAGAGGCTGGTCGACACCAGTTTCTTTCTCGAATTTTTTCAGAAAAATTGGACGAGTTGCCTGACCTGCCGAGCACTTCACGACGGGTGCATTGGTACATCGAAACGGCACCTCTTCCAGACGCCGCGTTGAAGGCACGTATCGAGCCCTATCTTGATGCATTCGGCGATGGAGCTAGACAGAGGCCTAAATCGACTGAGAGGTTTCAAAACTTCATCGAGGAGTTGGCTACAGGCATTCTGCAAAACAGATCGACTGAAAACGCCAAGGCGGAGCGCGATTACATCGACTTGGTGAGGCTTGCTCAAGGACCTGAGGAGACCGGAACGGGGGCGCTGGTGTTGGTGGCCGGCAGCGGTGGTGCTCTGCATTTCGCGGCCCTACAGGACCTGATGGACTTAAACCTGTCTCACACACAATGGATGGAGTACAGCAAGAGTCAGGACCTTTCTCGTCGTCGGGGACTGCAACAACCAAAACATGAGATGCCTGACCTAGAAGGTCCAACGTTAGGAAGATTTAGATGAATGGAACGAGTAAAGAACAAGTGCACGATCGTAATTTTCAGGCCCTCTTCGGCTCAGCTCGTAAAATATTGGAAGCGGCAGAGGTCAATGAGAGCGAGTCTCGACGGGCTACCGGTGCCTTGCGTGAGTTACAGGATAATGTCGAAAAGAAACTGACTCGACTGGAGGCTGGCGTCAAACAGAGTATCGAGACCTCCGCACAGTCAACCGCGAGTCAAGCCGCCGAGTTGTTGAGCAAGAGATTCATCGAGGCAGATGCTGCCGCACAGCGGGCCGCTAAACTGTACGACACAGCAGCAAAAAAATTGGATAGTAGGCGCTGGCTCTACTTCCTGTCGGCGCAGGCCACGATCCTTACACTGGTTGTAGTGTTTCTCTATCTGTGGGTGCCGTCGTTAGACGAGATCAAAGCGCGTCGAGTTGAAGTCATGAGGCTGGATGAATTAGCTAGTCGGGTCGAGTGGTCGAAATGCATTGTGGGGAATGGTCAGACTCGGAATTGCATACGCACAGACGAATCGGAGCATACGGATAATTTCGGAGACAAGAAAAAAGGCGAGACCTACCGCATACCCAAAGGTTACTAGCCATCTGTTGGTCCTGTCCATTCGAAGCATTCCTGGCGGAAGCGATACGGGTCGCGTTCACCGCGACGCCCAAAATCAATGCGTGAGGTAACAGCAACGAATGCCTATCAGCAGCGTCCGATAACAGACGCAGGGCAAAGCGGCTAGCATGGGCAATCAGTCTCAATACCCTGCTTAACCGTGCCGCCCGCTTTACTCCAGCGAAGTTTTTTCGGCTAGGTAAACTGATAAATGGTCAGGAACGGACCGTTTTCAGTAGTAGGCTATTACTCCTGTCTCAACCATGAAAACGTTCAGAAGAGGCCGAGACCATGCCGACTCAGCAACCTGTTCAGAATTCACGTGCCCACCGCTGGGCGTACGCATGTGGCATGTCGGTAAAACGTGGTTGCCGTATGTTGAAAACGTTTGAGCTCCGCGTGGCTGAGCGTGCGGTGACGGCAGGTATGCCCGCAGGTAAATTACTTGTTCGCGGGAGTTTTTTGATTGCCAAACTGGCATTGATCGGAGGATTGCTCTTTGTCAGTGCTTGGATGGTTACTTTCATTGTGATGATGCTGGCTGTCACTGCTTTGCTATGGCTCAGGGTTTTTATTGGTGCCGATCAACAAGAGAAAAATCCAGGGCCAGACTACCTAGGTGCTGACCTCTACATCGGTGACTTCGACGACAACGGGCATTATATAGGCGACAGCAAGTCATCTAATTGAGCGCTTAGCAGCACCCAATATTTGATCCGTACCTTTGCTCGCTGCGTCACTTGCTGCTTTGCTACCGTTCGCCAACATGCCTTGAATCCCGCTGCCGACTGAATATCCTGCCCAGCTCATGGCCCCTAGAAACAGCATCGGCAGCACGATGAACATGGCCCCCATCACGTACTCGATCACCTGTGCCGTGACTGTCCCGTCCATAAACCCGGACGTAGGCAGCGACAACAGCGCTTGATTGGAAGCCGAAACTTGGTTGTACAAGGTGTCGAGCATGCAGGAGTCGACCCAGCGCGCCAGTTCCCACCAGAAGCTCAGCATGTGTAAGGTGAACAGCGCGAACGTCACTGTCATGACGGTCTTCAGCTGATAGGTACTGACCAGCAGGATCAGAGGCAAGCTGATGATGACGCCCATGATGAGGAAGGCCTGCACCATTGGCAGTGCGGCGCGTAGTGCATTCATTGCCGGGAAGTTGCTGAAGGAGCCCAGTGCTAACCCGGTATTGGTGGCCAGATTATTGAGCCCCTGATTGATCGAGCCGCCACGAGCGCTGGAGCCATAGTCCTGGTACACCTGTCCGGGCGACATGGACATTGATTGCTGGCGCGGGCTGACCAACTCACGGAGGGTGGCATCCTCTATCTCGTTGCCCGAACGGCCAGCCAACCAACCTTTCAGCTGAGTCAGCAGCAAGGGATCAACCTGCTCGATCAAACGTTCGCGTAACCCTACACCGCTATCACTCCACCACTGCTTGCAGGTGGGGTAGCCCGCGCCATTCTCCAGCCGCGGTAAGGAGACATCGCGGTTGTCGTCATACGGCCAACTGACTCGCGGCGTTCGTGAGCGATCCGTATCATAGTAGCCAGGGGTATCGAGAAAGTAGCTTGAGCCGATCCAGGACGCGTCGTGACTTTGTGCCTTGTCTAACTGCGGGCGATTGGTAAACAACCGAGAACGGGAGTAGCCATAGCAATCGCGAGTGAAGTCGGCAACTTCCTGCAGCAGTACCTGACTGTCGATGCGCGAGCTGTCGATCTCCATGCGCATTTGTCGGATATCCGGTGCGCAGGGGATGGAGGCGGTGGCCGCTGCGGTTACCCCTTTGCTCAAGGCATGCACCAGAAACCACCAGATCGGTACGTTGGCGGAGCGTTCGCCGATGGTATTGAAGGTGGTCCCCCATGCCGTTTCTGCTGGCTTGACCACACTAATACCGCAGCGCTGGCTCGCCGCATCATCGAACGCCATTGACGCGAGGCTCAACGGAAAGACGGGGGCACAACCAAACAATACGACTATGTATGCCAGCCACAATCGGTTCTCAATCCGCGGTACCGACAATAGTCCCTTGTTGCCTTCATCCGCGCCTTGCTGACGGGCCGACAACCATTCCTGCAGGATGATTGCGCCAAAGGGCGCGGCGAACAGTCCGGTGTCGGACAGGACGCTCCAGAGGCCGTTGTTGATAATCCAGGCCAGCAGGGAGAGGTAAAACTCCAGGTAGCTATTGGTGCTCATGAGCATGGTGGTGATCTCACAGTCGGGTGAGTTCGACGCAGGTAAAGAGTACGAGACCTAATGTCCCGATGCGTTTCACGCGCAGTCGATCCTGTGGTCGATGTCGGTGGCGCCGAAGTAGATCCCACCAGAGCGCAAAGAGGGCGCCGTAGAGCAGGGCACGCCACCACCGCAGATAGGGCCGTACGGATTCGAGTGCCTGCTGCCAGGCCTCAAAACTACCCAGCGCAGTGCGGCCGATCCAGGCGACCAGTGCGGCGCTCAAGATCATCACCGTGGCAATCCCTAGACTCGAAAGCAAAGTGAATAGCGGTGAGCGTTTCATGGCTCACTTGCGCCTGGCGTCAGCATCATTGAGTCGACCGGGCTCGGGGTCGCCTTGCTCGACGGTGCGCGAAGCATCAGCACCGCCGGCATGCCGATCGAGCACCAGGCTGGCGGTATTGGTGGTCAGCATCTGCCGGACCTGCAGTTCGGTCTGCAGCAGGCGGATTTCACGCTCCAGAGCGTCGATGTTTTTCGTCAAGGCGGTTTGGGCCGGTTCGGCGGAAGCGATGTTCGGCTCGTGACTGCCCGCCAGCAGGGTGCGCAGTAGCAGCAACGCTTTGTCGAGCACGCTGGACAAGGCCGTCTCACTGACCAGGCGCCGTGCCAACAGATCCTGATCGGGATCGTCGCGCAGGGCTTCAACCACACCACGAGTCACCGGCAGCATCGGGCTGGAGGCTTTCGCCAGGTTGTCAGGGGTAGGCGGCAGAGAGCCAGACAACAGCCCTTGCAGGGCCTTGAGGCGCTCGTTATAGGCCTCCTGGATCAGCGGCGTTAGTCCGCTGCCAGCGGTCGCACGCAGAGTTTCGCAGCTGTCGCAGGTCGCGACTTCGCTCTCGCCCAACACCCGAACGGCCCAGTCGGACTCCTCTTGGGGCGAAGCCCATGTCTGACAAATAGCCCCTCCCAGGCAATCACTGCTACTGATCGAGGCACTGTCATCCACCGTACGGTTATGCAGCAGGTTATAGCCTGCGCGGACCACGTCGGCGGTCACCCGAATGGGCGTCTGTCCGTTACCTCCGGCCTTCGAACCGCCGACCCAGGACACCCCATTGTTGCCGTTATGGGCTTCGGTGTTTTTCACCGCTGCCACCGCATCACCGCCGGTTTGCTCCAGATTGCCCTGCATCTCCTGGTTCTTGGCCAGCGCACCCCAACCGGCTTGACCGACCTTGTCCGCCATCTTCTCGGCCATGGCTTGGCAGGTCAGTTTGGAGCGATCGAAGTCGATACGGCCCTGCATCACCCCGTTACTGAGCAACTCATAGAGACCGGGGTTGGCGCGCTGGATGATCAACGCCGGCAGAGACATCACCGCTTGGGTCGCGTTCTGCACGACGCTGCCCATGATCTGCTGGAAACCTTCGGTGGCGCCGTTCAGCTGGTTTTGCAGAGTATTGGTGAGGCTCATGTTTCCGCACATCATGTTTGCTCGCCAGGACCCGCCGACCCCAAGACCGCTAGGTCGGTAGAGCGAGCTCGGTGAGCCGACTGCCGAGCCGCCACCGATGGTGTACATCACCCGGTCGTCGAGCACTTCGCCTTGAGTACCCAGGCGGTAATTGCCCTCGGCGGCGTAGGCATGCGTGGCCATGGCGAGCAGTCCACAGAGCAACAGACTCATCACGCCCAACCAGGGTCGTGCGAGAAGCCGACTCATGAAGCACCTCCTTCGAAGTCGATGCTGAACAGGAAGGTCTGTCCCTCTCGTTTGCAACAGCTATAGGGACGCCACAGCGACCAGGCGTAGCCGCCATCCGCGCTCTGTACCGGATCACTGGGGAAGATGGCGCAAGTCGGTTGAACCTGGGGGTAGAGCAATTGCCATTTGTGGGTCGAGGCGTCGTTTTCAACGATCGGGCCAGGCGGCCAGTAGCCGTCTCGTTTGGCGGGCGTGAGCGGTAAGTACACATGCGGCTGCCAGTTGCGGGTAATCACATCGCCGGCCCGTTGCGCCATGACTGCAGCGGCTTTGAAGTCGTCGGGCTGCACGAGAAAGCCCTGCCGAGGATAGACGTTGCCCCATATGTTTCCCGAAGCCTGGCGACCAATTTCACGGATCCCCGGTATAAGCGACTCGGGGTAAAGACTTTCCGGAATGCCATGGCGCCAGGCCAGTGAGTCCAGGGTGCTCAGGTAGTAGGGCATGAACGCAGTAGCGCCGCTGGCGCAGGCGTAGCCGGATTGCGAGGCCAGTTGTGTGGCGACCCAGCCACCGGGGTGACCGATGCCATCGACGTTCTTGAAGCGGGGTAGGTTGTCGCGCTGGGTGTTCGGCGTGATCAGGTTACCGCCACCTTCCGCACCACTGATGGGAGCGGAGAGGGTGGCCATCTCGGTCCAGGGGTTACTGCCGGTGGTGGCGTAGCTCGAGACCACCTGTTCAGGAATGAAATGATGAACCTTGGTTGAGGTTTTGACTGTGCAGCCGAAGGGCGTGCAGAGCAGCCAGAAACAAATGCCGACGACCCGGTATTCGAGACAGTTTGGCGAAAGCACGGAGGACGTGATGCTGCCGGTGTCCAGCGCCATGCTTGGGCCGCACGCCAGCAGGAGGCTCAGCGCCAAGGGCCGTAGCTTTGTGGGCGGGATTGACGAGCAGGCAACAGGCATGATCCGGGCTCTCGGTGTATGGCCTGGGCAGGTTCGGTTAGGGGCTGAAGACTGTCAGTGGAAATTATGAAGGCGGATCTATCGGGTTTGTGAGACGTGAGACTATTATTTGACGTGAAGGGCGCTGCGCAGGCTATCGGGTTCCACAAGTAACTGATCTGCGGTAATTTCGAAAATATTGGCGAGCTTGCACAGGACCAACAGCGACGGATTGCCCGTGCATCGTTCGATTTGACTGACGTAGGTGCGATCCACCTCGGCCATGAGCGCCAGCTGCTCTTGGGTAAGGTTTTTCACGCGTCGCATCAAACGGATGTTTTCCGCCAGCTGCCGACGAAGCTGTTCGTAGTCTTGAGTCATGCGCGCAAATTGCGCCTTGAGGGACTCTCAATCCACGGGATATAGTCTACATTGGCATTGATCTAGGCCATTTGGTGTTCATGTCTGTTATCGAGCGTTCATTTGGTGTCGTTAAGCTTTTCGAAGCTGGGCCTAGCGTCTAACAAAAAATCAGAAATTTAGGGTGTGTATGGACGAAAACTACATTTCAATTCCTGCGGCGGATGGTAGCCCAAGTCTTCTGACGCCTTGGGGCAACGAATTTGCCCCGATGATCGAACGTGGCGTGCAATGCGCTCAGGCTTGGCTTGATATGCCCGGCGAGATTCCACTGTGGTGGGAGTTGGCGCAAGCGCGCAAAACCTTTCCTGTCGGTGACTACCAGGATGCCTTTGAAGCCGGATTCCTGTTGAGGATTCAGCAGCGGCTTCTTGGGGATTGTCGCTGATCCTTTATTGGTAATCGCCGCATCGGTTTGCCCCGTACGTGATCGCGGCAGAGAAGTCAGGCCGCAAATAGACCGGGGCAGCCATCCGTAATACTCTCATGTATCGCCCAGATCCACGATGTCCCTGAGCTTCGCGAACAGCTCATCGTATGTAAGCACAGTTGTGTGCTGGGACCACCTAAATAGCTCGAATGAGCGGCGCTGAGTAGTGTCCATCTCCTCGCCTAAAAGGCTTCCGCCGAGGACTACACACCTTGGGGCAGAAGCATTGAACCGATCAGGACTGTTCCCAGCGAGCATGTAATAACTTTTAAGTAGTTCCTCGCGATAGTTTAGGACTTGTACAATCGAACCGGAAAGCTGCTCGGAAATTGAATAAGCATTTCCGCGATATTGTCTTCCAAGCAAACGCATCGCTGGCGTCTTGATCTCAATAAGAACTACGTTTTTGGTTGTGCTAGATCTGTACAGGAAGTCGATTAAGTTGCCATTTTGGTTGGATATATCTTTCCCTCCCATATAGCACTTGTCCTTAAGTTTTAAAAGGCTATCAGGGAATGCTTGGGCCAGCACAAACGGATTGGTATTGAAGAAGTTTTGCCAAAACTCCTCATCTTGGTTAGTCGAATTCTTTTCCCAAAAAGAGATGGCAGGCTGCTGGCCAGGTGCGACCTTAGCTGACGCGCGTGATTTTTTTGTTGGCTCTCGCCACATTTGGTGGCTGAAAGCCGCTTGATGCCGTGGAAAAAAGATTTGAGTGAGCGTGAAGCTTCGCTTTGACCTGTTTCTGAACGCTATCGAAAACAGCCAGAAACCGGTGATCGCTGCCTTGCATGGTTCGGTACTCGGTGGTGGCCTGGAGCTGGCGTGTCATTTGCATATTGCCAATGAACACACGGTGCTGGACCTGCCGGAGGTCAGCCTGGGTTTGATACCTGGCGCGGGCGGTACACAGCGCCTGGTTCGCCTGTGCGGCGCGCTGGTTGCCGTTGACGTTATGATTGCCGGGCAGCGCCTGACGGCGGTGCAGGCGCAGACCGTCGGGTTGGTCGACCACTGCGTGACCACCGACCTGCACAGCGCAGCGATCGAGCACGCCAGGCGTTTGCTCCTTCCCCATCCATTTTGGGGGCGCACGCGGGATCGGTTGATGCCTGCCCACGACGCCGCTGAATTCGAGGCGAAAGTGGCAGGGGTGATGAAAAAACTGGCTGGGCAACAAGCGCCCTAGGCCGCCCTTGAGGCCATCAACGCGGCGCTGACCGAACCCTTTGGCCGGCATGGCGTTGGAAGCGCGCGCTGTTTATCGGACGGCGGCAATCGGCCCAGGCCAGGGCCTTGCGGCATCTGTTTTTAGCCGAGCGGGCGCTGGCCGGCCGTGCGCGCAAGCTCGCCGCCAACGGCCAGGCGCGTGCGATTCAACATGTCGCGGTGATCGGTTCAGGCACCATGGGCGCCGGGATTGCCATCTGCGTGGCCAACGCAGGTGTCGCTGTGAGCCTGATCGATGTGCAGGACGCCGCGCTGCAACGCGGCGTAAAGAACATCGACGACTATTACCGGGACGCGTTGCTCAAAGGGCGCATGGATGAACACGCCTGCCAGGAGCGCCGGGCGTTGATCCTGCCATCGACTTCAATGGACGCTGTGGCGGACACCGACCTGGTCATCGAAGCGGTGTTCGAAGATATGGAGGTCAAGCGCGTGGTGTTTCGCCAGCTGGATACCCTGTGCAAGCCAGACACGATTCTGGCGACCAACACCTCGTACCTGGACGTCGAGGCCATCGCCGATTGCACCCGTCGCCCGCAGCAGGTGTTGGGGATGCATTTCTTCAGCCCTGCGCCGGTGATGAAACTCCTGGAAGTGGTGCGCACTACCCAGACCGACAGGTCAGTGCTGGCCGCGGTGCTTGCCTTGGCGCAGCGACTGGGCAAAGTGGCGGTCACCGTGGGGGTGTGCGACGGCTTTGTGGGTAATCGGCTGTTGGCGGCGCGGGAGCGGGAAGCCATGTTCTTGCTGGAGGAGGGCGCGTCTCCCGAGGCTGTCGACCGGGTGATGCGTGCGTGATATGGCCGGCGTGGATGTCGCCTGGCGTAACCGCCAGGGGCGTCTGTTGCAGTTGAGCGAGCGTGAGCGACGTTGCGACTGGGTCGATAAATTGTATGCCGCAGGTCGGCTTGGGCAAAAAGCCGGCCTTGGGTTTTATCGCTACGCGCCGGGCAGCCGCCAGGCCTTGCCCGACGCCTGGCTGGCCGAACGGCTGGAGCAGTACCGACAACAATGGAGTATCACGCCCCGCAGCATCACTGATCAGGAAATTGAAGAGTGCTGTTTGTTTGCGATGATCAACGAGGCCGTCTGGTTGATCGACCACGATATCGTGGCGCACCCTGCTGATATCGACCTGGTGTGGATTCACGGCTATGGCTTCCCGCGTTATAAGGGCGGGTTGACCTACTATGCCGACCAGATAGGGCTCGGCTCTGTGGCGAAGGCGCTCAAGCGCTACAGCCGGGAGGCGGGGAAGGAACTCTCGACGTTCATGACTCGCCAGAAAACATTCCACGATCACTGATGAAAAGCCCCGGCGGCTGAACGAGCCCGCCGGGGCCATTTTGGGTCAGGCTTCCTTGACCACGTACCTCAGAATCAAGGTCAATACTGTTGCGACACACAGCATCGTGGCCATTGCAATGAGCCCGGCGTTGAATGAGTGCGTGAGGTCCTTGAGCCAGCCCACCGCGTACGGCCCAACCAACCCGCCAAGGCTACCCACGGCATTGATGAACGCAATGCCGCCAGCCGCTGCCTGCTTGCTGAGGAACGTCGCCGGGATGCTGTAGAAGCAGGTACGCACCGAACTCAGGCCGATCAACGCTACCGTAAGGCCAATCAGTGCCGGAATCAGGTCGCTGTAAACCACCGAGAAGATAAACCCGGCCGCACCCGTGGCGCAGGTAATCGCCAAATGCAGGACATAACGTCGCTTGCGGGCCAGCACCTTCGCCCACAGCAGCATGGCGACGCTGGCAATCAGATAGGGGATCGCCGACACCCAGCCGATCTGGGTGGTGGTCAGCGCATGGGTCTTGAGGATTTGCGGCAGCCAAACACCGATGCCGAGGATGCCGATGATATAGCTGAACAGGATGGCCGCCAGCAGCCACACCCGGACGTCCTTGATCGACTCGCGAAAGCTGTGGGAGCCCTTCGATTCGTGCTCGGCATCGAGGGCCGATTGCAATGCCTGGCGCTCGTCCACGGTCAGCCATTTCGCGTCGGCGGGCTTGTCGGCCAGCATTTTCAGGCACATCACGCCCAGCACGCAGGCCGGCAAGCCTTGCAGCACCAGCAGCCACTGCCAGCCGCGGTAACCCCAGAGTCCGTCCATCGCCAGCATGGCGGCAGAGAGCGGCCCACCGAGCACCGAAGAGACCGGAATGGCAAACAGAAACCAGGCCATGACCCTCGTCCGATACTGGATGGGAAACCACAGCGACAGGAAGTAGATCACGCCGGGGAAAAACCCGGCTTCCGCAATGCCGGCCAGCAAGCGGATGAGCGAATAACTGACAGGCCCTTGAGCCAGCGCGGTAGAGGCGGAAAACAGCCCCCACGTAATCATGATCCTGGCCAGCCATCGACGTGCTCCGAAGCGGTAGAGCGCCAGGTTGCTAGGCACTTCGAACAGGCAGTAACCGACATAGAAAATGCCGGCCGCAAAACCGAATTGGGAGGCGGTAAGACCCAGGTCGTCATTCATGGTCAGCGACGCGAACCCGACGTTGGTTCTGTCCAGGTAATTGAAGAAATACGCGATGGCGAGCAAGGGGATCAACCTGATCGCAGCTTTGCGACAGGCGCTGGATTCCAGGTCCTCCTGGGGCGTTACTTGAGCGGCTGTGAGTGTATTCATGGGGCTCCATTATTGTTGTAATCAGGAGCCCGGAAGCATAGGGCCGGCATTCTCGTGCGCGCCAAGACCTTTAAACCATAGGTGTCCATAACCGCAGGGCATGGGACTTCGAGGGCGTTGAATGCAGGGCCTCGGCCATGCCCGACGAGCATCGAAAACCATGAGATATCAGTATTGGTTATTTTCTTCCAAGTGCATAAACCTGAGGGTTCACCCCCATCAGTTTGGCATGCCAAACAATAATAAAAGGCTCATCCAATGCACTACTCTCGCGTCATGCAATCTTTAATCGTCGCTGGCCTCGTTGCCTATAGCCTGCCGGGAAATGCCGACGATTCGGTACGTACACTCGTTGCCGAGAAGGGCAATGTGCATATCGAGGCGCTGGATCAGGGCAAGGGCCGTGTCATCGTGATCCTGCCGTCAAAAGGTCGTGGCGCGAATGATTATGACGAGGTGGCACGCTACCTGGCCGCTGACGGCTATCGCGTGATCCGCCCCGAACCGCGTGGGGTCAAGGGCAGCAAGGCGCCGATGGATACCCCGACGCTGCACGACTTCGCCGCCGACGTGGCCCTGGTGATGGACAAGGCCAAGACTGGGCCTTCGGTCGTGGTCGGGCATGCCTGGGGCAGCCAGCCAGCGCGCGTACTGGCGGTGGATCGCCCGGACCTGGTCAACGGCATCGTGCTGGCGGCCGCGTCGATTGGCAAATTGCCCGCAGGCTCGTCGGAAAAGCCCTATGGGCGCATGGTCGAGGCCATCAAGGGCGCGGGTAATTATTCGTTGCCGCAAGCCAAGCGTATCGATTATCTCCAGGAGGCGTTCTTCGCGCCCGGCAATGACCCGCGTGCCTGGCTGACCGGCTGGTACGACAAGACCCACCAGGCCCAGGACCATGCGCGGGATACCACGCCCGTGGAGCTTTATTGGTCAGCCGGCAACACCGTGCCCATTCTCGACTTGCAGGGGCAGCATGATGCGGTGGTGATCCCGAACATTCTCAAATCGATGCTCGGCGACCGGGTCGAACATAAAACTATTGCCAACGCCGGGCATGCCATGGCCCCCGAGCAGCCTCGTGAAATGGCGGATGCCATCGCCGAGTTCGCTCAGCGCGTGTATGCGACCAAGTGACCGACTGATTCGCGGATGCATCTCGGTTTAATGTGGGAGGGGTAAGCCCCCTCCCACATTTGAAACGCTTACCGGCTACTTCTATTTCGCGTATTGCACCTTGGCAAACGTGGCGATCGCATCAGCCATCGCTTTGGGTTGCTCCGGGGCCATGGCGTGTCCGGCATTTTTTAATACCACCACTTGGACCCGCTCGCCGAGCATGCTTTTGAGCACGCCCGAGAAGCGCCTTGGGGCAACCGTGTCCGCCTCGCCTTGCAGATCGAGAATCGGTGCAGTGCCAGCGGCGAAATAGTCGTCCACCGGGGTGGTGTTGCGCGCGTGGCCTTCGGCATCGTGGGTTGCCTGGTGCCAACCACCCAGCCACACCTTGGGGTCGTTGCCGGGGGCAAAGAACGCTTTGTGCAGATAGATCAGGCGTTGCTCTTCGGAAAACGACATATCGCCCGCGCCGTCGATGGCCTGACGCATCTCTGCGTTGATGGGTTTTTCAGTCGACCCCGGCGGTACCTTGCCGGCAGACGCAGCGGCCATGACCACGCCGCGCACCAGGTCGGGACGATCCGCGGCAAGCATGCGCGCCGCGAAGTTGCCCCAGGCGTGACCGACCACCACGATGGGACCTTTATTTTCATGCTCGACCACCGCTGCGACGTCGCGGGCAAAATCGTGCACGGTCAGGTTTTCCATCGGTCCTTTACTGTGCCCTATGCCACGCGGCTCTGGCCTGACCACGCGGAAGCCGTCGGCCTGAAGATACTCGGCGACTTGGTCATAATCGCGCCCCGAGCGGCCCAGCGAGGGCAGCATCACAATTACCGGCCCGCTGCCTTGGGCATTGACCTCGATTTGCACATCGTCATAACGAACCAGCTCTTGATTGAACGGTGCACCGGCGGCCATCGCCATGGCGCAAGACAGGCCAACGGTGGCACCGAGAAGAAAACGCGAGACTTTTTTCATTACTTGGCCTCTTGGGCATTCAGGTTTTTGGCGGGCTCAAGGCCGCTCTCCTCAAGCAGACGGCGTGCAGCCGGGCTGTTGAGGAAGGCAATGAATTCGCGGGCAGGGACCGCATTGGGTGTCTGGTGGGCTACTGTCGCGCAGAAGCGGCTGACTTTCTGGACTTCCTCGGGAAGTGGGCCCAAGTAGTCGACATCAGGGGTTACCTTCAACTCGCTGATTTGTTGCATGCCGATATCCGCATCGCCCCTGGCCAGGGCCGTGCCTACCAACTCCTTGCCAGCGATTTCAACGGTCTTGCCTTTCACCTGATCGCTGATACCCAAACGCTGGAAGAGCTCAGTGCGGATGTACACGCCGCTGGCGCCCTGGGAATAAGCGATCTTGTCAGCGTTCAGCAGGGCTGATTTCAACGCTGCGACGCTTGAGACATCCGGCTTGGGTTTGCCGTGAGGTACGCCGACCCCGATGCGTGAATCGGCGATCTCACGGCGGGTCGCCATGTCGAAGGCGCCGGTGGAAGAGAGCAGTTCAAGGGTTTCATCCGCCATGATAGCCAGGTCCATGGGCTCTTTATGTTTGATGCGCTCTGGAATGGACTCAGGTGAGGTGCCCATCGAAGGCCCCCAACTGAAACTCAGGGTGTTGCCGCTGGCTTTTTCATAGGCAGGTCGAAGGTGTTCCATTGCGCCTCTGAGTGCGCCACTGGCAATGACCTTCAGTTCGGCTGCTTCGCTCAACTGAGAGAAACCGAGCAAGCTGACCAGACCCGTGGCCACCAGTATCGGAGCAGATCTTGTTTTTTTCATGGTGCTACCTTCTCTAATGGGCGCCCGTTTCAAGCGCCGCGTGTGTTGACGAACAACGAATACAACGAAGTGGTTGAGGCCATCAGCAGGCGATTACCGCGCGGCCCGCCGAAGCACAAATTGGCGCAGCGCTCCGGCAAGTCGATATGCCCGATTGCGCTGCCATCGGGGGCGAAGATGCGGACGCCATCCATGCCTGGCTCTGGTGCGCCCCAGCCGCACCAGAGATTGCCGTCCACGTCCACGCGTAAACCATCGGGCAACCCGCTGCCGGCATCGATCAGCTCGCGCCGCTGGCTGAGGTGACCCTGAATGTCGACGCTGTAGGCCACGATTCGTCGCGGACGCGCTCTGGACTCGACCAGGTAAAGGGTTTTTTCATCCGGGGAAAAGGCGAGGCCGTTCGGGCCTTCGAGGTCTTCTGCCACACAGTGCAGCGTGCCATCCGCATCGAGGCGATACAGGTTGGCCGGCAGTTCTGGAGTGCCTTGACGGCCCATATAGTCACTGATCAGGCCGAAAGGCGGGTCGGTGAACCAGATGCTGTCGTCCGATCTCACCACAACGTCATTCGGCGAATTCAGCGGCTTTCCCGCGAAGCTGTCGGCCAGCACGGTGAGGCTGCCGTCATACTCGGTACGGGTGACACGCCGGCCACCGTGCTCGCACACCAGCAAGCGGCCCTGACGGTCCCGGGTCATGCCGTTTGCCTGATTAGCGGGTTGGCGAAATACACCCAGTACCCCTGTGGCCTCGTCCCAACGCATGATCCGGTCGTTGGGCAAATCGGTGAACAGCAGAAAGCGCCCGTCGGCAAACCACGCCGGGCCTTCCGCCCAGCGCAAGCCGCCACCGAGCCGTTCGACCTTGGCATGCGCCAGGCGGTAGTGGGCAAAGCGCGGGTCCAGCTCGCGCACCCGGGTATCGGGCACGCGCAAACTGGGCGACCAAGTGATTTCGTCCATCGTTTGAGTTCCTGAATAGGCGAGGTGTCAGGTGTAAAGCCGAGCCGGGTTATCGATCAGAACCGCTTGCCGCAAGGCTGCGCTGTCGCAGACCTGGACGATGAAGTCGAGCAGTTGCGCATCCTCCGGGATCGGTCCCTTGATGTTCGGATGCGGCCAGTCCGAGCCCCAGATAGCGCGTTGCGGCGCACATTGGAGCAGCGTGCGCACTTGATCCAGCACTTGCGGCCATGGACCGGGCCTGCCTTGCATGGCGCGATCGATACCGGACAGTTTTATCCAGCGATTTGCATGGCTGAGCTCCGCGCGCAATTCGCCGATCAGCATCGGATCAACCGGCCCGGTCAGGTCGGGGCGTGCCATATGGTCAATGACCAAAGGGGTCTTCAGATCGCGCCAGGCCTGCAGAAATGGCAGCACGACCGGCAACTCCCCATGCACCAGCACATGCCAGCCGAAGGGCATGACGCGTTCAGCCAGTGCGCGCAGTTTTTGCGGGTCGCGTGCACCTGGCAGGTGGCCCATCAAGTTGAAGCGGATACCGCGCAGGCCTCCGTCGTGCAGCGCCTGTAACTGCGCGTCGGTGGTGGTTTCGTCGATGATGCCGACTCCGCGGTAACGTCCTTCGCTGATGGCAATCGCCTGCAGTATGGCTGCGTGGTCAGTACCGTAGGGTGCGGCCTGCACCAGCACACCATGACTGATGTTCAGACGCCGATGCATGCCCAGCAACTCGGTGAAGGGCGCGGGCTCGGGTGTATAGGTAGCATTGGCGGGCAGCGGAAATTGGGCCCAAGGGCCGTAAATATGCGTGTGGCAATCCCACACACCTGTAGGGCTGAATGAAGTCGACATGCTTGCTCCTCGCGGCTGGCTCAGTCGCAGCGCGCCGTCATGCCGCCATCGACGATAATTTCAGTGCCGGTGACGAAGCGCGACTCATCGCTGGCCAGGTACAGCGCCGCGTAAGCCGTGTCGCGGCCGTCGCCCATGAACCCGAGGGGAATGCGTGCCAGGCGTGTATCGAGCAATTTGCTCACATCACCACCGGTGCGTTGGCCGGCGAGGCGTACCTCTACCATCGGCGTGTGCAACTGCCCGGGTACCACGGTGTTCACGCGGATGCCTTTGGGCGCGTACTCCACGGCGGTTACGCGCGAGAGCTGGATCACCCCGGCTTTGCTCGCGGCGTACGCCACTTGGGCCGAACCTGTCCATCGAATACCGGAGGTCGAGGCGGTGTTGATGATCGAGCCGCTGCCTTGGGCTTCCATCAGCGGCAGTACGTGCTTGCAGGTCAGGTAGACGCTGCTGAGGTTCAGGGCAATCTGGGCGTCGAACTTTTCTTCAGCCAAGGCAACGGCGCCACCCGCCGCCGAACCGCCGACGTTGTTCACCAGAATATCGACGGTGCCATAGGTCTCTTTGCAGGCGGCAACCATGGCCGCGACGGCCTGGGTATTGGTGACGTCGCAGGCATAAGGCGTGACTTCACCACCCGCATCGCGGATGCGCTCCAGAGTTTCCTCCATGGCCCCCAGATCACGATCGACCGCGAACACCTTGGCACCGGCCAGGGCGAATATCACCGCGACCGCACGGCCGTTGCCCCAGCCACTGCCGACACAACCGGCACCGGTGACGATAGCGACCTTGCCCTGGAGGCGATCGCTTTTTGGAAGAGTATCAGTCATGCACATATCCTCAGTTCAATGTAATGGGCAGTTCGGCAGTGGCGCCCACAGGCGGCGGCACTTCGAACACCTTGATGGTCATGGAAATCAGGCTGTAGTAACCCGCGATGCCGACCAGGTCGACGGCCGCATCTGTGCCCAACAGCTCGGTGAATTCGGCGTACAGGCCGTCGCTGATTGCACGCTGGGCATGCAGTTCGCGAATGAAGCGGTAGACCAGCGCTTCATCGGCGTTTTCGAACGCCGGCGCCAGGTCATCCCGAATGGCATCGATGATGTGCGGAGCCAAGCCAGCCTCCAGTGCGAACGGCTTGTGTGCGGCCCATTCGTATTCGGCGAGCCAGTGGCGCCCCATCATCAGAATGGCCAGCTCCGACAGGCGCGGGTCTAGGCAGGTGTCATAGCGGCAGTAACGGCCCAGCGCTTGGGCACACTCCGCCAGTTCCGGCCGATGCAGCCAGATGGCCAGAGGGCCTCGCACACCTTTGCGCGGGCCGTTGGCGATGCGCTCGTAAACTGGGCGCTGCGCATCGCTGAGGTTGTTCGGGTCAATAGGGGGCAGACGATTCATGGAGCTTTCCTGTCAGGGACGCGGTGACTGAATGTGGGGTTTGTGCGCAGGCTCGATGGGCAACTCGGCCGACTGGGTTTCCACCGGCGGGCGCAGTAGGCTGCGGCTCGGTTTACGGCCGGTTTCGCGCTCGAAATCTTCAGGGTTGAAGGCACCCTCCCAGCGTGCAATGGCGAACACTGCGATGGTGTTGCCGACGATATTGGTCAGGGCGGTGGCGGTGGCCATGATGCGGTCGATGCCAAACAGAAGCCCCAGGCCACTCAGGGGCAGCGTTTGTACCGACTGTAAGGTGGCGGCCAGCTTGATGAAGGCCCCCCCCGCAACGGTGGTGCCGCCCTTGGAGGTGATACTCAGGATTGCCAGCAACCCAAGTTGCTGCACTAGGGAGAACGGCGTGTCGGTGGCTTGGGCGATGAACCCGATGGCAATGGCCATGTAGATCGCGGTGCCGTCGAGATTGAAGCTGTAGCCGGCTGGAAGGACGAAGCCGACCACCACTTCATCGCAACCGCTGCGCTGCAGTTTTTCGATCAGGCGTGGAAACACCACTTCACCGGACGCCGTGCCGAACACCAGCAGGATTTCATCGCGAATCAGGCGCAGCACACTGCCGAACGGCAAGCCGATGGACCAACTGATCGAGCCCAGAATGCCGAACACGAAGATCAGCGACGCTGCGTAGTAAACCGCGATCAACTTCAGGAGGTAGAGGAGGGTGTCGCCACCGTAGCTGCCGATGGCCGCGGCCATGGCGCCGAACGCACCTAGGGGGGCCAGTTTCATGATGAAGCTGAGCATTTTGAAGAGGATGCTTTGCGCTTCACCAATGGCTTTTACGGCGACCGAATCCGGGCCGCAAACGCGGTTGATCGCGATACCCGCCAGTACCGAGATAATCAACACTTGAATGATGTCGCCCTTGGCGAATGCATCGACCAATGTGTGGGGGATCAGACCCAGCAGGTAGTTGATCATGGACACACTACCGGCCGCAGAGGTTGCCTTGATCGCTTCACTGGATTCGGTCAGGCCGGTGGCATGCAGGCCTACGCCCGGCTCCACCACGTTGACCAGGATGAAACCGATCAGCATCGCGACCGTGCTGACCACTTCAAAGTAGATCAGCGATTTGACACCGAGCCGGCCGAGTTTGCGCATGTCCTGAACGTGGGTAAGACCATGGACCAGGGTCACGAAGACGATGGGCGCAAGCATCATTTTCAGCAGGGCAATGAACGCTTGTCCGAGGGGTTTCATGGCCACCGCCCATTGGGGGGCGGCGAAACCGAGTATGACGGCAGCAACAAGCGCTATCAGCACCTGCACGTGGAGCTTCTTTAACTGATTCATGGCATTTCCTGACCCGATAGTGGGCATCATTGTTCTTGTGGTAACGCGCCGCTTGCTGTGCAAGCTGGGCCTTCAGCTATCTGTGTTGAGCATAGAAAAAACTAACCCTAGGCACAAAAACCTTATTTTGATACAAAGCTATGCCATTACGGCATGGTGGCTAAGATGGACATTCGAGAACTTCGCTCCTTTGTAAAAGTGGCCCAGTGCGGCGGCTTCAGTCGCGCAGCGAAAGAGCTTTTCATCGCTCAGCCGGCGCTGAGTCGGCAGATCGCCAAGCTGGAAGAGCAGTTGCAGGTGGCACTGTTCATTCGTCATGGCCGGGGAGTGGAGCTGACTGCCGCTGGGGCGCGCCTGCTGGAACGAGCGGATGTCATGCTGCGTTACATGGAGGAAACCGCCGACCATGTCCGCAACAGTGCGATCGAAGAGCGCGGCCATCTGGCAATTGGGTTGCCGCCCGCGATCGGCACCATCGTCGGGCCGCAGTTGATTCGTCGTTTTCACGAGCGCTGGCCGAAGGCCTCATTGCATGCATTGGAAGGCTTGAGCACTTCGTTGCAGGAGTGGCTACTGGATGGCCGGATCCAGGTCGCGGTGGTGTACAACCAACCGTTGCTTGAGGCTTTCGATGTCAGGCCCATTTTCAGTGAACGAATGGTGCTGGTCGGGCCACCGGGGGAGGCGCCGAAATCGGTGCGCATCATGGGCCTGGCAGATTTTCCGTTGATCCTCCCAGGGTTGCCCCACAGCAATCGGCGTCTGATTGAACAGGTGGCGGCACAAAATGGCTTTCACTTGAATGTCATATTCGATGTAGACAGCGTCAGCCTGACCAAGCGCCTAGTGGCCGAAGGTATGGGCTATTCGATTCTTGCTCATGCCGCGGTCCAAGAAGACATCGCCAAGGGCATTTTGGTGGGCCATGCGATTGAAAGACCGGGCATTCGCTCTACGGTTTCGTTGACGACACTCAAAGACCGCAGGAATAGTCGTTTGGCATTGAGTTGGGAAAAAATTGTGCTGGAAACCTTGGAGGAACTTGTGACGGTTGGCGCGTGGAAGGAGGCTACTCTTTGGCTTGGTCGCGAGGGCGCATGAGAAAAAATCCAGGATGAGGTGCTGACTCAACATAGGTCCCCATGCCAGGTCGGCATGGATACGTATGGTCTAAAGGTCTTGGTCAAGGGGAACAGGGCTGGCATATGCTCGGCCGTGTCGAACGCTCAGAGCGTCGAGTGCTTACCGTAAAGCGGCAATACGATTGATCCCACTATTAGCCATCGCCTGTTTCGTCAACTCTCTGGATCGCACCGACATCGGTTTTGCCGCGCTGACGATGAGTCAGGATTTGGGCTTAAGTGGGCTTTGCCGCAGGTATGTTCTACATCGGTGCCTGTACGAAATACCCAGCAACCTGGCTTTTTGACCTGCGTGACTACTCCACGATGGCAGGGGGAGTTATCGCGCTTGATCCGACCTGTCTTTAACGATCTATCCTCCTAACGAAAATAAAAAGTGAGTGATCTATGCGCTTAAGTCTGAAGACTAAAGTCCTTTCCATCGCGGTGTTACCCGTTTTGCTGTTTGCACTGGTGATCAGTCTGACGACAGTTCTGATGCTCCAGCAGCAGGCGAAAAAAGAGGTCGAAGAGACTCGGCAACGCCTTCTTGGAGACGCCAGGTTGGCATTGAAGAGTTACGTCGAAGTCGCTCTTACCACGATCAAACCGCTGTACGACGCTGCCCCCTCGGGTGACCAGGCCGCTCGCGCCGAGGTGGTCAAACTGCTGTCAAACATCACTTATGGCAAGGATGGTTACTTCTTCGGTTTCGACTCAGAGACCATTCGCCTGTTCAAAGGCAACAACCCGGACGGTGTGGGCAAAAGCTTCAAGGACAACCACGACGCCAACGGTGTGTACGTCAACCGCGAACTGGTGAGAGCGGCCAAAGACGATAGTCATTATGTGGCGTACGACGCTGCACAGCCAGGCAGTGATGTGAGGGTACCGAAGTTGGGCTACAGCGAGTACCTGCCTAAATGGGACATGATCATTGGCTCGTCGATCAATATCGACGGTATCAATGCTCAGGTGGCAGTGGTTGACGCCGAGGTACACGAGCGCATGCAGGACGTGCTGCTGAGCATTCTGGGGTTCGCGGTCTTGCTGCTGGTGGTGATTGCAGCTGTGGGCATGCTGATGGCCAATAACATGCTGCGGCCATTGAACCTGATGAAAGCCAATCTGGATGACATTGCGGCGGGCGAGGGCGATCTGCCCCGCCGTCTGGTGATCACCAGCCAGGATGAACTGGGCGAGCTGGCTGGTTCGTTCAATCGCTTTGTCGACAAGATCCATGGCCTGGTTCGTCAGATCAACGAAATGACCACACAACTGACCGGACTGGTGGCTCAGGTGTCCGAGCAGGCTCAGCGCTCGGATCAGGCCATGGAGCGTCAGCGCCATGAGACCGATCAAGTGGCCACCGCTATCAATGAGATGTCCTCGGCGGCACAGGAAGTGGCTCGCAGTGCCCAGAGCGCTGCGTTGGCTGCCCAGCAGACCGACGAAGAGGGGCAGATCGCCAAGCGGGTGGTAGACGGCAGCATCCGGCAGATTCATGCCCTGGTCAGTGATATCCGTAGCAGCGGTACCTCACTGGACAGTTTGCAGGAGGATGTTTCATCAATTGTCAGCGTACTGGATGTGATCCGCTCAATCGCCGAGCAGACCAACCTGCTGGCGCTCAACGCGGCCATCGAAGCCGCCCGGGCCGGTGAGGCTGGACGTGGTTTTGCGGTGGTGGCCGACGAGGTTCGGGCGCTGACTAGTCGAACCCAGCAGAGCACCCAGGAAATCCAGGGGATGATTGACCGCTTGCAGCAGGGGACGCGTAAGGCGGTGGAAGCCATGCGTCGCTCCAGCGATGCCGGTGACGGTACGTCGGCTCAGGCCAATCAGGCAGGTGTCTCTTTGGACACCATGGCGCAACTGATTGGCACCATCAATTCGATGAACGCACAGATTGCCAGCGCCGCGGAAGAACAAACGGCCGTGGCTGAGGAGATCAACCGCAGTGTGCAACAAATCGCGGTGGCGGTAGACAGCGTGGCCGATGAGACTCAACTGGGCGCTCAGACTTCTCGCAGCCTGGCGGGCCTCGGACAGCGGTTGGGCCTGCTGGTGGGGCAGTTCCGGATTTGATGCAGCCATTCGAAAAAGGCCAATCAGCTTCTGAGGTCATGATCAGCGATTGCGGTTGCACGGTTGCCGTGGAAAGCCTGGTCAGGTAGCTGGAACGTCGTTCGTGGATGCGCTGGCGGGCCTCAGGAGCGCCTTGATAGAAAACCATCAAGCGCTAGAGGAACCAGATGATAGCTTGATAGGGAATGAGTGCGGGGGATTGAGGAGCACTTCCCTGCGCCCTATATTTTCTAGCGGTGATGTGATCCCTCGTCCAGGCAAACGCCTGGAATCACCCTGCTTGCGGAGAATAAAAAGATGCCCGAACCAAGCGCGACCTTTGCCCGTGCCTCCCGGCCTGCACCCGTGACTATCGCCGGACCGGCCTCGAGGCTGCCCATGCAATGGAAATTTGCCCAGCATTGACCTTGGCTGGCGCCTTTTCTGGGTGGGTGGCGCTATGGGGTCAAGGGTTGGCTTAACCGGTCGGACACCTCGGCCAGCTTTTCTTTTACCTGTGAGCTGGGGCCACCGCCTTATGCCGTGACGGACGCCGATGGCCTGGAGATCAGTCACCGCTGGGACGAGGCGTTGCTCGAAGCCGGACTCTTTATTGACCGCTGATGTTTTTGATGATGCACCCATACCTACAATAAAAAGGAGTTTTAAACATGCATATCAAATCTCGTGTGTTGGCTTTTTCGATGTTGTTGTTGGTGAGTTCCACTGTGTTGGCTGAACTTAGGATCGGTGTCAGTATGCCGACGTTTGATGATACTTACCTTACCGCCTTGCGAAACTATTTAAGCCATCGGGCAGAAAAAGAAGGTGTTGATCTTCAGTTTGAAGATGCACGCAATGACGTGGTCAAACAGTTAAACCAGGTTCAGAGCTACATTAGCCAGAAAGTCGATGCGATCATCGTCAACCCGGTGGATACCGGTGCAACCGATGCTATTACTGAATCGGCCGTCAAAGCAGGAATTCCGCTGGTTTACCTTAACCGGAGACCCGATAAGCCTCAGTTGCCTGGCGGTGTAGCAGCTGTGACTTCTGATGATAAGGAGTCCGGGAGAATGCAAGCGCAATTCTTGGCTGAGAAGCTGGAGGGCAAAGGTCGAGTGGCCATTTTGTTGGGGGACTTGGCCAATAATGCGACGCACAGTCGTACGACGGGTTTCAAGGAGGTTCTGGCCAAGTATCCGAATATCAATATAGTTGAGGAGCAGAGTGGCTCCTGGCTCCGTGAAAAAGGTATGGATATCACGAATAACTGGTTGGTGGCCGGTAAAAAAATTGACGCGATTCTATCCAATAACGATGAAATGGCGATTGGCGCGGCTATGGCACTACGTCAATCAGGCGTAAATGAAGTTCTTGTTGGAGGGGTTGATGGTACTTCCGACGGGTTGGCCGCGATTCAACGAGGCCTTATGACGGTATCCGTATTCCAGGATGCTAGAGGTCAATCAGAAGGTGCTCTGGAGGTCGCCATAAAAATGATTGATAAAAAAACAGTTGAGCAGAGTTTGTTCGTTCCCTATCGCCTTATTACACCCGAGAATGTTGAGGAGTTTCAAAGGCTAACTAATAAGTAGTATTGTCCAAATACTGGGTAGGGTTTTTGACGGTCTTGGAGTGCAAGGTTGTTGGCATCGCGCAGGCTGGATGTCCAGCGGTATTCTGTGTTTGTTGCCGAAGTGCTTGAAGACCTTGGACACCAAACCCCCGGTCTGGTAGGTGATCTGTTTTATAGTGTTTTGGAAACCCTGACGCTCGAACAATTCGATCGCCGCCTGACTGTGGGTTGCCAGCGGCTCAACTCCTATGAGCAATGTAAATGACAGAGCCGCGCTACAACACTGTCAGGCCTAACCCTGATAGCAGCATCGCCGCCTGGCTTTTGGAGATAATCGCACCCTTGAACATCTTCGCATCGACAAGACGCAGTCCATGCAGACTCGCCTCCCGCAAATCAGCCTGGTCGAAACGAGCATTATTGACCCGGGCTAACGACAAGCTTCCGCCCTCAAGAAAGACGGCATGACGAAAGTCGCAGTAACTCAGATCGGCGTCGGCAAAGTCGAGGCCTCGCAGCTGCGATTTGTAGAATGAAAGGCCGGACAGGCAGGCACTGCGCAGCACGCAGTCGGAGAAACTTAAACCCAGGGTTGAGGTGTCAATGAAATTGGCGCCCGTCAGCTTGCAGCCGTCAAAGGAGGCGTGAGCCAGCTTGCTGTGCTGCCACTGGGTATTGTTCAGGTCGGAGCTGACGAACTTGGCATCGACCAATGTTGCCGAGCGAAAAATCGCGTGTGCTGCTCGGCAATTCAGCCACTCGGTGCTATCGAGCTTTGCCGCGGTCAGATTGCTGCCTGCGAAGAGGCAGCGCTCGAAGTGTGCGCCTTGCAGATTGACCCGCGACAGATCCTGTCCGCTGAAGTCGACGCCGGTGAACCAGAGGGGCGAGGACTGCCCCTGGATCAACTCCGCTAGAGAAGCCGCATCAAGTTCGCCGGGACCGATCTTCAGATAATCACTTTCAGAGTGCATTGACCCTCCTGGGGGGCGATAAGTGGCTGGGCTCAATCATTGCGATTTTCGGCTGCATCAACACGCCATCCACCGCCCAGGCTTTTGAACAGGCTGGTCAGTGCGATCTGCCGTTCGGTGCTGACCTGGATCAGCGTGGATTGATCGCTGAAGGCACTGCGCTGGGCATCCAGGTAGCGCAGATGGGTATCCACTCCCCCTTCGTAGCGGGCCTTGGCGAGTTTCAGTGCCTCTTGGCTGGAATCGGCCAGTGCCTGGCGGGCGACTTCCTCGCGGCGCAGCGTGTCGGTGGCGGCGAGGCTGTCGGCGACCTCGCGGAAAGCGTTCTGGATAGTGCCTTCGTAGTTGGCCACTGCCGAATCCTTGCGCACCTTGGCCAGGTCCAGACCGGCGCGGTTACGCCCGCCGGCGAAGATCGGCAGTGACAGGCTCGGGGCAAAGGTCCAGGCATTCGAGCCGCCGTCGAACAGGCCGGACAACTCCTTGCTGGAACTACCAAACGAGCCGGTCAGTGACAGGCGCGGGAAGAACGCCGCCCTGGCGGCACCGATGTCGGCATTGCGTGCCTTGAGTCGGTGTTCGCTGGCGAGGATATCCGGACGCCGTTCGATCAGCGTCGACGAGGTGCCGGGTTCGATGTCCTGCACCACCAACAGCTCATCCTGCGGTCTGGCGGGCAGGTAACTCGCTGCATCCTGGGTCCCGATCAACAGTTGCAGGGCATGCCCGGCCTGGCGCAGCTGTCGATCGGTGCTCTCCAGTTCGGCCCGGGCCTGTTCGGTCAGCCCCAGGGCCTCTTGATAATCCAGTGCAGTGGCGGTACCGGCCTTGCGTCGCTGGGTCACCAGTTCCAGCGAGGCCATGCGCGTCTCCAGGGTCTGTCGGGTAAGTGCCAGGCGCCGTTGTGCGCCGTCACGGGTCAAGTAGGCCTGGGTGACTTCGGCCACCAGGGCGATCTGTGTGCCGCGGGTTGCTTCTGCAGTCGCCAGGTACTGTTCCAGCGCCGCGTCGGATAGGTTGCGCACTCGACCGAACAGATCGAGCTCGAACTCGCTCAGCCCAAGGCCGACCTGATAGGTGCTGTTGACCTGCGGGTTGCCGGTGGTGGAAAGGTCACCGGGCAGGCGCTGGCGATTGCCGCTGGCGGTGGCGTTGAGCGACGGTACGCGGTCGGCGCGCTGGATCCGGTACTGGGCGCGCGCCGCGTCGATGTCCAGCAGCGCCTGGCGCAGACTGCGGTTATTGTCCAGGGCGGCCGCCACCAGCCGGCGCAGCTGTGGGTCGATAATAAAGGCTTGCCAGTTCAAGGCATCGGCATCGACGACGGCGGTGCCGGGTTTTTGCTGTGACGCGTCGCTCCATTGCATAGCCACCGGCGATGCGGGCCGATGGTAGTCGGGGGCCAGCGAGCAGCCCCCCAGCACGACACTCAGTGTCGCTACGGTGGACCAGCGGAAGTTATTCGACGGCATTGGGTTACTCCGTGGTCCGGGCTGGGGCCTGGGTTTCGTCAGGGGTCGATGGGTGAGGTTGACGCTTGAGCCAAGACAGCACCCAGACGAAGAACACCGGGACAAAAATCACCCCCAGCAAGGTGGCGCTGAGCATGCCGCCAATCACCCCGGTGCCGATGGCCCGCTGGCTGGCAGCGCCGGCTCCGGTGGCCAGCGTCAGAGGAACGACGCCGAGGATAAAGGCCATGGAGGTCATCACGATGGGGCGAAAACGCAGGCGCGCGGCCTGAATAGCCGCCTCGCGTACGGGCACGCCTTGTTCCCACAGTTCTTTGGCGAACTCGACGATCAGGATTGCGTTTTTCGCCGCCAGGCCGATGATGGTGATCAGGCCGACCTTGAAGTAGACGTCGTTGGGCATGCCAGCGGAGGTAACCGCCAACACGGCCCCCAAAGCACCTACCGGTACGATCAGCATCACCGTCAACGGGATGGCCCAGCTCTCATAGAGCGCGACCAGCAACAGAAACACCACTAGAAAGGCCAAGGCAAAGACCGTCAAGGCCTGGCCGCTGGCGACTTTCTCCTGATAGGACAGGCCGGTCCATTCGTAACCTATGCCGGGTGGAAGTTCGGCGGCCAGGCGTTCCAGTTCGGCCATGGCTTCGCCGGTGCTGACCCCGGGTGCCGCATCCCCGGCGATTTTGATGGCCGGGTAGCCGTTGTAGCGGGCGATCTGCACCGCGCCGTCCTCCCAGCGGGTAGAAACAAACGCGCTCAGCGGAACCAAGGCATTGCTGTCGTTGGGGACATACAGCTTGAGCACGCTTTCGGGTGTCATGCGGGCGGCCTGTTCGGCTTGCACCACCACGCGTTGCAGGCGGCCGGCATTCGCGAAGTCATTGATCACCGTGGAGCCGAACGCCGTTGACAGAGCGTTGTTGATCGAATCGAAACTCACCCCTAGCGCTCGGGCCTTCTCCCGATCGATATCCAGGCGCAACTGCGGTGCTTCAGCCAGGCCTTCCATAATCGTGTAGAGAATCTTCGGATTGCCGTTGGCCTTGCCCAGCAACTGGTCACGCGCTGCCAACAGGGCTTCTCGGCCGAGTCCGGCGCGATCCTGCAGGCGCAGGGCGAATCCGCCGGAAGTGCCCATGCCCTCAATCGGCGGCGGGCTCACAGCCATGACGGTGCCGTCATTCAGGCTGGCAAACTGCTGGTTGAAGGCTGCTGCCTCATCCGCTGCTGACTGCCCCTTGCCGCGTTCCGACCAATCTTTCAACGTCGGGAAGGCGATGCCGGCGTTTTCGCCCTGACCGGAAAAGCTGAAACCCAGCAACATGGTCATCGAGGCTGTGGTGTCCCGGGACATCATGTAGCGTTCCAGTTCTCGGGCCGTCTGGTCAGTGCGGTTACGGGTGGCCCCAGGAGGGAGCTGGACATCGATAATCAGGTAGCCCTGGTCCTCCACCGGGACGAAAGACTCGGGCAGGCGCAGGTAGAAAAAGCCCAGTAGGGCGACGATGCCCGCATAGATCAACATGTAGCGCCCGGTCCGTTTGACCAGTTGGGTATTGAGGCGCTCATAGCGCTGCGTGAGGCGGTTGAAACCCCGGTTGAACGCGCCGAAGAAACCGCGTTTTTCGTGATGCCCGGCGGGGACGGGTTTGAGCAGGGTGGCGCACAGCGCCGGGGTGAAGGTGAGGGCCAGAAAACCCGAAAACAGAATGGACACCGCCAGCGACAATGAAAACTGCTGGTAGATCACCCCCACCGAACCGGACATGAAGGCCAGCGGCAAGAACACCGCCGACAGGACCAGGGTGATGCCGATGATTGCGCCCGACACCTGGCCCATCGCCTTGACCGTCGCCGCAGCGGGGCTGAGTCCTTCCTCGGCCATGATGCGCTCGACGTTTTCCACCACCACGATGGCGTCGTCCACCAGGATGCCGATGGCCAGCACCATGCCGAACATGGTCATCATGTTCACCGAGAAACCCAGCAAGTACATGAAGGTCAGCGTGCCCAGCAGACAGACCGGCACCACGATGCCGGGGATCAGCGTGTAGCGGATGTTCTGCAGAAACAGGAACATCACCAGGAACACCAGGACCATGGCTTCGATTAGGGTGTAGATCACTTTGTCGATGGCTACGTCGACAAAGCGCGAGGTGTCGTAGGGAACGGAGAACTCGGCATCGCTGGGCAGATTGACTGAGAGTTCGTTCAGGCGTTGCTTGACCGCCGCCACCGTTGCAATGGCATTGGCGCCGGGGGCGAGTTGCACCGCGGCGGCAACGGCGGGCTTGCCGTTGAGGCGCGACTCGAAGTTGTAGCTTTGACTGCCCACGGCGATGCGTGCCACATCGGCCAAGCGCACAGTCGAGCCGTCCTGTTTGGCGCGCAGGACGATGCGGCCGAACTCCTCCGGGTTGTCCAGCGTACCCTTGACCGCCAGGGTCGCGGTCAGCTCCTGTTGCGACGAGCCGGGGGTGCTGCCGAAACTGCCGGCCGGTACCTGGACGTTCTGCGTACGGATTGCCGCATTCACATCGTCGATGGACAGCCCATAACCGATCAACTTCTGCGGATCGATCCAGACCCGCATGGCGGCTTCTGCCGCGAAAAACTGCAGCCGGCCGACACCTTTGACGCGACTGATTTCATTGTTGACGTTGCGCGCGGCGTAGTCGGCGAGAGCGACGGTGTCTTTGCCGGCGCTGTCGCCTTTGTAGCTCAGGGTGTAAATCATCAGGAAGCCGGAACTGGCTTGCTCGACCTGCAGACCCAGATCGAGCACGGCTTTGGGCAGACGGGCCTCGGCTTTCTTGATCCGGTTCTGGACATCGACCTGGGCCAGCGGTGGGCTGGTCCCGGGTTCGAAGGTTACGACGATCTCGCCGGTACCGTTGGAGTTGCTGGTGGACTCGTAATAGAGCAGGCCCTTGGCGCCATTGAGTTCTTCCTCGATGACGCTGGTGACCGAATCCACCAAGACTTTCGCCGAGGCGCCCGGGTAGTTGGCGGTAATGGTGATCTGCGGTGGCGCGACGACCGGGTACTGGGCCACCGGAAGCAACGGGATGACCAGCAGACCGGCGAGCATGATGAACAACGCGACGACCCAGGCAAAATTCGGGCGTCGGATAAAAAACTGAGACATGTCGTTTCCTTGAGCGCTACGCCCTTACTGGACCTTGGCCTGCTGGGTAGTCAGCGATTTGGCAATGACTTTGTCGCCAGGATTGATGCCGTTCATTGCGCCGGTGACGATCTGGTCACCCACGACCAGTCCCTTGGTGATCTGCCAGCGGGAGCCCTGCATGGCGCCGGTGTTCACCGGTTTGGCTTCGATTGTCTGGTCCTGGCCGATGACCAGCACTCGTGCCTGACCATCGGCAGAGCGCTGCACGGCGCGTTGCGGTATCAGAATGGCGGCTTTGTCCAGGCCTTGTGGTGCACTGACGCGCACGTACATGCCCGGCAGCAGCGTCGTTCCCGGGTTGGCGAAGCGCCCGCGCAGGGAGATCTGGCCGGTGGTGCGGTCCACGGCGACATCGGAGAACAACAGTTCGCCCTGGCTCTGGTGCTCTGAGCCTTCGACACTCAGGGTCAGCGGGGTTTCAGCGTTGCCGGTAAGGCGCCCCTGTTCGATGGCGGCGCGCATACGTAATGCATCGGCCGCGGGTTGGGTGAAGTCGACGTAGATCGGGTTCAGTTGCTGGATGCGCGCCATCATGGTTGCGTCGCCTTGACCGACCAATGCTCCCTCGGTGACCAGGGCTCGGCCGATGCGTCCGGCGATAGGGGCTTTGACCGTGGAGTAGCCGAGGTTCAGCCTGGCTGTCTCGATATCGGCCTGGGCCGAGCGCTTGGCTGCCAGAGCGCTTTGCAGGGCCGCTTTGGCGGTATCGAAGTCCTGCTGACTTACGGCCTCGATCTTGACCAGCGGTTCATAACGCTTGACGGTCGTCTGAGCCTGGAACAGCGCAGCATCGGTCTTGGCCAGCTCGCCCTGAGCCCGCGAGAGCGCAGCCTTGAACGGCGCCGGGTCGATCTGAAACAGCAGATCGCCGGCTTTGACATCCGCGCCTTCCTCGAAATGCCGAGCCAGCACGATGCCCGCTACCCGTGCGCGCACTTCAGCCACGCGCACCGGCTCTACACGCCCCGGTAGTTGTGCGATCAGGGTCAGTGGTTCGCTGCTGACTGTCATCGCTTCGACTTCACGCGGCCCCCCGGGTCCGCCCCAACCCTGCGGCGGCTTTTCACAACCTGCCAGGCTCAATGCGGCCAATAAAGGGAGTACCGGAACCACTTGCCATCTGCGCGACGTACTCATCTTTCACCTGGGCCACGCCCATTAGCTGCTAAAGATGCGAATGATTGTTTATTTTCTCAAATGAGTCAATGTTGACTCATAAGGTGCTTTTGTGAGCAACTTAGCCATAGCACTTGAGAAGATGAGCCATTTCTGCACAATGGCTCGCACGTCATTCTGATAATCGAAGAAACGCCTAATGGATTTATCTGCAGCGAACGAGAAACTGTTGAAGGCCCTGGCCATTGCCATGGTCGATCACCCGGCAGGGACGTTCAAAGACATCGCCGAAGCCGCAGGGGTGAGCAAGGCCACGTTGAATCGCTTCTGTGGCACACGTAACAACCTCATTGAGATGCTGTTCAATTACGGCTCTGTCGTGATCAATCAGGTCATGGATAACGCGAACCTGCAGGAGGCACCGCCGCTTGAGGCCCTCCAGCGCCTGATCGAAAATCATTTGACCCACCGTGAACTTCTGGCTTTCCTGGCCTTCCAGTGGAAGCCTGACTCGCTGGATGAACGCGCAGGCGGCAGTCGCTGGCAGCCTTATTCGGACGCTCTAGACGATTTTTTTCTGCGTGGTCAGCACGAAGGGGTGTTTCGCATCGACATCAGTGCCCAGATGCTGACAGAGATGTTTGCCTCGATCATTTACGGATTTGTCGACGCAGAACGGCGTGGGCGGGTTGCCCGGGTGGGTATGGTGACGCAGGTCATGCAGTTTTTTCTGAAGGGCGCTATCACCCGTTAAAATCTGCGCTTTGAAGCCGACGCTGTGGCTCCGATGATTGCGGGGAAGGGCGCTTGCGTCAGAATAACGAGCAACCTCGGTCCTGGGCGGTTGCAACGGCTGCGCTGACAGCGCTGCCTTCTCTACGAGGCCATGTCGGACGGCGAGCAAGATGAGAGCGTGGTGTAGAAAACGGCCACGTCAGTATCCCACCATATTCTTCAGTTCAATGACCGCCCTCACGCCATGAGCCTCGCATTCTCCAGCAGCGGGCAATTTTCCTGTTCGATTACGACTCGGAGTCGGCGTGCACTCGTTGCGGCTTATCACCTGGTCTACCCAAAAAAACATTCCAGTGTCCACGGCGTCCGCCGATTCCTCGCCTAGATGGAGGCGGAGCTAGAGCATGAGTTTGATTACTGGATCTGCTCATTGATCGCACACGTTCCGCGCAACCCTAGTGCCGCAATAGCGGCTATCTGAATCATCCGCTCATGTGCACCCGCGGTGCGCCGCCGGCACGACACTGGTGCAAGACAAGCGCCTATGGACGCTTCGCACACTGGGCATCCAACCTAACCCTTTGATTCAAAATGCATACCTGAGCTTGGCATGGGGAATGCATTAAAAACATTGCATTTGAAATGTTTTAATCTGCTTATGTACAAAAACATCAACACATCTCACCCAAAAGAAGGAAGTTAACGTGGCTAATTCCCGCTTTGTGCTGTTCTACACCCCGGACCTGAGCGCCATGGGCAAGGCTCAGGAAGTATTCCCGCAGCACGTCGAGCACTTCGGTAAATATCACGCGCAAGGCACGTTGTTGAGCTTTGGCGCATTCGCGAACCTGATGGAAGATGGCTCAATGGGTGTGTTTACCACCCAGGAAGCCGCCGAGGAGTTCGTCAAGAACGATCCGTTTGTGACCGCCGGTATCGTCAAGAGCCACAAGATTCTCGAATGGAATCCGGCCGTCGTCTGAAGTTGTGACTACTCCTCACTGCGGCGTGCTAACCAGCCGCAGTGAGGGCATGAAATTCAAAAGACTAATTTGAGTGAATACTCGATGGCACACCAAAAATTCAATCTTGGTTTCTTCGCCTCTTTTGGACCTCCTGCTTGGCAGGCTGATGATGACAGGCTCAATGGTGAAGACTGGTGGACAGGACGCTTTTTCATCGATTTGGCACAGCAGCTCGAACAGGCGAAGTTCGACTTCCTGTTCTTTGAGGATACCTCGACTGTATCCAGTGCCGTGGGCGGCAAAATGGACGCTGACCTGCGCTTCAATATCTATTCTCCCAAGCACGACCCGATGGCGTTGCTGCCAGTGCTAGCCAGCCACACCGACCGCATTGGCCTGATAGCTACGGCGTCGACCACGTTTTACCCACCGTTCATCCTGGCCCGCCAACTGTCCACGGTTGACAGCCTGTCGAGTGGTCGTATCGGTTGGAATGTTGTCACGTCTACCGAGACAACGGCGGCCCAGAACTTCGGCATGGAAGACTTGCCGCTGCACTCTGTGCGCTACGACATGGCAGATGAGTATCTGACCCTGACCAAGAAGCTCTGGGCTGCTTGGGAGCCGGATGCACTGGTCAAGGATCTCGCGGCAAACACCTATGTGGACCCCACCAAGGTACGCGAAGTCAATCACAAGGGTGAGTACTACAAGGTTCGCGGGCCGCTGAATGTGTTGCCGTCCCCGCAAGGTCATCCGCTGATCGTTCAGGCAGGTTCCTCGCCTCGCGGCAGGGACTTTGCTGCCAAACATGCGGAGGTGATCTTCGCGCCGACAGAAGGCGGTATCGAAGGAATGCGTGCCTATCGCGATGATATCCGCGCGCGGGCGACTAAATTCGGCCGTGCCCCAAACGCCATCAAGATCATCTATGCGGCCTTTCTGATCATCTTGCCCGACGATTTCGACCCTGCTCAGCCGCCGGTATTCAGCGAGGCACAGGTGGACTACGCACTGGCGTGGTGCTCGGCGACTTTCAACCTCGATCTAAGTCAGTTTCCTCTGGATGAACCCCTGCCCACCGACCTTCCGCCTTCGGGGCATACGGGTCTGTTCGAAGACATGCTGCAGATGAGTCGCGAGGGCAAGACCTTGCGCGAGAGCGTCATGGAAATTCGCATGGGCGCCGGTGGTGGGGGCTTCATGGGTACTCCGGAGCAGATCGCCGAGCAAATGATCGAGCAAATGGATGCGGTCGGTGGCGATGGTTTCATGATCATCTCCTCCAACATCCTGACGAAAGCTTACCTGGATAGCGTGTTGCAGCGCCTGGTTCCTGCCTTGCGGGGCGCTGGTGCAATTCGTACCGAGTACGTCGGCAAAACGCTGCGTGAAAATATCAGAACCATTCGATAGGTGTTGCCATGAATCAGTCAGTAACCCACCCAGTCAGTCACCCGCTTGACGCTATCACTGCCGAAGAAATCCTGCGTTTTCGAGATATCCTGCAAGATGAAGGACTGGTTGGCGAGTCCAGCCGTCTGGGCTATGTGATGCTGCGCGAGCCGCACAAAGGGGAGGTGTTGTCGTACCAGCCCGGCGATGATTTCACTCGGGAGATCTCTGCCGTCATCTACGATCTCGAACGTCATACCATCGATCACGTCAGCGTTGATGTGCGCAAGAATGTGCTCGTCGAGCTCCGCTCTATCGACGCCGTCGCAGAGGGCACGGCACCTTTCCTGTTCGAGGAGATGATGGGGGCGATCGAAATAGTGATGGGCGAACCGGAATTTCATAAGGCCATGGACGCCCGCGGCGTCACGGATATGGAGCGTGTACGCTGCATGCCTCTATCAGGAGGCCGTTTCGGTTACGAAAACGAGGTCGGAATCCGCGTCATCCGCTTGACCCCCTATCTGGCCAGCGGGCCGGAGTTCGGCACCCTGGCCGGTTGCTGGGGACACCCGATCGAGGGTATTCGGGTCGATATCGACGCCACTAACAAGCGAGTCCTGCGGATCATCGACACGGGGATCCACCCTATCCCTGCCGAGTCTGGCGACATTCATTCGCCTGAGGTGCTGGGGCCACCGCGTTCCGGGCTCAAGCCGATTTTTATCACCCAGCCGGAAGGGGTCAGCTTCACCGTCGAGGGTAATGAGCTGTCCTGGCAGAACTGGAATTTTCGCATCGGCTACAACGCTCGTGAAGGCCTCACTATCCACCAAGTGTCGTTCACAGACAAAGGCAAGAAACGCCCTATTCTGTATCGCGCTTCGATGGCCGAGATGGTGGTCAACTATGGCGATACCAGCGCCACCAAGAACTGGATCAACTACTTCGATGCCGGTGAATATCAGTTCGGGCGGTTCGCCAACTCGCTGAAGTTGGGTTGCGATTGCCTGGGTGAAATCGTCTACAAGGACATTACCTTTGCAGATGACTATGGCAATCCGGTTGTAGTTCCAAACGGTATCTGCATCCATGAAGAGGACTATGGGGTGTTGTGGAAACACACCGATCCTTTCGACCCGCAGAATTCCGAAGTGCGTCGTCAGCGCCGCCTGGTCGTGTCCTGCTTCCTCACGGCCGGCAACTATGACTACGGCTTCTATTGGCATTTCTATCTGGACGGCAAAGTCGAACTGGAAGTCAAGGCCAACGGCCTGGTCGTGACCGCTGGCTCACGGGAGCAGGATGAGCATCCTTCCTGCAAAATTGCCCCGGATCTGGGCGGCACAGCGCACCAGCACCTTTTCTGCCTGCGCCTGGACACCGAGGTGGATGGCACGCTCAACCATGTCGATGAATGCGAGGCTCTTAACATTATCGATGACCAGTCCCAGCCCATCTGGGGTGGCGCGTTCAAACAGGTGGTCACCCGCCTCAAGACCGAAGGTCAGGCGCAACGCCTGACCGCACCGGACAAGGGGCGTATCTGGAAAATTTCCAGCGGCAGCGCCACCAACCGCAATGGCCAGGCGCCGGCTTACGTGATCCATTCGCAGGCAAGCCCGCTGTTGTTGGCGCACCCTGATGCAATGATCAGTAAACGCGCCAAGTTTGCGACCAAGAGCTTGTGGGTCACTAAGTATCGTCGCGACGAAAACTGGCCAGCGGGTTATATGGTCAATCAAAGTTCTGGCGATGATGGCCTGGCGAAGTATGCGGCGAAGAACGAGTCGATCGACGATGAAGATATCGTGGTATGGCACACCTTCGGCTTGACGCACTTTCCGCGTTCCGAAGACTGGCCGATCATGCCCGTCGACTACGCCAGTGTGACGCTCGCGCCGTCGGGTTTCTTCGAGCGCAACCCGACGCTGGACGTACCGCCGACGGCTGGCGGCAGCTGCAAGGTTGATGCGGGCGGGTGCAGCCACAACGAGTAATCTGCGCCGTTACAACAGGTACAACAACATACTTTCAATCTGATGATGCCGGGCTCGGAGTTTCCATGCTCGCCGGTACGGCTGCGCCGAGCCCGCACATTGATAAATATATAATTGCAGGGGTTAGTTATGAATACTCCAATTGCCGAGTTGGACTCACTTGCATTGCGTAAAGCCTTTTCCTATTACCCGACCGGGTTGGCTGCTTTGGCGGCCGATATAGGCGGGGAGCGTCATGTATTGTTGGTTGCCAGTTTTACCGTCGGTATTTCCCTGGCACCGCCGTTGGTATCGTTCGCGGTGCAGAAGACCTCGAGCACTTGGCCATTGCTCAAGCACGCTACCGCCATCGGTGTCTCGATATTGTCTGCCGCCCAGGAAACCGCTTGCCGGCAATTGGGTGGCAAGGATAAAGCCCAGCGCTGGAACGAGATTGACACGTGCACCAGTGCAAACGGGGCCATCTTTCTGGTCGACTCAGTGCTGTCGCTGGAATGCAGTGTGCAGGCAGCGTATCCGGCCGGCGATCACGACATCGTTCTGCTGCAGATTGAAAGCCACCACGGCTGCACAGACCTGGAACCGCTGATCTTCCACAAGTCCACGTATCGCACTCTGGACGCCGGGCGATGAGCATGGGGGTGTGTATCGCGATGATCGTCACCATGGTGCTCGCCACTCTGTGCGCGCACGTCAGCCGGCGCGTGACCGCCGCCAGCGTCGTATGCTCGCTGGTGATGGCGCTGGGGATGATCGACGTCTGCTTTACCCATGTGCTTCCTCCCTTGTATGTCACTGCCTTGGTGGTGATGGCGTCTGTCTGGGAATGCGCGAAAAGCCAAGGCTCGCAATGGTCGTTGCGCACGTACCGGTTGATAAGCGCGGCTCTCATGGGGCTGATGATCCTCACGATGCATGACGGGCTCGCCGATTCCGCATCGCCCATGACCATGAGCGCGCACGCTCATCACAACACAGCGCATGAAGGCCAAGTCCATCACGACGCCCAGCCTGCGTCAACGCAGCCATCGCCGACGCCTGAAGGGCTGCTGGGAGGCCTTATGCTGTTGCTGGGCGTGGGGCTCAGCATCCATGCCTGGAGTGATCGGGGCCAGCAACGTAGTTGCGGTGCGAGTCGTGTGTCGGCGCTAGAGCCTTCGTTCATCGGGCTATCGCTGTGCCTCATGGTGGTCTGAGGCGCGATCACAAGGTTTCACTCGCAAAGGGGAGAGGGGCATGGCAAGTGCAACGCAATGGGCGCAGGTGCAGCCCCGCTACAAATACCGTTGGCTGGTGTTCATGGTCATGCTTGCTGGCGAAATCATGGATGTGCTGGATGCTTCAATCCTGAATGTGGCCGGCCCGGCCCTGGAGCGTGCGTTCGACGCGACCGCGAGCCAATTGCAGTGGGTCATCGGCATCTATTCACTGGGGATGGGCGCGACACTGATTGTCGGTGGCTGCCTGGGTGACGTGTTCGGCCGGCGCCGGATGCTGCTTATCGCGTTGTGGTCCTTTGCTCTGACATCCTTGGTTTGCGCGGCAGCGGTCAACATCGAGATGCTGATCGTCGGCCGGCTGCTCCAGGGCATCTGCGGCGCGTTGTTGCTGCCGCAAGGTTTTGCGCTGCTCAAGCATGTGTTCAATCGGGACGAGCTACTCAAGGCGCTGGCCATTTTCGCGCCGATATTGGGCGCCTCGGCAGTAGCTGGGCCGGTGCTCGGCGGGCTGTTGATCAACGCTGACGTGTTCGGACTGGGCTGGCGCGCCGCGATAGGTATCAATGTGCCAATTGCCCTTGTGATGCTCATGGTCGCCTACTGCTGCGTGCCGCAAACGCCCAGGCTGTATGCCCCTCGCGACGTCGATACGCTGGGCGCCGTGTGTGTGGCCGTCGCCTGTGCTGCCCTGGTGTTCCCGTTGGTCGAGGAGCAACAGGCGGCGTGGCCATTGTGGAAAACCCTGTCGCTGGTCGTTTGCGCGGTAGCCTTCATGCTGTTTTACCGCCAGCAACGGCTGCGCTCGGCAAAGACACTGCGCCCGTTGATACCGGCGTCACTGCTGGCCAACCGGAAAGTCAGCGCCGGTATGGTGTGCCTGGCGCTGTTTTTCTCGATGTTCATCGGCTTGCAGCTAGTGTTTACCTTGTTCCTGCAATTTGGCAACGGTTATAGCGCGGTATCTGCGGGCATGGCCGCCTTGCCGCTGACGGCGGGGACTTTTGTCGGTGCGGCGTTATCCGGCGGGGGCCTGCTCAAGCACATGGGGCGCAGTATTCTGCAGTTGGGCGCGATCATTCAGGTGGTCACCGCGCTCGGCTTGTGGCTGTGGCTGGACAATGACCCAGGAGCGCTGAGTACGCTGGTCTATGTGCTGTTCTTCAGCGGCTTGGGCGGTGGGCTGATCATTTCGTCCATCATCAGCGTAGTGATCAGCGCCGCGAATGCCGAAGAGATCGGCGCCTGCTCCGGTTTGCTCGCTTCGGTACAGGCGATTTCGGCGGTGATCGGCATCGCCCTGTGCGTCAGCCTGTTCCTGCCCGCACTTGATGCGGGCAGGCCGAATAGCGGTTTTCAAGCCAATCTGCTCGCCCAGGCGTTGGTCATGCTGTGCTTCTGTGCATTCACTTTCGCGCTGCCTAAGCACGCCACGGATGAAACCAACGGTGAACGTTGAAGCGAGAAACGTGCAAGCAGAGATTGGCCGCTAAGGAATACGCGCATAAGCGGAGATGATCCGCTTAAGCGTCTGGAATTGGTCCTTGGTGGTCGGCACCTGATCCGCTCCCAGCATAACGGCTTGAAAAACGATGCCATCGACCGCGGCGGAAATGAAATCGATCAGATGGTCATCGTGCTCGATCCGCATCACTTCCAGCAGCGAGCGAATAATCTCCCCATAGGCGGCCTGGTGCTTGGCGACCAGAAGCGAGAGGTTCTCCCTGATACGAGCGGCGGCGAAGATTTGAACCTGGAAGTTCTGATGATCAAATTCCTCACTGAGTAGATTTTGGATAACGTCAATAAAGTCGTCGAGGTCGCGTATATCTGCGGAACTTGCCTGGGATCGTTCAATGCAGTAGGTCAACGAGGCTTCGATGACTTCATCGATGGATTTGAAGTGGTGTTGCAGCGAGCCGCTAGTGATGCCCGCTGCGGCGGCAAGACCTCGGTAGGTCAGACTGGAAAGACCATTTTTTGCTACCAACGAAATAGCGGCATTTATCAACGCTTGGCGACCCTCGCCATAAGCGGGTTTGACAGATCTTTTAGTCATCGTGATCTCTATCTTGAAGGGTGATACCAATCGCTGCGAAATGCCGGCCGTCAAACAGAGGTTGCAACTGAATGTATTATAGCGCAGCAGCCGACAACGTGACCAGTGACGGCTGTTTATCGACTCGGCACAAAGTAATTGCAGAAGACTCCAGTGCTAGCCCCTGATGTTAAGAGTATTGGGAAGTGTACCGTAATTGGGCATGAAGGCCCCTGTCGCACGATCGAAGTGCAACAGAATTCTTCATGAATTTTTAGCTTTAGCGCTCAGGCTGTAGCGCGCAGATAATGTGTTGAAATGCTGAAACTTTTACTGTTTTTGATTTTTTAGTTCTGCTGGTGAGGATGTTTAAGTTTGGCACGGTATGTGCCTAATAAACATCACAGTCGAAATGTTTTGTTATAGGTGTCTATTAATAATTAGGTGTTTTAATGAAAAGTCGATCACCCAAATATGCCTTGTTAGGAGCTGCTCTGGCTGCATGTCAAGTGCAGGCGGCAATACCGTTATACAGTTCGTCAGACGCCCATGTTTCTTTTAGTCTGGAAGCGATGATGGGGGCAATGCACAGTCAGAAAAGCTACATTCACGGCGGCGAAGCAAAATCTTATTTCTGGCAAGAAGGTTACTTTAAACCGGGCTTTACCTTTGATTATGTCCTGGCTGATGCCGGCCAAATATACGGTGGCCTGTCCTATGTATCCTCGGCGACTAGGGGAGATGGTGACCCGTCTGGCGGATCTGATGGTTCCGAGGGTACCACCAAACTTGAGGATGCTTTCCTGGGGTGGCGGTCCGGGGGAATATTTTCGGTACTCGGCGATAACGGAATCGATGTCTCGTTTGGCCGGCAACACTTCATGCTGGGCAGCGGATTTCTGGTGACCGCCAATGGGCCCAATCTGGGTAATTCCACTTATGGCAGGGGATACAATACGGGAGGGGCGTATTACCTGGGTGCCCGCCGTTCCTTCGAGGACGTTGCCGTCATCAAGCTGGGCGGCACCAATGGCTGGCATGGAACGCTGGCATCGTTCAAGTCCGACCTCTACGCGCAAGCCAAGTCCGAGTTCAAGGCGGCAACGCTGGCCTACACGGCAAAGCCTGGTACCTTGGAACTGACCGTGCTGCATAACAGTGATGTCGATAGTCGCCTGGCAGAACGCATGTTCGATATGACCGGTTCGACCACGTTGACCGATCGCAAAGGCATGAATGTCTACAGTCTCAATGGAGCGGGTAGTGCCGGGTTGGACGATGCGCACTTTGCCTTTGAGTACGCCGCCGAGGACCGTAAGCAGGGTGGTAACGAGAATGCCTGGTATATCAAGGGCGGTTACACGTTCAGTTCGCTGCTCTATACCCCCTCGTTAAGTTATCGCTACGCCCGTTATTCGGGACATTGGGACCCACTGTTCAATGCATTCACCGAGTATGGCAGTTGGTTTCAGGGTGAAGTCGCAGGCAATTATGCGGGGCCGTTCAATTCGAATGCTCAGGTGCACACCCTGCAGTTAACTATGCGTCCGTCGGAATCGCTGACCCTTGGTGTCATTTACTATAATTTGAAGTCGCTGAATACCGATGGGCAGGCCGATCTGAGTGGTCGAGAACTTGATGTCTACGCACAGTGGATGGTGACGCCACATATAATGATTTCACCCTTGTTAGGCCTCTATAAACCTAAGTTCAGCAGTGATGAGGGAGGCTCGCAACTAGGCTCAAACGAAAAAAACCTATATTCGCAATTGGTGGTCGGTTTCTTCTTTTAATACCGCTCGTTAACATTGTCTAATTTGGCAGTGCTCAGTCGAGATCAGCATGAATAACGTCCGTCACTCGCCTGCCGAAGGTGGGGAAGAAGCCGTTCGCTCTGAACAAGGTTTTTGGTTTACCTAGGCGTGATTGTTTGTTATTTGTTTTTTATCTTATGGCTATTGTGTAATCGTCGTTGGTTTTGTCATTGACTCGATCAAGCAGAGTCTGAACGAAACCGTTGATAATGTTTCGCTTATCCCCGCTGTTTTGTTAGCGGTCCCTTGTTTGACGACTCCGCTGAAACGCCCAACCGGGTTTGCATTATTCTTAGAGCTAGAGCAATCACCTCACCTCTCGGAGAATGGGGGGGGGCTAGCCCCATAGTCTTTGCACACCGAAGTGATAACATTCGGCGCCGTTGAAAGGAGTGAAAGCGCCTGTGTCGACGCTTCCATTATGATCTCCCTACAGCCAGCCTTTGATTTGGGCACACACTGCCTTGGTCGAAATTCCATACCGGTCATGCAACGTGGGTAACGCACCCGCATCCAGGAATGCATCGGGTAATGCAATCTGCCTGAAGGTCGGCGTCACGCCATTGCGCAGCAACACGCCGGCGACTGCCTCGCCCAGTCCACCAATAATGGAGCTGTTTTCTGCGGTGACCACCAGGCGACCTGGTTTGCGGGTTTCAGCCAGAATGGTTTGTTCATCCAGCGGTTTGATCGTCGGCACGTGCAGCACGGCAACATCAACCCCGTCCGCTTGCAGCTCTTTTGCAGCCTCCAGTGCACGCATGGTCATCAAACCGGTGGAGATGATCAGAACATCGTTGCCGGTACGCAGGGTCTTGGCTTTGCCGATCTCGAATTTGTAGCCGTACTCGTCCAGTACCAGCGGCACATTACCGCGCAGCAAGCGCATGTAAACCGGGCCTTGGTGCGCTGCGATGGCGGGCACGGCCTGTTCGATTTCAAGCGCATCGCACGGGTCGACGATCATCAGGTTGGGCATGGCGCGGAAGATCGCCAGGTCATCTGTGGCCTGGTGGCTTGGGCCATAGCCGGTCGTGAGGCCTGGCAATCCACAGACGATTTTGACGTTGAGATTTTCCTCGGCAATCGCCATGCAGATGAAGTCGTAGGCGCGGCGGGAGGCGAACACGGCGTAGGTCGTGGCAAAGGGTACGAAACCTTCCCGGGCCATGCCGGCGGCCGCACTCATCAGCAGTTGCTCGGCCATCCCCATCTGATAGAAACGATCCGGATGCGCCTTGGCGAAAATGTGCAGGTCGGTGTACTTGGACAAGTCGGCGGACAGTCCGACGATATCCGGACGCTGATCCGCCAGCGCGGCTAACGCATTTCCAAAAGGCGCGGATTTCGTGGCTTGGCCTTCACAGGCAATCGACGCGATCATCGCCGAGGTGGTCAGGCGTTTTTTGGCCGGCTCGCCAGTAGAAGTCGGAGTGTTGGTTGCGTTGCTCATTGTTTTTTTCCTTCTTCAAGGTTGCTCAGTGCCAGATCCCATTCGTGTTCTTCCACGCGGATGAAATGCGTTTTCTCCCGGGTTTCGAGGAAGGGCACACCTTTGCCCATTTTGGTATCGCAGATGATCACGCGTGGCTGGGTGCCAGGGTGGTTGCGTGCAGCGTCGAAGGCGGCGACCAGTGCATTCAGGTCATTGCCATCGACGCGCTGGGTGAACCAGCCAAACGCCTGCCACCGATCGACGATCGGCTCGAACGAGAGGATTTCACTCGAGTAACCGTCAGCTTGCTGGTTGTTGACGTCGACGATGGCGATCAGGTTGTCGAGCTTCCAGTGCGACGCCGACATCACCGCTTCCCAGGTCGAGCCTTCATTCAGCTCGCCGTCCGACAGCAGGTTGTAGACGAAGGCAGTTGAGCCTTTGCGTTTGAGGCCCAGGCAGGCACCGACCGCGATGCCCAGGCCCTGACCGAGCGAACCGCCGGTGATCTCCATGCCGGGGGTGTAGGTGGCCATGCCCGACATCGGCAGGCGGCTGTCGTCCGCGCCGTAGGTTTCCAGTTCATCGAGCGGGATGATGTCGGCTTCGATCAGGGCCGCATACAGTGCAATCGCGTAGTGACCGATGGACAGGTAAAAGCGATCGCGGGCTTCCCATTCCGGGTCTTCGGGTCGATAGTTCAATGCGTGGAAGTAGGATACGGCCAGCAGGTCGGCGGCGCCGAGGGCCTGGCCGACGTAGCCTTGTCCCTGAACCTGCCCCATGCGCAATGCGTGGCGGCGGATGTTGTGGGCACGTTGCGCCAGAGTCGTGGATGTCGCGAATGCAGGATGAGCAGTCATAGTGAAAACTCCAATAAATCAACGATTGACCAAGGCGGCGGGGATGCGCAGCACCAGCGTGGCACCGAACAGCAGTACGCCGGTGATCAGGTACATGCCGATGGCGCTGGAACCGGTCTGTGTGGTGATCCAGCCGATCAGGTAGGGGGAGCAGAAGCCGGCGAGGTTGGCGAAGCTGTTGACCGCCGCGATGCCTGCGGCGGCGGACACACCACCCAGCAGCGTGGTGGGTAGCATCCAGAACAGCGATGTCGCCGACAGAATTCCGGAAGCGGCCAGGCAAAGGCTGAGAATAGAGAGCGTTATATTCCCCCCCATCAGAGCTGCCAGGCTCAGCCCGATAGCACCCGCGATCATCGGTACAATGAGATGCCAGCGGCGCTCACGATGTTTGTCACCGCTGCGTCCGGCATACAGCATGGCCACAATCGCACAGAGGTAGGGCAGGCTGGTCAGGAAGCCGATGTGCAGCGGATCGGAAACCCCTGCGTTACGCACCAGGGTAGGCAGCCAGAAGGTGATTGCGTACTGTCCCATCACCACGCAGAAGTAGATGCCGGCCAGCAACCACAGACGACGATCGCGGATGAACTCGCCCACCGAGGCATGGGTGACTTTCTGCTGGTCGTCCTCGGCCAGTTCGCGGCTGATCAGTGCTTTCTCGTCATCATCGAGCCAACTGGCCTGATGCACGCCGTCCTTGAGATAGCTCAGCACCAGCAACCCGACAACGACCGTGGGCACCGCCTCCAGCACGAACATCCATTGCCAGCCGGCCCAGCCGTGCATGCCAGCGAAGTGAGTCATGATCCAGCCGGAGAGCGGGCCGCCGACCATTCCCGACAGCGGAATGGCGATAAACCAAAGCACGGTCATGCGGGCACGCCGGTACGACGGAAACCAGTAGGTCAGATACAGCAGCAGCCCCGGCGCCAGGCCCGCTTCGGCAATGCCGAGCAGAAAGCGCAGCGCATAAAATTGCCAGGCCGTCTCGACGAAGGCGAACAGCGCGGAGACGATGCCCCAGGTGATCATGATGCGCGCGATCCACACGCGTGCACCGACCTTATGGAGAATGATGTTGCTGGGGACTTCGCACAGGAAGTAACCGATGAAGAACATGCCCGCACCCAGTCCGTAGACCGTTTCGCTGAGTGCCAGATCGTTCATCATTTGCAGCTTGGCAAAGCCGACATTGACCCGATCAAGATAGGCGCACAGGTAGCACAGCATCAGAAAAGGCATCAACCGCCACGCGGTTTTACGGTAGGCGTTGGAGCGCACGGTCGAAACCGCTTCGAGCGACAAGGTTGTCATGATGGTCTGATCTCTTGTTTTTATTGACCGCCAGGCCATGAGGCCCGGCTGCATCGTCGATCCAGAACCGCACGGGCCGCGAGGCCCGCCAGGTGTCATCAGTGAATCAGCATTCCGCCGTTCACATCCAGCGTGATGCCGGTCAGGTAGGAGGACAGGTCGCTGGCCAGGAACAGGGCGGCGTTGGCGACATCCTGGGCCTCACCCAGACGACCCAGTGGGATGCCGTCGATGATCGCGTGGCGGCGTTCGTCCTGCATGAGACCGCCGGTGATGTCGGTGTGAATCAAACCAGGTGCAATGGAGTTGACGCGTACCTTGTCCGGCCCCAATTCGCGCGCCATGGCTTTGGCCAGACCCAGCACGCCCGCTTTGGCGGCACTGTAATGAGGGCCACCGAAAATGCCGCCGCCACGCTGAGCAGAAACGGACGACATGCACACGATGCTGCCGGAGGACTGTTTACGCATGGTTGGAATCACTGCCTGCGACATGAGCAGGGTGCCGCGCAGACTGACGTCCAGCACCTTGTCGTAATCGGCAGGGCGGATGTCCAGGGTCTTGAGTGGTTGGGTGATGCCGGCGTTGTTGACGAGAATGTCGATGCGGCCGAAATGCTCGATGATTTTGGCGACTGCCTGTTGAACCTGCGATTCGTCAGCGACGTTGGCCGCGAGACCGAGATGACCTTCGCCCAGGGAAGCAGCGGCATCACGTGCGGCGGATTCATCCAGATCGAGGATCACGACGCGGGCGCCTTGTTGTGCGAAGGTGGTCGCTGTAGCGCGGCCAATGCCACGTGCGGAGGCTGCACCGGTGATGATCGCGACTTTGCCTTGAAGAAGCATGGAGGGTACCTCTGATTGTTGTTATTGGGTCGACCCGAAACGAATCGATGGCTCAGCTTGTTCCGCAGCCCCGCCTTGAGCAATAACGTGAACTTCACTGGATGCTGAAAAAAATTCAGCACTCGCCAATGAAATGATCGGATGGTTGAATAGGTGAGCGCCCGGCCTATGCCACTTGCAGCGGAATAACAATAATCATGCGTTCACCCGGCGATGCACCTGCGATACTGCCACCCCTGAAAGCCATTCAGGCCTTTGAACAGACCGCCCGCTTTGGCAATGTAGCGCGCGCGGCTGAGCTGCTCGACCTGACACCCTCGGCGGTCAGCCACCAGTTGGCCAAACTGGAGGCGATGATCGGTCGACAGTTATTTTTCAGAACGGCCAGAGGCGTGACGCTGACCCCGATCGGCGAGCAATACCTCACTGAGGTTTCCGGCATCCTGCACAGTCTCGCCGTGGCGACCGAGCGCGCCGCCAGTGATGTCAGCCTTGATTGTCTGCGATTGCACTCCTCGCCCAGTTTTGGCCTGTTATGGCTGATGCCGCGTCTGGAGCAGTTTCGCCAGAGCCATCCCGATATTCAGCTCAACCTCTCGTGTTCCTACGAATCGCTGCACTTCAGTCGAGACAAGATCGATGTCGACATCCGCCATGGGATGCCCAATTGGCCGAGCTTCGAGGTGCGAACGATACGTGATGAAAAAATTGCGGTGATGGCGTCCCCGAAACTGTTGGAAAAGCACCCGATCCGAATGGTCGCGGATCTGCTGGACAGCAATCTGATCCTTTCGGAGGCCACGCTGATCAAGTGGCCACAGCTGTTTGCACAACATGGCTTGTCACGTCCAGAAAAACCCTATTCGCTGAGCTTCGACCGGTCTTACATGACATTAGAGGCCGCCAGCCACGGGCTTGGCTTTGCTTTGGAAAGCACATTGCTGGCGCAGGATTATCTCGCGCGCGGTGCTTTGGTAGAGGTAGCACCGGAGCTGAGCGCTTCAATTACTGCACACCATTTGGTTTTCCCAAGGGCCCACTCAAACTTTCCCAGGGTCAGACGATTCCTGGAATGGATGCAGAAAGAGTTGGGGCATGATTTCAGTTATTGACTGTCATTCGCGGTGCACGAATCACTCGTAAATGACGGCGCGTCGCTAGGTGCCTGCTCGAGTTAGATGCATCCCCACAACGTGTGTGGGGCTGCGAAAGCGGGCTTGGCCATTCAAGGCTTTGGTCGGATTACTCCTCGCGTTTCACCACCAAAGTCAAAATGTCATAGCTGGCCACTAGTTCTCCCAATTGATTGGTCACTTCCACATCCCACGCCACCACGCCTTGCGGAATGCCTTGCGGGCTCTTTTTGCCCTGGTCGATTTTGCGTTTGCAGGTCAGGCGTGCCTGGATGGTGTCGCCGATGCCCACCGGGTTGATGAAGCGCAGGGTGTCGAGGCCGTAGTTGGCCAGGACCGGGCCGGGTGCCGGGGACACGAACAGGCCGGCTGCGGCCGAGAGCACGAAGTAGCCGTGAGCGATGCGTTTGCCGAATTGCGATTCCTTGGCGGCGATGTCGTCGAAGTGCATGTAGAAGTGGTCGCCGGACAGGCAACCGAAGTTCACCAGATCGGTCTCGGTCACGGTGCGGCGGTGGGTCAGTAGCGATTCACCGATCTGCAAATCCTGGAAGAAGCGGCGGAACGGGTGCACTTCGGTTTCGATGACCTTGGCGCCACGCACGTATTCGCCGGTGACGGCGGCGAGCATGGTCGGCGAGCTTTGCACCGCGGCGCGTTGCAGGTAGTGTTTCACCGCGCGCAAGCCGCCGAGTTCTTCACCGCCACCGGCACGACCCGGGCCGCCGTGCTTGAGTTGTGGCAGGGGCGAGCCGTGGCCGGTGGATTCGGCGGCGGATTCGCGGTCCAGCACCAGCAAGCGTCCGTGCCAGGCCGCGGCGACCGGGATGGCCTTGGCGGCGATTTGTGGGTCCTTGGTGATCAGACTGGCCACCAGGCTGCCCTTGCCGCGAGCGGCCAGAACCAATGCTTCATCCAGATCGTCGTAGGCCATCAAGGTGCTGACCGGACCAAACGCTTCGATGTCGTGAGCGCCGCCTTCGGCGTGAGGGTCGCGGGCCTGCAACAGGGTCGGCGCAAAGAACGCACCCTGGCTGACGTTTTCGCCGCGTGGTTCGAAACCGTCGCGGGCGCCGAACAACAGATCGCTGCTCTGCAACAGGCTTTCCAGGCGCTCGGCGACGTCTGTTTGCTGATCGTGGGAGGCCAACGGACCCATGCGCACGCCTTCCACCGACGGGTCACCGACCACAACTTTTTTCAGTCGATCGCGCAAGCGAGTGGCGACCGCATCGATGTGTTTGGCCGGGACAATCGCGCGGCGGATGGCGGTGCATTTCTGCCCGGCCTTGGTGGTCATCTCGCGCGCGACTTCCTTGATGAACAACTCGAACTCTTCGTCGTCCGGGGTCACGTCCGGGGCGAGGATCGCGCAGTTCAATGAGTCGGCTTCGGCGTTGAACGGCACCGAGTTACGAATCAGATTCGGATTGACCCGCAGCTTGGCGGCGGTGTCGGCGGAACCGGTGAACGTCACCACGTCCTGGCCTTGCAGACGGTCGAGCAAGTCACCGGTGCTGCCGATGATCAGTTGCAGGCTGCCCGCCGGCAGCAAGCCGGATTCGTCCATCAGGCGCACCACGGCTTCGGTCAGGTAGCTGGTGGCGCTGGCCGGTTTGACGATGCACGGCATGCCGGCGAGAAAGCTCGGGGCGAATTTTTCCAGCATGCCCCAGATCGGGAAGTTGAACGCATTGATGTGCACCGCCAGACCACCGCGCGGCACCAGAATGTGCGTGCCGGCGAAGGTGCCGAGCTTGCTCAGCTGCATCGCCGGGCCTTCGTGGACGATGTTGCCCGACGGCAGTTCCCGGGAACCGAGGCTGGCGTAGGTGAACAGCGTGCTGTTGCCGCCCTCGATATCGATCCAGCTGTCGGCGCGGGTGGCGCCGCTGTGGTGGGAGATCGCGTAGAGCTGTTCCTTGCGTTCGCTCAGGTACAAGGCCAGTGCCTTGAGACGTTGCGCCCGTTGCTGGAAGTCCAGCGCCATCAAGCCGCTGATGCCTTGGCGACGACCGTGCTCGACGGCTTCGGCGAAGTCCGGGCGTTCCTCGTGGGTGCGTGCAATCTCGTGGCCGTCGATGGCGCTGCGCAGCACCTGGGCACCGTGTTGGCCGATCCAGCGACCGGCGATGAAACTTTGCAGGGTAGGGGCGTGAGACATCACGATTCCTCCAGGTTGTGAAAGGTGTTGGCGCGGCGGTAACCGCGCCCTTCAGGGATTACCAAAGCGCCACGGTGTAACCGACGATCAGCCGGTTTTCATCGAGGGCGGTGTTCAGGCCATTGCCGGAGCGGAAGGTCACGTTGCGCCAGCGCAGGCTGACGTCCTTGAACACGCCGCTCTGGATGACGTAACTGATGTCGGTGTCGCGTTCGCGCTCACGGCCGTTGTCGACGGTGCCGGCCTTGACGTGGCGACCGTCGGTGTAGCGGGTCATGAAGGTCAGGCCGGGAATGCCTTGCGCCGCGAAGTCGTAGTCGTAACGCAACTGCCAGGAGTCCTCGTCGGCGCGGGTGTAGGTATTGAAGGTCACCAGGTTGACCACGTACGGATCGCCGCCGTTGAGAAACGGAAAGGCACTGTCGCCGGACAATTGCTGGTAGGTGGCACTGACCTTGTGGGCACCGTGGGACACGGTGAACATGCTGTTGAAGTTGCGGTTGTCGATGCGCCCGGCGCGTTCGGCGCCGTCGCCCCGGCTGTCGAAATAGCGCAAGTCGCTGCGCAGGTTGAAACCGTTGCCCAGCGGCTGGGTATGCACCAACCCGACAAATTGCTGGCGATAAATCTGATCGAGCTTGCCGTAGTAGTAGCTCAGGTTCAGTTGCGGACTGAACGCGTAGCTGCCACCCGCAAAGTCGAAGTGATCACTGCTGGCGGCGGCGTAACCGATGTCATCGTTGCTGGAGGAATCCCGCAGGTTGGCCTTGGTCAGGCGCCCGGTATTCAGTGTCAGGCCACTGATTTCCTGGCTGGTCAGCAAGCCGCCCTCAAAGGTCGAACCGAGCAGGCGAGTGTCGTTGTAAGTCGCCACCGGCAGCAGGGGTTGCAGGGTGCCGAGCTTCAACACGCTTTTCGACACCCGCAGCTTGCCGGTCAGCCCCAACTCGCTGAACTCGTCCGCTGGCTCATGGCTTTTCGGACCGAAGGGCAGCAGCCCGGTGCCACGGCGATCCGGGCTGGAGTCGAGTTTCAATCCCAGCTCCCCCAGCGCATCGAGACCGAAGCCTAAAGTACCGTCGGTGAACCCGGACTCGATGCGCGCGGTGAAACCCTGCGCCCATTCTTCAGCCTTGGATTGTGGCGCGTTGTCCTGGCGGAAATCGCGATTGATGTAGTGGTTGCGCATTTCAATGCGGGCCTTGCTGTCATCGATAAAGTCGGCCATGGCGCTGGGGGCGACCATGGGCAGGCTCAATGCGGCGGCCAGCGAAAACAGTGATTCGTAAGGTGCAGAACGTGCGGGCTTCATTGTTTTTATTCCCTGCCATCAGTCGGTCGTGATTAGTGCTTGCTGGCGCCGGAGGCACCGATGCCGGTCATCGAACGGATGAACTGCGCCAGGTAGCGGCCGCGCTCAAGGGCCGCTCGCGGCGAGGTGTCGGTGACCGAAAACAGCCAGGCACTGAAAAACGCGAGGCTCATGGAAAACAGCGCCGGGTTGGAGTACGGGAACAGCGCCTTGTCGTGATGCAGCACGTTGACCCACACCGCCGGGCTCAGCACCAGCAGGACAATCGCCGAGACCAACCCCGTCAGGCTGCCGGTGACCGCGCCGCGAGTGGTCAGGCCTTTCCAGTACATCGAAAGGAACAGCACCGGGAAATTCACCGACGCGGCGATGGCCAGCACCAAGCCGGAAAGGAACGCAATGTTCTGCGATTCGAACAGCAGGCCGAGGATGATCGCCAGCACGCCGATGCACAGCGTGGCAATGCGCGACACGCGGATTTCCTGTTGCTCGGTGGCCTGGCCCTTGCGCATCACGCAGGCATACAAATCGTGGGACACCGCCGAGGCGCCGGACAACGCCAGGCCTGCAACCACCGCCAGAATGGTGGCGAACGCGACTGCCGAGATGAAGCCGAGGAACAGGTTGCCGCCCACGGCTTGCGCCAGGTGCACGGCGATCATGTTGCCGCCGCCGATGATCGCGCCGCTGGCATCGCGGAACGCAGGATCAGTGCCGACCATCACGATGGCGCCGAAGCCGACGATGATCAGCAGCAAGTAGAAGTAGCCGATAAAACCGGTGGCGTAGAACACGCTTTTACGCGCTTCCTTGGCATCGCTGACGGTGAAGAAACGCATCAGGATATGCGGCAGGCCGGCGGTGCCGAACATCATGCCCAGCCCCAGCGAGATCGCATCGATCGGGTTCGACAGCAAACCACCGGGCGCCATGATCGCGCTGCCCTTGGCGTGCACGGCAGTGGCGCCGGCGAACATCGCTTCGGTGCTGAAACCGAAATGCTTGAGCACCATGAATGCCATGAACGTGGTGCCGAACAGCAGCATCACCGCTTTGATGATCTGCACCCACGTGGTGGCGAGCATGCCGCCGAAGGTCACGTAGAACACCATCAACACACCGACCAGCATCACCGCGTAGAGGTAGTCGATGCCGAACAGCAACTCGATCAATTTGCCGGCACCGACCATCTGCGCCACCAGGTACATCAACGCGACAGTCAGGGTGCCGAAGGCCGAGGTCAGGCGCACCGGGGTTTGTTCCAGGCGATAAGAGACCACGTCGGCGAACGTATATTTGCCGAGGTTGCGCAGGCGCTCAGCGATCAGGAACAGGATGATCGGCCAGCCCGCCAACACGCCCAGGGCGTAGAGCAAGCCGTCGTAGCCATTGAGAAACATCATCGCCGAGATGCCGAGGAAGGACGCCGCCGAGATCATGTCGCCGGCAATCGCCAGGCCGTTCTGGAAGCCGGTCATGCCGCCGCCGGCGGTGTAGAAATCGCTGGCGGAACGGGTGCGCAATGCGGCCCAACGCGTGACGCCGAGGGTGAACAGTACGAACACCAGGAACATGCCGATGGCGTTCCAGTTCAATGGGCGGGACGCGCCGTCGGCGGCGACCGCGAAGTCGGTGACCGCTGCCAGCGGCAACAGGAACAACGCCAGGAGACGGCTCATCGGGCGCACTCCTGTTTCAGTTTTTCGTTGAGCGGATCAATCACGTTGTTGGCGCGATAGACGTAGAAACCGGTCAGCGCGAAGGCCAACACCACAATCACCACCCCGACCAGCATGCCCACCGAGGTCACGCCGCCGCTCAAGGACTGGCCGAGGGTGGCGGGGGAGAACGCCACCAGCAACACGAAGCCGAAATAGATCACCAGCATGATCAGCGACAGCGACCAGTACAGGTTTTGTTTGCGACGAACCAGCTGGATGAAATCGGGGTGCTGGCGGATGAGTTCTACGTCAGTGGGTGTCATGGCACGCTCTCTGTTGTTTTTGTTGTGGGGTGAAACGTGGTGTTTCGGCGTAATGCCTACAGAAACCGGATTCCGGCAGGCAGTACACGAAACCTGTAGGAGCTGGCTTGCCAGCGATGACAGTCTGACGTTCGCGGTGATTTAACGGACCTCATCGCCGGCAAGCCGGCTCCTACAAGGGTTGTGGTGATCTTCAGAGTTGGTCGAAATCCAGGATGACTTTGTCGCTGACCGGATACGCCTGGCACGACAGCACGTAACCGGCAGCCACTTCGTAGTCTTCCAGGGCGTGGTTGCTGTCCATTTCCACTTCGCCTTCGATGACTTTGCATTTGCACGTCGAGCACACGCCGGCCTTGCACGAGTAGGGCAGTTCGGCGCCCTGGGCGTTGCCTGCGTCGAGGATGCTCTGGCTGTTGCGCGGCAGGTCGAAGGCCAGCGCGCGGCCGTCGCTGATGACGGTGATCTGGCTGACCGCCGCATCAACTTGCCGTGCAGCCTCACGAGCCTCGCGTTTTTGCTGGCTGCCAGCGGCGGCAAACAGTTCGAAATGGATGCGCTCCGGTGCCATGCCCTTGGCCTTGAGGCTGTCGCGCACGGTTTCGGTCATCTCCTGCGGGCCACAGATGAATGCCGCATCAAGGGCTTTGACATCGAGCCAGCGGGAGAACAGTTGCTCGCATTTCTCGGCGTTGATCCGGCCGTTGTACAGGTCGACATCCTGCTGCTCGCGACTGAACACGAAGATCAGGTTCAGACGCTGCAAGTAGCGGTTTTTCAAATCTTCGAGCTGTTCACGGAACAGCGCGCCGGAACTTGAACGGTTGCCGTAAAGCAGCGTGACGCGGCTGTGCGGTTCGGTTTGCAGGGTGGTCTTGATGATCGACAGGATCGGCGTGATGCCGCTGCCCGCCGCAACGGCCAGGTAGTTGCCATGGCGAGTCGGATCGAGTTCGACATGGAAGTGCCCGGCGGGCGGCATCACTTCCAGGCTGTGACCGGCCTTCAGCTGTTCGTTGGCAAACGCGGAAAAACGTCCGCCGGCCACGCGCTTGATGGCGATGCGCAGTTCACCGTCATTGACCCCGGTGCAGATCGAATACGAGCGGCGCACTTCTTCGCCGTCCATCTGCGTGCGCATCACCAGGTGCTGGCCCTGGGTGAAGTGAAAACTGTCTTGCAGGTGCTGCGGAACATCGAAGGCGATGGACACCGCGTCACGGGTTTCGGCGCGCACGTCCTTGATGGTCAGGCTGTGAAATTTGCTCATTATTGTTCTCCAGCTGGGACGGCCGATCGCCGCTCAGATGCACTTGAAATAGTCGAACGGCTCGCGGCAATCGACGCAGCGGTACAGCGCCTTGCACGCGGTGGAACCGAACTCGCTGAGCACTTCGGTGTGCGCGCTGCCGCATTGCGGGCAGACGATCACCGGGCTTTCGCCGAGCAGGCTGCGTTTGCTGGTGCTGCCGTCCGGCGGTGCGATGCCATAAGCGCGCAGGCGTTCGCGGCCGATGTCGGTGATCCAGTCGGTGGTCCACGCCGGGGTCAATTTGCGTTCCAGTTGCGGTGCCCTGAAGCCGGCAAGCTCCAGCGCATCGCGGATGTCGCTTTCAATCACCTCGGTGGCGGGGCAGCCGGAGTAGGTCGGCGTGACCACCACGTGCAAGTGGCCGGCTTGCCAGTCGAGATCGCGCACGATGCCGAGATCGACCACGCTGACCACCGGCACTTCCGGGTCCATAACCTGCGCCAGGGTCGCCCACGCGGCGGCCAGGTCGGTCGGTTGGGCCGGCCGGGCGCCGAGGTCGCTGGCGATCAGCTCACCAGGTTGCATCGGGGTATGCTCGTGGCAGGAATTGCATTTCCGCCAACAGGATGCCGAGGTGTTCGGTGTGCAGACCCTTGCGCGCATTCAGGTAGAAATAGCTCGGCGCGGCAGGCACGGGCAGGGTGGCGCTGGCGAAAATCTCGCTGACCTTGGCTTGCCACGCCGCAGCGACTTGCGCGGTGTCCGGGGTGATGCCGGCTTCGCACAGACGCTGTTCGCTGTCATCTGCGCTGGTCAGTTCGACGGTGAAACGCCAGACCTCGGGGATGGCCGCGAGCATGCGTTTGTGGCTTTCCTCGGTGCCGTCACCCAGACGCTCGACCCACTCGCCGGAGCGGCGCAGGTGATAGGTGACTTCCTTCACTGCTTTGGCGGCGATCCCGGCGATTCGCTCGTCGCTGGACTGGCTCAGCCCGCTGAGCACTTGCAGGTGCCAGGCGTCGTAGAGGAATTGCTTGAGGAGGGTCACCGCGTAATCGCCGTTGGGTTGTTCCACCAGCAGCAGGTTGCGATAGGCGCGCTCATCGCGGCGGAACGCCAGGTGATCGGCGTCGCGACCGTCGTCCAGCAATTCGGCGGCGTAGTCCAGCCAGTTGCGTGCCTGGCCGACGAGGTCGAGGCCGACGTTCATCAGCGCCAGTTCTTCTTCCAGCGCCGGGGCCTTGCCGCACCATTGGCACAGGCGCTGGCCCTGGATCAGGGCGCTGTCGCCGAGGCGCAGCAGGTATTCGATCAGATCAGTCTTAGTGTTCATGGTCGACCTCACATGTGCCCGACTTCGGCCGGCAGCTCGTAGAAGCTGGCGTGGCGATAGACCTTGTCGTCCGCCGGGTCGAACAGCGGGTCTTTTTCATCGGGCGACGAAGCAGTGATCAGCGCCGAAGGCACCACCCACAGGCTCACGCCTTCACTGCGGCGGGTGTACAACTCGCGCGCGTTCTCGATGGCCATGGTGGTGTCGGCGGCATGCACGCTGCCGACATGCTTGTGGTTGAGGCCGTGCTTGCTGCGCACGAAAACTTCAAAAAGGGTCCATTCAGACATTGCAGTGACTCCACATCAGGTGGCCGATCAGGCGGCGTTCTTGTTCTGTTTTTTGCGAGCGTGGGCGACCGCGGCTTCGCGGACCCAGGCACCGTCTTCAATGGCTTTACGGCGGGTGGCCACACGTTCCTGGTTGCACGGACCGTTGCCCTTGAGCACTTCGTAGAATTCGCTCCACTGGATTTCGCCGAAGTCGTAGTGGCCGCGCTCGGCGTTCCACTTCAGGTCCGGGTCGGGGCAGGTGCAGCCCAGCAATTCCAGTTGCGGGATGGTCTGGTCGATGAAGCGCTGGCGCAGTTCGTCGTTGCTCTGACGCTTGATTTTCCAGGCCATGGATTGGGCGCTGTTCGGCGAGTGTTCATCGCTCGGGCCGAACATCATCAGCGACGGCCACCACAGGCGATTGATCGCATCCTGGACCATGTCTTTTTGCGCCTGATTACCGTGGCGCATCATGGTCAGGAGAATTTCGTAGCCCTGGCGCTGGTGGAAACTTTCTTCCTTGCAGATCCGCACCATGGCCCGGGAGTAGGGGCCGTAGGAGGTGCGCTGCAACACCACCTGATTGACGATCGCCGCACCATCCACCAGCCAGCCCACCGCGCCCATGTCGGCCCAGTTCAGCGTCGGGTAATTGAAAATGCTCGAGTACTTGGCCTTGCCGCTGTGCAGCTTGGCGATTTCTTCGTCACGGTCGGCGCCGAGGGTTTCCATGGCGCTGTAGAGGTACAGGCCGTGGCCGGCTTCATCCTGAATCTTGGCCATCAATTGCAGTTTGCGTTTGAGCGACGGCGCGCGGGTGACCCAGTTGCCTTCGGGCAGCATGCCGACGATTTCCGAGTGGGCGTGCTGGGAGATCTGCCGGATCAGGGTTTGGCGATAGGCATCAGGCATCCAGTTTTTGGCTTCGATCTTGATTTCTGAATCGATTTTTTCCTGGAAGGCGCGTTCCTGGTCGGACATCTCCGAGAGGTCTTTGATGCGCTTTACGCCGGTTTCTACGAGCTGTGCGTACATGGGGGGTCTCCCGCCTTGAATCTTATCGAGGGCATGGAGAACTTTATAAGCGATACAGAATTTAATATCAAACATAAAATAACGTGTCGTATTTGTTTTTTGTGTCGCTTTGGATGGAAGGCAGTGTTTGAAGGAGGTAGATCGGTGTGTGTATCCGTTTCGCTCCTCTGTGGGAGCTGGCTTGCCAGCGATGGCGGCCTGACAGCCGACCAATCGCCACCGGATGTATCCCATTCCCTGTGGGAGCCAGCCTGCTGGCGAAAAACGCCCGGATACCGCGATCATTCAGGCAGGGCACGTCATCGTTGACGTCCATCGCCAGCAGGCTGGCTCCCACAGGGATTGGGTTCGGCTTGAAAATCGGTAAGTCCAGGCAAAAAAAAGCCCCGCAAAAGCGGGGCCGTAAGGGGTGCAGCAGTCATGCTTTAGGGCGTTTGTCCAATACGTGGCAAGCCTTGCCTTCCGAGCGTTTGATCGAATGGAACGGCTGCAAGACGATCCGCGAACTGATCCCGATGTACGTCTTGATGTGTTTGCTCAATTCCCCACAAACAGCCTTCTGCTGTTCATCGTTCAGGTGCTGGTGCTCAGCCTTCAACTCCACATGAACATCCACACTGTCCAAATTCCCATTGCGATACAGATGAATCTCATAACACTCTGAAAGCTGTTTGATTTTCAGCACCTGCTCCTCAATCTGCGTCGGAAACACATTGACCCCGCGAATGATCAGCATGTCATCGCTGCGCCCGGTGATTTTGTCGATCCGCCGCATCGGCCGGGCAGTCCCCGGCAGCAAACGTGTCAGGTCACGGGTGCGATAGCGGATCATCGGCAAGGCTTCTTTACTCAGAGAGGTGAACACCAGTTCACCCATCTGCCCGTCCGGCAGCACTTCACCGGTGACCGGGTCAATGATTTCCGGATAGAAGTGATCTTCCCAGATCGTCGGCCCGTCCTTGGTTTCCGCGCATTCCATGGCGACACCCGGTCCCATGATTTCCGAGAGGCCATAGATGTCCAGCGCAGTAATGCCCAAACGGTTCTCGATGGCGCTGCGCAGTTCGGCGGTCCACGGCTCGGCGCCAAAGATGCCCAAACGCAGGGCCAGCATGTGCGGATCAATGCCCTGACGCTCGATTTCATCGGCGATGTTGAGCATGTACGACGGCGTGACCATGATGATGTCCGGCTGGAAATCCCGGATCAGCTGAACTTGTTTTTCAGTCTGGCCGCCAGACATCGGAATCACCGTGCACCCCAGGCGTTCAGCACCGTAGTGCGCGCCGAGTCCACCGGTGAACAGACCGTAGCCATAGGAAATATGCACTTTGTCGCCGCGCCGCCCGCCCGCCGCGCGGATCGAACGCGCGACCACGTTGGCCCAGGTGTCGATGTCGTTCTGGGTGTAGCCGACGACGGTCGGTTTGCCGGTGGTGCCGCTGGATGCGTGCAGGCGCACCACGTCATGCATCGGCACGGCAAACATGCCGTAAGGGTAGTTGTCGCGCAGGTCGGATTTGGTGGTGAAGGGAAACTTCGCCAAGTCCTCCAGGCACTTGATGTCATCGGGATGGACGCCCAGCGCATCGAAGCGTTGACGGTACAGCGGCACATTGTTGTAAGCGTGATTCAGGCTCCAGCGCAGGCGTTCCAGCTGGTGCTGACGGAGTTCGTCGATGCTGGCGGTTTCCAGCGGGTCCTGCACGGGATCAAGCACGGCGTTGGCAATTGGCATGTTCATAACTTCACTCGAATTATTTTTGTGTTTCAGCCCTTTTGCACAAGGGCTTTGAGTGCATGCCCCAAGGATACCTCTCGGCTCCTCGGGAATCGCGGTTCTTTAGTCGCAAAGACGCTCGATGATCAGCGCGATGCCCTGGCCGACACCGATGCACATGGTGCACAAGGCGTAGCGGCCCTGACGTTCTTCCAGTTCATGCAGGGCGGTGGTCACCAGGCGTGCGCCGCTCATGCCCAGCGGATGCCCGAGGGCAATCGCGCCGCCGTTCGGGTTGACCCGCGCATCGGTGTCGCTCAGGCCGAGCTCGCGCAATACCGCCAGACCTTGTGCGGCAAAGGCTTCGTTGAGTTCGATCACGTCCATGTCGGCCAGGCTCAGGTTGGCCAGCTCCAGCACCTTGCGTGTCGCTGGCACCGGGCCGATGCCCATGATCCGTGGTTCAACCCCTGCGGTCGCCATGGCGACGACCCGGCCGCGTGCTTTCAGGCCGTGGCGTTTGGCGACTTCCGGGCTGGCCAGCAACAGTGCACAAGCGCCGTCATTGACCCCGGACGCATTGCCGGCGGTGATGCTGCCGCCTTCGCGAAACGGCGTGCCGAGCTTCTGCAATTGTTCCAGCGTGGTATCGCCGCGCGGGTGCTCGTCGTGTTCGACGACTTTGGCCGGGCCTTTGCGCTGGGGAATTTCCACCGCGACGATTTCCCTGGCAAACCGTCCACTGGCCTGGGCCGCACCGGCGCGTTGCTGACTGTGCAGGGCAAAGGCGTCCTGGTCGGCGCGGGAGATGTTGAACTGCTCGGCGACGTTCTCGGCAGTCTCCGGCATCGAGTCAATGCCGTAGGCTTTTTTCATCAGCGGATTGACGAAGCGCCAGCCGATCGTGGTGTCGTAGAGCTGCGCGTCGCGGGAAAACGCCTGCTCGGCCTTGCCCATCACCAGCGGTGCGCGGGACATCGATTCGACGCCGCCCACCAGCATCAGCCCGGCCTCGCCGCAGCGAATCGCCCGCGCCGCCGTGCCGATCGCATCCAGCCCGGAACCGCACAAACGGTTGAGCGTGGTGCCGGGCACGCTGACCGGCAACCCGGCCAGCAGCGCCGACATGCGCGCGACGTTGCGGTTGTCTTCGCCGGCCTGGTTGGCGCAGCCGTAGATCACGTCATCGACGGCATTCCAGTCGACCTGCGGGTGACGGCGCAGCAGTTCGCGCAGCGGCACCGCGCCGAGGTCGTCGGCGCGCACGCTGCTCAAGGCTCCGGCGTAGCGACCGATCGGGGTCCGCACCGCGTCGATGATCAAGGCGTCATTCATTCGGGTTCTCCTGCGTCAGCACAGCGCCGCGCACTTTGTAAGATTTGCCATGGAACAGGGCGATCAGTTGGCCCTGTTGGTTTTCAATGCGTACGTCATAGTTGCCGGTGCGACCGGAACGGCTTTGCTCGGTGCAATCGGCCGTCAAGGTGTCGCCCAGGCGCGCCGGGGCGATGTAGTCGATGCTGCAACCGATGGCCACCGTGGCCTCGTTGTAGCTGTTGCAGGCGAAGGCAAACGCCGAATCGGCTAGCGCAAACAGGTAGCCGCCGTGGCACGTGCCGTGGCCCTGAATCATCTCGGCGCGCACGTTCATGCCCACGCGGGCACAGCCGGGCGCCGCCGAAAGCAGGCGCATGCCCATGGCCTGGCTGGCGGCGTCGCGCTTGAACATCGTTTGCGCACAGGTGCTGGCCAGATTCATTGCTTCATGGTTTGTCATGGAAAGTCCTTCCTTCAGCGACCCGACGGCGCAACAGCAGCGACGGCCGATAACGTTCTTCGCCGTAGCCGGCTTGCAGGTTTTCCAGCACGGTAAGGATCTGCGACAGCCCGATGGCATCGGCCCAGGCCAGCGGGCCTTGGGGATAATTGACCCCGGCGCGCATCGCCAGATCGATGTCGGCGGCCGAGGCCACGTCTTGCAGCAGGGCGTCGGCGGCTTCGTTGGCGAGCATGGCGACGGTGCGCAGCACGGCGAGGGCCGGGCTGTCACTGAGCAGGCTGACGTTGAGGCCGGCCCGGTGCAGCAGCGCCACGCCTTGTTCGAATGCGGATGGATCGATGCCCGCCGAGCAGCTGATCGCGATCCGACTGACCTTGCCGTAATCGAACGCCAGGTCCAGCAGGATCAAATTGCGCAGGCCATCCTCCTTGGCCCGTTGACTGGCCATGCGCCCGTCGCTCAACGCCAGCACCGCGTCGCCGACCCGCAGCAAGCCTTGGCCATCGCGCTGGATGATTTCGACGCCATGCTCGCGCAAGCGTGGGATTAGGTTCTGTGCAATGCCCAAATCGCCTTCCACGACGCAGGTTTCAACGGCGCGTTCGCTGCTGATTGATGAGGGCTGAGCGCGTGAGGCACCGTCGGCGTAGCGATAAAAGCCCTGGCCACTTTTGCGTCCTAGCCGCCCGGCATCGACCAGCTCTTTCTGAATCAACGACGGCAGGAATCGGGTGTCGCCGTAATAGGCGTCAAACACCGAACAGGTCACCGCATAGTTGACGTCATGCCCGATCAAATCGGTCAGCTCGAAAGCGCCCATGGCAAAACCACCGGCATCGCGCATCAGTGCATCGAGGGTCGGGCAATCGGCGGCGCCTTCCTGAAGCAGGCGCAGGCTCTCGGCGTAAAATGGCCGGGCCACGCGGTTGACGATGAAGCCCGGCGTAGAGCGGGTGTGCACCGGTTTTTTGCCCCAGGCTTTGGCGGTATCATACAGACACTCGGCCAGCGCCGGATCGCTGGCCAGGCCCGAGACGATTTCCACCAGCGCCATGACCGGCGCCGGGTTGAAGAAGTGCAGGCCAAGCAAGCGTTGCGGATGATTCAGTTGCGCGGCGATGCTGGTGATCGACAGCGACGAGGTGTTGCTGGCGAGCATGCAGCGCTCGCCGCAGATGCTTTCCAACTGGCGGAAGAGGGCGCGTTTGACCTCAAGGTTCTCGACGATGGCTTCGATGATCAGCGCGCAATCGGCCAGCGCTTCGATGGTTTCCACCGCCTGCAGGCGGGCAATGGTTGCAGTGCGTGCTTCGGCCGAGAGCTTGCCGTTTTCGACGCGTTTGCCCAGCTGCCGGTCAATACCATCGATGGCCTGTGCAGCAGCGCCGGGACGATTGTCGAGCAACAGTACCGGATGGCCAGCCTGTGCGGCGACCTGTGCAATGCCGGCGCCCATGGCTCCGGCGCCGATCACCGCGATGCGTGCGTGGGTGTTCAGTGCCGTCATGGTTTAGCGCCCCTTGAAGCTTGGGCTGCGTTTTTCCATGAAGGCGCTGACGCCTTCACGGTAATCCTCGCTGCGCCCGGCCAGTCGTTGCAGGTCTTTTTCCAGCTCCAGCTGCTCGTCGAACGTGTTGCTCAGGCTGGCGTTCAGGCTGCGCTTGATCAGCGCCAGACCGTAAGTCGGTTGCGTGGCCAGATGACGAGCCAGCGTCAGCGCTTCATTGCGCAATTCCGCATCGTCCACGCAGCGGTAGATCAGCCCCCATTGCTCGGCTTGCTCGGCACTCAAGCGGTTACCGAGCAAGGCCAGCGCCTTGGCGCGGGCCATGCCAACCAGGCGCGGCAAGGTCCAGGTGCCACCGGAGTCGGGGATCAGGCCGATCTTGCAGAAGGCTTGAATGAAACTCGCCGAGCGCGCCGCCAACACCAGGTCGCAGGCCAGCGGAATGTTGGCGCCGGCCCCGGCGGCCACGCCGTTCACCGCGCAAATCACCGGCAGCGGCAGGTCGCGCAATTGGCGGATCAACGGGTTGTAGAACTTCTCGATGGATTCACCCAGGTCCGGCACGGCGCTGCCCGGCGCGACATTGCGGTCGCCAAGGTCTTGCCCGGCGCAGAAGCCGCGGCCTTCACCGGTCAGCAGCAGGACGCGCACGTCTGGATTCTGTCGGACCTGTTTCAACGCTTCCTTCACTTCGCCGTGCATCTGCGCGTTGAAGCTGTTGAGTTGGTCCGGACGATTGAGGCTGAGCAGGGCGACGCCGGCCTCGATGGAAAACAGGATGTGTTCGAAGTTCATGGTCATGGCGCTCTCTAAGAGGTCGTTCGAATTCGTTGTCGTTTCGGCAGCTATTCGCCGGTAAAGGTTGGCGTGCGCTTTTCCTGAAAGGCCCGGATGCCTTCGTCGCGGTCACGGGTGCCGGCCAGCACGGTGAAGGCATGGCGTTCGAAACGCAGGCCGCTGGCCAGGTCGGTGTCCATGGCCTTGAGCAGCGCTTCCTTGGCCAGACGCACGGCCAGCGGTGCTTTGCCGGCAATGCTGCGGGCGATTTGCAGGGCGCGTTCGACGGTGAATTCCGGTTGCGTCACTTCACTGACTAGCCCAGCGCGTTGGGCTTGGCGGGCGTCAATCGGCTCGCCGGTCAGGACCATCTGCATGGCCATGGATTTGCCGACGGCGCGCAGCAGACGTTGAGTGCCACCGGCACCGGGCATGATCCCGAGGTTGATTTCCGGCTGGCCGAAGCGGGCGTCTTCACCCGCAACAATGATGTCGGCGTGCATCGCCAACTCGCAGCCACCGCCGAGGGCAAAGCCATTGACGGCGGCGATCAGCGGTTTGTTGAAGCGGGTGAGGGTCTGCCATGAGGCCTGGCGCGGGTCGTCGAGGATGCCGACCAGATTGCGTTCGGCCATTTCCTTGATATCGGCACCGGCCGCAAAGGCTTTGCGGCTGCCGGTCAGGACCACTGCGCGGGTGTCGGGGTCGGCTTGCGCAGCATCCAGTTCATCCGCCAGTTCACCGAGCAACTCGGTGGTCAGCGCGTTCAGTGCTTGCGGGCGTTGCAGGGTAATCAGGCGAACGCCCGGCTCGAGGAACTCGACAGCAAGGGTTAGAGGCATGGCGGATGTCCTCACGGTGCACGCTCGGCTGATGTGCCGGCTCGTTATTGGATCGGCCAGGTGGGCCGGTTTTACCTGAGTATACCTATAACGCGATACGCAAATACAATAGTAAAACTGATTTAATGTGTCTTATTGATCGGCGGTGTATTTTGAGTGACTGGTTTTTGGGAGTCGTTTTTCAGCGATATACTCCCGGTTTTATTGACTTGTAAGGCGAATTAAACGCCATCGCCGAGCGTTCTCGACAGCGCCGGATTAAGTGATACGGTTTTTTATCTTTGTGATGATAAAAGCGATGTGATACAAAATGAGTCAATATCGGCATCGCTTTGCGCAAAGAGGAACGTCCCATGACCTGCTACAGCCTCGATGGCTTGACCCCGGTGGTTGATCCCACTGCTTACGTGCATCCGTCCGCCGTGCTGATCGGCGACGTGATCATCGGCCCGCATTGCTACGTCGGGCCGCTGGCCAGTTTGCGCGGCGACTTTGGCCGGATCGTGCTGGAGGAGGGCGCCAATCTGCAGGACACCTGCGTGATGCATGGTTTCCCGGACAGCGACACCGTGGTCGAGCGCAACGGCCATATCGGTCATAGCGCCGTACTGCACGGTTGCCGGATCGGCGCCGATGCGCTGGTGGGCATGAATGCCGTGGTGATGGACAACGCGCGCATTGGCCCGCGTTCATTCGTCTCGGCGGCGGCCTTCGTCAAAGCCGGCTTCGAATGCCCGGAGCAGTCGTTGGTCATGGGGGCCCCGGCCAGCGTCAAGCGCAGGCTCAGCGATGAAGAAGTGGCGTGGAAGCAGGCGGGCACCCGCGAGTACCAGCAACTGGCCAAGCGTTGCCTTGAGCAGATGCAAATCTGCGAACCCCTGAGCGAACCGGAACCGGACCGCCCGCGTATCAGCGACAGCGGTTTGCGGCCAAAAGCCAACGCCCTGTAAATGCTGAACTAATGTGGGAGCGAGCAAGCCCGCTCCCACAAGGATTTCGGTATATTCCTTTTCATTTTTTTCAGCTCGGTACGCCCATGTCGTCCCTGACACCGTTAAACTATCTGATCACCCGCTTCCAGGAACAGACGCCGATCCGCGCCAGCTCCCTGATCATCACCTTGTACGGCGATGCCATCGAACCCCACGGCGGGACAGTCTGGCTCGGCAGTCTGATCCAGTTGCTCGAGCCCATCGGTATCAACGAACGGCTGATCCGTACCTCGATCTTTCGCCTGACCAAGGAAGGCTGGCTGACCGCCGAGAAAGTCGGTCGCCGTAGCTACTACAGCCTCACCGGCGCCGGTCGGCGCCGCTTCGACAAGGCCTTTAAGCGTGTGTACAGCTCCACAGTGCCGGCGTGGGACGGTTCCTGGTGCCTGGTGATGCTCTCTCAGTTGACGCAGGAAAAGCGCAAACAAGTGCGTGAAGAACTGGAGTGGCAAGGTTTTGGTGCAATTTCGCCGGTGGTACTGGCTTGCCCACGCAGCGACCGTGCTGACGTCAACGCGACCTTGCTCGACTTGGGGGCTCAGGAAGAGACCATCGTTTTTGAAACCACCGCCCAGGATGTGTTGGCGTCCAAGGCGCTGCGCATGCAGGTGCGCGAGAGTTGGAGCATTGAGGAGCTGGCAGCCCACTACAGTGAGTTCATTCAGTTGTTTCGCCCGCTCTGGCAAGCGCTTCGCGAGCAAGAGAATCTGCAGCCTTCGGAGTGCTTCCTGGCGCGAATCCTGCTTATTCATGAATATCGAAAGTTGCTGCTGCGCGACCCGCAGTTACCCGATGAGCTATTGCCCGGGGACTGGGAAGGGCGTGCGGCACGGCAGCTGTGCCGCAATATTTACCGGTTGATCTACACCAAGGCCGAAGAGTGGCTGAACAGTGCACTGGAAACGGCCGATGGCCCGCTGCCGGACGTCGGTGAAAGTTTCTATCGGCGTTTTGGCGGGCTTAAATAGCCTGCCATCGTTCAGGGAGTAATCGCTGTTCAGGAGATCCGAAGCGTCCCGATTTATCGTGGATTGGCGTAGATAATAAAAATAAGCCTGCGTGAGACCTGACATGATTTCTACAACTGCACATCGCCGTGATGGGTTTGATCAGTGGATCCATCAGATTAATCAGATCTGCGGCGCCTTCAATGCACAAACCTTGGGTTCTGAGTTTTCCGGCCAGATCCGGGAATACCAAAGCGGCGCGTTGAAGCTCAGTTTTGTCGATGCCTGCCAGGCTCGGCTGTACCGCACACCTCTGGAAGTCGCCGCGGGTGAAGGGGGGAAATACTTTGCGGTATTCCAGCTCGATGGCACTGCCGGTATGGCTCAGGGCGACAATCGGGTTTCACTGTCAGCCGGTGATATCACGCTGATTGACGCTTCACGCCCCAGCGACTTCACCTACAGCGAGAACTCGCGGCAGTTGTCGCTGATTCTGCCGTACCCGTTGGTTGAGCAGACCCTGCGCTTCAATCAAGTCAAGTGCGGTCATCGGATTGCAGCGACTTCACCTATCGCGGTGCTTTCTCGCCACCTGATACTGGATGCCACTCGCCAGAAAAACCTGAGCCAGCAGGAAAGCGAAGCGACCCTGGAGGCTGTTGTCAGCCTGCTGCGCCCGGCTATCAGCCATACCGATGACTGCAGTGATTTGCATGAGCGAATCTTCCGCAAAACCCTCGACTACATTGACGATCATATCCGTTCGGAAGACCTCTGCCCTGAATTGCTGGCGCGGGAAGTCGGTGTATCGATGCGTGGCCTTTATCGGATGTTTGCCAAGAAGGGGCTGGTGGTCGCGCGATACATCAAGAATCGCCGTCTGGATTTGTGCGCTGAATCCCTGCGCCAATCGGGCACGGAGCAGAAACTGTCGGCACTGGGTTATTCGTGGGGTTTTTCCGACTCGAGCTACTTCTCAACGGCGTTCAAATCCCGCTTCGGGATCTCTCCTGGGGAATACCGCAAGCAACACGCTTGAATGCAGTGATGGTCGCTGAACGATTGTTGTGGCATTCGGGGGATGGGCTTTAAATACGTACAAAAAAGGAGGCTCCGCTGGAGCCTCCTTTTTAGTGCTTTGTTTATTTCGGTGCGTTCAAGTGCAACGTGGGTGTTTCATCGAAGAAGTTCCAGGGCTTCAACAGCACATGAACCCACTCAGTCGGCATGATTGGCCACTCTTCGGCCCGGGCGATGTGAGTGGTGCCGGTGGTCAGCCAGGCAACATCATCGGTATTTTCGATGGACTGGTTGTCCTTCGTGAACTGCCCCAACCCTGCGTCCTTGTCCGAGCGATTAGGGTACTTGCCTTCCGGGTACTTTTCATCCGAATTGTAACGAGTCACCCAGAGCTGCTTGTCCATGAAGCTCAGGCGGTGATAGAGCCATTCGTCTTTGCCGAAGTTGGCGCCTTTGGCTACCGGGTGAGTACCGCCGGCATAAGGAATCAGCTGGTAGGAAACCGGGTTGCCGACTTTGTTTTCCTTGCTGGAGTTGGTCATCAAGCGAACGGTCGAGGGGTCGAATTTCTGTGCGGCCTGCTGTTCGGTGCTGACCACTTGCTGCACGGTCTGCATCGTACTGGTCCGCGGCCCGCCACGGTCGTTCGGAGCAATCACCGGGTTCACTTCAACCAGTGAGTTGTTCTCACCGTCCACATCCATGTCCAGACGGAAGTTGTAGATGTGTTGGTGGGTGGTGCCTACGATGTTGTGGTCCAGAAGGGTGCCGTAGCGTGTGTCTTCTTTCGCGGTAGCCTCATGCATGTTTTTCGATTTCACACCCTTGACCGCTTCGATACCGGTGGCGCCGGCATCGATGCCGATGGTCCCGTTCTGCTGGAAGACCCAGTCGAAGATGTAGTCATAGTTGCCGACGGTGCTGATCCAGCGCACCACCAGTTCGCGGCGCTCGGTGCTGAGGTTGGGCTGGCCCATCTCCTGGTGTTTGTATTCCGGGCCGGCGTAGCGCTCAAACACGGCCATGGCGCGCGGAATCGAGGTCGGTGCGCCGGTATAGTCGGCAATGGTGGCGTCCAGCAGCACGGCGTTTTCCGGGGCGTCTTTGCCGCGCGCGATCGGTGAGGTCAAGGTGCCCATGCCGTAGTCGCCCGAATCCAGGTAGGCCTTGAAGTACCAGCCGACGTCGGGATCGCCGTAAGGCACGATCATGCCGCCCAGCGAGCCCTCGTACATGATTTTGCGTTTCTTGCCCTTGTCGTCATAGGTGACCGTGGACAGGATCGGGCCGACCCGCGAATCGAGGCGAACGTGAAAGTCCCAGTTCTGCCAATGAATACTGTTGCCGGTAATGGTGTAGTTTTTCCCCTCGGGCTCAATGATCTCCAGCGGCTTGACCTGTGTGCCTTTGCGGCCACGCCCGTCATAGGGTGTTGGCTTCATCGGGACCGGTATGATCGCCTCGTCTTCGATCTTGATCAGTTTTTTTTGCTCCAGGTCGACAATCGCGACCAGGCCCTCGATCGGGTGCGCCCAGTAGTTGCCGTCATCGGTATTGAGGTAGCTGACGATTTTCAGCAGTCTTTTGTCCTGTGCCAGGCCGTCTTTGCCGTCGAAGTAACCGACGGTCAATGGGGTGGCCACGACTTTTTTGACGTCGGTGATGCCGCGCTTGGCCAGTGCTTGCGCGTATTCCGGGCTCGATTCAATGGCCGACTGCACAGTGGCGAAGTCGTCCAGCAAGACCATGCCGTGAGCGCCCTCGACGGGTTTCCAGGACTTGAGTGTCTTGCTGTCGAGATCGACCAGGCCCTCGATTACATGCTTGCCATCGAGCACCACGATATTGGCCTGGCGAGGCTGAGAGACGTTTTGACCGGTATAGACAAAGTTCCAGACCTGATCCTTGGGTGGTTCATTGACGGAAACTTCGGTGAAACGAAAGCCGGGCTTGTAGTTGGCGGAATTCTTGACGATATCCACCGCCGCCTTGATTTCGTCCGCGCTCAGGGGGTTGAGCGGGTTAGGGCGGGTCTCGACGACAAAGGTCTTGTCCAGGCCGGACTGGAATACCTGGTTGATGAAGTCCTTGGACATGAATGCAGTCTTGCCTTTGAACACCACAGGTACGGATAACTCCATTCGCTTGCCGTTGAGCACTGCCACCTTGCTGTCAGGCTTGACCTTTACGTAGGCGCCGTCCTTGGCAATGACGAACAGGTTGGCATAGTTGTCCCATTTGACCGTGGCGCCAAACTCCTCAAGGGTCGATTGCAGAGGCACCATTTCGGCAGCGGTCCCATGGGCTTCTGCATTTGGCAGCCAGCAAGGCAGGCCGAACGTGCCCAAGGTGATGGCCAGCGCGAGTTGAGCAAGCGGTTTTCTTTTTAACAGCGCTACGGACGTGAACATTTCTGAGTTCCTTGAGACGAGCCGAGGACAGGCACGTATGCACTTTGCTACAGCTGGAGGGTGACTTCTTTTTGATTCTTGCCAGAAGCTTTTTGCTCTGTGCCTAAATCAGCTTTCCCGGCTGGTGATCATCAAAGGTGAGAATAGTCGGGACTGAGTTCAAGGAGAAGGCTGCTGTAAAGGTGGCGGGTCCAGCCATCCGAATCCAGATTGGCAGGGATAGAAACCGGTCTGGCACAGACGAAAAATCAAACACGCAATGGCTGATTTAGGCTCTGACTCAAAGCACTGTTGAGTGGCGGCGGTGCAGCTATTTTCAATCATCAGCGCGAGGCAAGGATCATGAATCAAAATAGGGTCGTGACACTGGACAGGGTCAACTCTTTCTTGAAGAGAAGCCACGGTTTGTACATCGATGGCGGTTGGGTGAGCGCTCAGTCCACCAGCACCTTGCCGGTCTACGACCCTTCAACCGGCCTTCAGATCGCCTTCACCGTCGACGCCAATGAGTTCGATGTGCAGCGTGCAGTGATATCGGCCCATAAAGCCTTTCGCTCTGGTGTATGGTCCCGGCGTCTACCCGCAGAGCGCGAGCGCATTTTGCTGCGCTATGCCGATTTGCTCGAACAACATGCTGAAGAGCTCGCTCAGTTGGAAACCCTGGAGCAAGGCAAATCGATTGCTGTGTCGCGGGCCTTTGAAGTGGGCTGCACGTTGAACTGGATGCGCTATGCCGCAGGGCTAGCCACCAAGATATCGGGGCGCACGCTGGACCTGTCGATCCCTGTTCCCGCCGGGGCTCGATATACCGCGTACACGCGCAAGGAACCCATCGGTGTGGTCGCCGGGATTGTTCCCTGGAACTTCCCGCTGATGATTGGCATGTGGAAGGTGATGCCGGCGCTGGCGGCCGGTTGCTCGATTGTTCTCAAACCCTCGGAGATCACTCCGCTGACGTTGATGCGCATGGCCGAACTGGCCACCGAAGCCGGTGTCCCGGCGGGCGTATTCAATGTGGTGACAGGCAGTGGCAGCGTGTGCGGCAGAACCCTGACCACCCACCCGCTGATCAGCAAAATCAGTTTTACCGGTTCCACCGCCACGGGTAAGGGCATTGCCCGCAGCGCCGTCGACCGACTGACCCGAATTACCCTTGAGTTGGGCGGCAAGAATCCGGCCATCGTCCTCAAGGACGCCGACCCGCAGCAGGTGGTTGAAGGCTTGATGATGGGCAGCTTTCTGAATCAGGGTCAGGTGTGTGCTGCGAGTTCACGCATTTACGTAGAGGCTCCTTTGTTCGACCGACTGGCAGGTGATTTCGAGCTCGCGGTCAAGGGGCTTTCGGTAGGGCCGGGCATGGACCCGACCACGCAAATCAATCCGGTTGCCTCTAAAGCGCATCAACTGAAAATCGAGTTCTATCTGGCAGAGGCACTCACTCACAATGCTGAGTTGATCAGTGGCGCAAGGGGGCCGGACTCTGAAGGTTTTTACGTTCCACCAACGCTGCTGATCAACCCCGACGACAGTCTCTCGCTAACCCGCGACGAAGTATTTGGCCCCGTGGTAACCCTGACCCGGGTTGCCGATGCCGAGGAGGCGCTGGCCAGGGCCAACGATAGCGACTACGGGCTCACGGCCAGTTTATGGACTGGCAGTCTGTCGGCAGCCATGGACCTGACACCCCGTATCGAGGCCGGTACGGTATGGGTCAACAGCCACACGCTGATTGACGCGAACATGCCTTTCGGTGGTTTCAAACAGTCTGGAACCGGGCGGGACTTTGGTGTCGATTGGCTCGATGCGTTCACTGAAACCAAGTCCATTTGCATCCGACATTAATCCTTCATGACTGACGGTGGTCCACAGACGTGTTGTAAACCAGCCACCTTAATACCGAGACTGCACCCGACACATCGTGGCGCTTGGCAGAGGGATTCAACTACTCGATGGCGATGAAGAACAAAGGGATTACCTGGAAGTTCTGAAACCTTCGAAGAGTTCATCACCAAGCCCCAAGCCTACGTGAACGGCACTTACATGCCGTTTGCCGGCCTCAAGTCCCCTGAAGATCGTCACCTCGTGGATTGCTATCTGTCCGGGCAGCATTGATCTCATTGGCCGCTCGCTCGACCTGAAAGGGTCGAGTGAGTCGCTGCTTCGATCGCATTATTTTTACATTCGTGAGCAGCGCTTGCCCGTTAAGGCCAGAGATTCAATTGCTATCGGCAAGCGCCGAAGCTGACACTGCGATGCAGCTGGTTGCTATCCATTTTCGGCACAATTTCCAGGCGGTCACTGACACGGAATGGAACTTGCGTAAGCCTCAACCTGTAAGCCTTGAGTACGGACAGGTTTCTCCAATGAACAATAATAATATCCTGGTACAAACGATCTCTGGATTCCCGACGGAACAGGCATCCTATCTCCATCGAGTCCAAACCAGCGACATAGATGAACATGCTCACAATCTGAGTGGTTGGCGGATAGGGTATGAGCAGTTGAGCCCCGGTCGCTTCCAGGGAGAGCTGATCGAGTTTCGTTCTGATTGGATGCAACTCGTCCGCGACCGCTCTAATCAGGCCATGACCAAAAAAGGCGCGGCCAGGGAAGGCACGATTACCTTCAGCGTGCCTCTGAGCAATCACGGTGATGTCTATTGTTCCGGGCATCTGATTCGTGAGCCAAGTGTGCTGGTGGCACACGGTGACAACCTGCCTGAGATACGTATACCGCAGACCATGGATGTGCTGATTGTGGCTATAGAAGAGCAGGCTCTTGAGTATGTGCTGGGGTGTCAGGGTAGTCGTTTTCGGATTACTGATTTTCCCACCTGTTACCGGCTCGGCGACTCAACAGTGGGTGGCGAGCTTAAAGTATTATTCGATGAGCTACAGGAGGGCGGCCAAAGTGGGGATGTCCTGTTGGGATATGAGTCGATTCGCCGTGGTATCCGCGATGCGGTGATGTTGCATCTACTTGACGTTGTTGCGCTGGATCAAACGCCACCGCTCAACCCCACGGCGCGAAAACGGATGGTCGACCGGGCTCGTGAGTATGCCCTGAGCCACCTTGATGAGCCGTTCTCGATCCTCGATCTATGCAACGGTATAGGGACCAGCCGACGCAAGCTTCAGTATTGTTTCCAGGAAACCCTGGGGATCAACCCGGTGGCTTATTTACGGGCTCTGCGCCTTAATGCGGTGCGCCGTGAACTGCGAGAGAGCACGTCTTCGGTCTCTGTACAGAAGGTCGCTGCACGTTGGGGGTTCTGGCACTTGAGTCGGTTTTCCGGTGATTATCGGGCTATGTTCGGGGAGCTGCCTTCGCAGACGCTTCATCGCTGAAATCTTTGCCGATATTGGATAACCCTCGCTCGTCCCCGCTCCCTAGGATGACCCCTACACCAATTGGGTGAGAGGGGCATTCGATGAATCATAACCATAAATCAAACGTTAGAAGGCATACGCTGGTTGCTCTGGGGCTGCTCGGCCTTTGCGCAACGGCTGAGGCGACTGAAAATGGAATACCGACCACTGCGTTCGGTGTTTATGATTTCGGCGCAGGGATGATGCCGCCTGCGACACCCAACGGAACCCTTGGCCTGCGCACGGCTTATTACTCGGCCAACGCCCAGAAGGATCGTCACGGACGTTCGCTGGATAACAATTTTTCTTTGGACGTGTTGACCCTCGGTCTCGCATACGTACGTATGACGGATAACACTGTGCTGGGGGCCAACTATGGTTTTGGCGGCGTGGTGCCGTTCTTCAAGATGGATGCTTCGCTTGAGGTGCCGACCCCGGCTGGACCGCTGCAACTGAAAGCCGATCCCTTTCGCATGGCAGATTTGCTGATGTCGCCCTTGATCCTGCAATGGAACCTTTCGCCGAATCTGTTCATCAATGCGCAGTTTCAGATCATGGCTCCCACCGGTGACTACGACAAAAATCGCCTAGTCTCGCCAGGCCTGAATCACTGGGCGTTTTCGCCAATCGTCAATGCAACTTACATCACCGACAGCGGCTTCGAGGTGTCGTCCAGCTTTCAAGCGGACATCAACACTCGCAATCAGGCGACCGATTACAAAAACGGTGTCGAGTATCGGCACGAGTTCGCTGTAGGGCAGCATGTGGGCCCCTGGACGGCCGGTATCGGTGGTTACTACTACCGCCAGTTCAGTGATGACGACGCCCCCGGTCTGGAGGGCGGCCATCGCGCCCGCGTCATGGCCATCGGGCCGGCGTTGAGCTACTTCAAACCGGGGCTGCCACCTGTCTGGCTGCATGCCTACAAGGAATTTGATGCGCGTAACCGTCCCGAAGGTTATGCCTTCGCTTTGCGTATTTCTCAAAGCTTTTGAAGTGGCTGTGATGCGCTGCTTCTGCGCGTCGGACTTTTCGATTGCCTGACGTGTAAAAAGCGATCTGGTCCTGGGGCCCATGAGCCTTTTTTCCTAATGATGATAACTGCGAGCCAACCTCCTATGACGACTTTTCAAAATACTGATGCGGATCTGATTTTTCTCAATGGCTCCATCTACACGATGAACGCTGATTGCCCATGGGCCGACGCGCTGGCAATACGTGACGGTCGCCTGATTGCGGTGGGAAGCGAGGCCGTTGTTCGTGCAGCAGTGTCGTCCCGTGCACGAGTCATCGATCTCCAGGGGCGGATGGTCATGCCCGGTATCATCGACGTGCATAACCATTTCCTGTTTGCCGGACGCGCAGAGCTATATGAAACGGGTTTTCCTCCCAACCTCTCGCTTCAACAGGTGCTCGAGCAGGTTCGTCAGGCCGCTATGAAGCAGCCGCCCGATGGCTGGGTAGTCGGCGGTATCTGGGGCAGCGGCCTGCTCGGCGAGTTGACGTTGGAGGCCCGCAAAGCCTTGGATGAGGCTGCTGGCGGCCGGCCGGTAATGCTTAGGGACGACTCGCACCACAATCGCTGGGCCAGTTCCGCTGCCTTGCGTCTCGCCGGCATCCATGCCACCACGCCGAATCCGCTCAACGGTGAGATCGTTCGCGATTCTGCCACTGGCGAGCCGACGGGCCTGTTGCTGGAGGCGGCTTCATCGCTGGTCGAGGCCGCCGTGGGCAAGGCGCTCGCATCGTCGCCGCAACTTGACATTGATGCCGGCGCGCATGCCTTGCGTCGACTCAATGCTTGCGGCATTACAGGGTTGCAGGAAGCACTCACGTCGCGTCCGGTGATGGATGCGGTCAAGGCGCTTGCCGATTCAGGGCAGTTAACGGCGTGGGTCGTAGGTTCGCTGCCCGTCGTAGAGGCGGCACTCGCGCCTGGCGAATGGGGCGAAACCTTGTTCGCGCTACGTGATAGCTATCGCAGCCGTCATTTCCGCCCCGATGCCGGCAAGATCTTCCTTGACGGTGTGCCAACCACGCGTACCTCGGCAATGCTGGAACCCTATCTACCCGATGCCCTTCACGCTTGCTGCTTTCGCGGCGCGACCCTGCTGAGTGTGCCGCAGTTGGCGCGTGCTTTATCCGACTGCGAGGGGCAGGGTATCGCTGTGAAAATCCACTGCACAGGGGATGGCGCTGTACGTGCTGCACTCGACGCCATTGAGGTCGTGCGCAGCTTCAACGGCCCCGGGTTGATGCATCAGATTGCCCATGCGAGTTTTATCCATCCTGACGATATACCGCGCTTCGCCGAGCTCAACGTGGCCGCAGATTTGTCGCCCATGCTTTGGTTTCCGGGCATCATCATTGAAGCGATTCGTGCGACCGTGCCGCAGGAGAGGGCAGAGCACTATTGGCCAAATCGCGACCTTCACGAGTCGGGTGCGCTGATCGCTGGTGGCTCGGACTGGCCGGTGATACCGGATCCGAGCCCCTGGACCGGGATTCAGGGCATGGTCACCCGACGCGATCCCAGCGGGCAGTTTCCTGGGGCGCTTTGGCCCGAACAGGCGCTTGATCTGGCCACGGTGTTGCGCGCCTACACGCTCAACCCGGCGCGAGCGATGGGTCTCGCAGACGAGACCGGCTCAATCGAGGTTGGCAAATCCGCTGACTTGATCGTGCTCGACCGTCATTTGTTCAACATCCCGGTCGACGAGCTGGCCGCGACTCGCGTTCTGGCGACCTGGTTCGAAGGCCGTATCGTGTATGAGCAGACGCCATGAAGGACGTTGTCGATTCACGCCTACCTGTGACGTTGTTGACCGGTTTTCTCGGTAGCGGGAAAACCACCGTGCTGAATCACCTGCTGCATCTTCCCGAGTTGGGGAACACGGCGGTCATCATCAATGAGTTCGGAGAGATCGGGATCGATCACCTGCTGGTCGAAGAGGTGAGTGAAAATCTGCGTGTACTCAACAGCGGTTGCCTGTGTTGCACGGTACGTGGTGACCTGGTCGATACGCTGTTGGAGCTCAGTGCCAGGCGTGAGCGGGGGGAAATCGCCGCGTTCACGCGGGTCGTCATCGAAACCACCGGGCTGGCCGATCCAGCGCCAGTGCTGCACACCCTGATGGTCGACGCTGACATCACTCGGCTCTATCGCCTTGACTGCGTTGTGACGACGGTGGATGCCGTCAATGGCGCGGGCACCCTTGATCGTCATACCGAAGCAGTGAAACAGGCGGCGGTGGCTGATTGTCTTCTGCTGACCAAGACCGACCTGGTGGCTGTCGATGTGATCGAGACCCTGAGTGCGCGTTTACGTGCCCTCAATCCCACCGCCCCTATACGATATGTGGTCGACGGCAATGTCAGCCCCGGCGATGTGCTGGGGGCCGAAGAGTATGACCCATTGCGCAAATCGGCCGACGTCGGCGCTTGGCTGTCAAATGAGAAACGCCGTGATGGCCATCACCATCATGGTCACCCTCATCATGACGTGAACCGCCATGGTGAGCGCATCAGGGCTCATTGCATCGTGCTGGATGAACCGGTGGAGGAGGCTGCCCTTGTCCACTGGCTGGACCTGATGGCGTCCATGCGCGGCGAAAACCTGTTGCGTGTGAAAGGTCTTGTGCAACTGGTTGAGCGTCCTGAAGAACCGCTGGTCGTACACGGTGTGCAGCACGTATTTCATTCACCGCAGCGACTGCCGGCATGGCCTTCAGCTGACCGGCGCACGCGCATCGTCTTCATTACACAAGACATCGACTATGCCGATATCGTGCGCACCTTTCAGCAGTTCGTTGGTGTGCGCCTGAACGACGAATATTCACTTCAAAGTTGGCCGCTTAATTCAGAATCGGGGGTAACCATATGAAGTTGAAAGACCAGATCCAGGCTGCCGAAAATTTGCTGGCTGAAGTTACGTGCGGGGAGCTCCGATACCATGGTCATCAAGAGCCCATCGACGGCGAGGCCGCTTTTGCGGCGTTCGATATTTGGAGTGGTGTTCGACCGGGCGCCGTCGTTTCTGAATCGCCACGATAAACGAGAGAACACATCTGATCGACGCACCTCCGACCATCGCGGCAATCCTGCGGAAAATGATACCCACGGCCTGATAGCTGCTTCTCCACGTGGCTGTAGAAAGCACTCGGTAGCGCGACTTGGACTTATGTTCTTCTCGTTCTTGACATGCCCTTCGAACAAGTCAAAAAATGAGTCCATTCCTGCTGAGGGAGTATTAAAAAACCTTTAGATTTCAATGGGTAGGACACTAGATGCGAGCCTCGTTTCCCGCTCCAAGATTCACAAAAAACGCCACTCAATGAGTGGCGTTTTTTTTGTGCGTGACATTTACGTTCTGCGTTGAAAAGAAAGGCTTCGGCCTCTTTTTTCGTTCCAGCGAGTTCTGCTGAAAACCATCATCAGCCACGCTTTTTTGTACATTAAAACGTACATAGAAATCCTGGCTTGAAGCGTCAGTACTGCGCTCATTGGTCGTGCGTTCATAGAAGCGAATTCGCTACGCTGCGAAGCTTAATTATTGGGGCGTGGTTAGTCGCCGGTGCCGCGTGTACAAGCGGCATTGTCATCACTGTCGGCATCTGCCCATGCATGCTTGGAACGGAATTTCGTCTCAGCATGCATGACCAGTGGGGAGGCAGAGTCAGCGTGTTGTCACAGTCGTAACCAGACCTGAATACTCCTGCATTGCATCCTCCAACGCCCCCCGAAAATACTCCTGCGACGCCCGGTCACAAAGGATGTGTAAACTCGCCTGCTGCACGGTGTCGGAATTGATGACGATCACGTTGATGCGTGCCGCCGACGTCTGGGCCACCGCCCCCGGGCCGAACGCCTGCGGGCTCAGATCAACCCCGCAGAGCTTGGCCAATACTTCGCTCAGGTGATCTCCTGTCAGCTGAAAACAGGCATGGCTGTCCTGACGAGGCAGCAGATAGTTGGCTTGATGATCGAGTTCCCAACGGGCCTCTTCATCTGCCATTCGTTGGCCCTGATCCTCGGGACTGCCCAGCAGCAGGTATTCGGTCTGCGACAGCCGTGCCACCTGACTGCCATCGGCTTGAATCACCGCACGGTTGGGCGCATCTGGCAGGACGAAGCCGCGGCTGCGCAGATACTCTGCACTGTGGGCTCCGCGGAAACCGACCCGCGGCAGGTCGGTCAGGTCCGCCAGGCGGCACCCCGGCAACGGTGCGAGGGTTTGTCGGGCGAGGCTGTGTTGTTCTCTCAGACTGGTCATGACTCAAAGCTCCTGGCGTTGGTTGTCGGGATCGAAGAAGGGCAACTGCACCACCTCGGCCTGGACCACGATGCCGCCTTCGACGCGGATCGGAATCCGTTGCCCAGGTGTGCTCTGGTCGATGCCGGCGTAAGCCAGGCCGATGATCTTGCCCAGGGAGGCGGAATACTCGCAGGAGGTGACGTTGCCGCTGATGTCCGGGCCGTTAAGCACCAGATGGCCTTCCAACGGTTGCAGGCTGCCTTTGGGCAGGCTGAAACCCACCAGTTTGCGTTTCAGTGGCTGGGCTTCGAGGATGTCTACCGAGCGGCGGCCGACGAAAAACGGCTTGGTGCGGTTGATCGCCCAGCCCATGTCGATTTCCGCCGGGTGAGTCATTCCATCGGTGTCCTGACTGATGATCACATGGCCTTTTTCCAGCCGCAGCAGGCGCTGGGTTTCGACGCCGAAGGGGCGGATGTCATGTGCTTTACCGGCCTCAATCAGTGCGTCCCAGAGCTTGAGCCCGTGACGCGCGGGTACGTGGATTTCATAGCCCAGCTCGCCGACAAAACCGACTCGCAACAGCCGCGCCTTGATGCCGGCCACGGTGCCTTGACGAACGCCCAGATAAGGGAAGGCTTCGGCGCTGAGATCGAGGTCGGTGCAGACCTGTTCCAGCACCTTGCGCGAGTCCGGCCCCGCGACGTTGACCGCGCAAATGGCCGCGGTGACGTTGGCGACGTCCACGTCCAGACGCCATTGCGCGTTCCACTTAAGCATTTGCTGATAGATCCGGTCGACACCGCTGGTGGTGGCGGTGACGTAGAAATGGTTCTCGACAAACCGCGCGCAGACACCGTCGTCGATCACCACGCCGTGCTCATTGGTCATCAGCGCATAACGGGAGCGGCCGATCGGCTGCTTGAGAAAGGCGAAGGTGTACATCCGATTAAGCAGTTCGGCGGCGTCCGGACCGCGCACGTCCAGGCCGCCCAAAGTCGAAACATCGATGATGCCGACCTTGTTGCGCACGTGCAGGGCTTCGGCCTGCATGCATGCCTCGCGATCCTTGGTGTTGCCATAGTAGGCCGGGCGTTGCCAGATGCCCGCAGGCATCATTTTCGCCCCGGCTTGCAGGTGACGAGCGTGCATCGGCGTTTGTCGGTACGGGTCGAACGCGCGACCCGCCACATGCGCCAGCTTTTCAGCCACAAACGGTGGTCGCGCCGTGGTCACGCCGGTTTCACTGATGTTGCGTTGGGTGGCCCAGGCCACCAATCGCGCGGTCGGCAGCGCCGAGTGACGACCCTGGGACGGGCCCATGCCGACGGTGGAGTAGCGCTTGACCAGTTGTACGTCGCGGTAGCCGATCCGGGTGGCGTTGACGATGTCGGCCACTTGCAGATCCTCGTCGAAGTCGACGAAGTCCTTGCCTTTGGGGTGCGGGAAGATCGGCCAATTGAAGTTGACCCGGGCCTCGCCGCTGAATGACGCGCGTTGCGTGCCGACTGTCAGACCCAGCGCGAGGGCCGCTTCGGTTCCGGCATTTACGCCATCGGCAATCACGTTATCCAGCTGGTGACGACCGTTGACTGAACCCGCGACATTCAGTTTCTTTGGCAGGCCGCTGAGAGTGAACTCGGCACGCTGATCGTCGTAGGCCAGTTTGCCGCCAGCCTGGCACAGCAGTTGATAGACCGGCATGTAACCGGCGGACATGCACAGTAAATCGCACTCCAGATGTTGCCCGCTCTCGGCGACCTGGCCTTGTGCGGTGATCTTGCGCACGTCGACGCCGTTGATATGGCGCATGCCTTTCTCGTGCAGGGCTTCATATACGGTGCTGTTGAACTGATGGTAGATCTTGCGTTGCACCAGTGCGCGCAGCAGGGACTCGTCCGAAGGACCATGGCGCAGGTCCACCACAGCGACGACCTCCACGCCCTGGTCATGCAGATCCAGCGCGGCGAGGTAACCGTCATCGTTGCCCGTCAGCACCACGGCGCGTTTACCCGGTTTGACCGCGTACAGCTTCATCAACCGTTGCGCAGCGCTGGTCAGCATCACACCCGGCAGGTCGTTGTTGCGAAAGATCACCGGCTGATCGAAGGAGCCGCTGCACACCAGGCACTGGCGGGCGCGGACCTTGTACATGCGTTTGCCCTGAATCACCGGCAGGTAGTTGTCAGTGAACCAGGCGTTGCACGTGGCTTCGGTCAGAATCTGGATATTGGCGTGTTGCTCTACCGCCGCGCGCAGTTCGCGGCGCAGGGTTTCAGCCCTGCCGCCTTCGATATCGAAGCGGGCATAGGTCAGCGAACCACCGAGAACCGGCTGTTGCTCTATGAGCAAAACCTTGGCTCCCGCGTTCGCCGCCGTCAGCGCCGCGTGCAGGCCGGCAGGGCCGGCACCGATCACCGCCACGTCGGTGAACAGGTAGGCCTTGTCGTAGTACTCAGGCTGGAACTTAAGGTCGAGCACACCGAGGCCGGCCTTCTTGCGGATGATCGGCTCCCAGACTTTCCACATGCCCTTGGGTTTGTAGAACGAACGGTAGTAGAAGCCCACCGGCATGAATTTGGAGAACTTACCCAGATAGGCGTCGCGGTCATTGTCCAGGGAGCCATTGACGTTCTGCGCGGTCACTTGCAATCCGGCGGACAAGGCGTGGGCATCGGCGAGCACGTTGGGTTCTTCGGGCAACTGCACCAGGCTGTTGGCGTCCTGGCCTGCCATGGTCAGCGGGCCACGCGGGCGATGGTATTTGAACGAACGGGAGATCAGGAAACGCCCGTTGGCCAATAGGGCGCTGGCGATGCTGTCGCCTTGCAAGCCTTGGTAGCGGTGGCCGTCGAAACTGAAATCCAGCGGCTGATCACGGTCGATCAGCAAGCCCATGGGGGCGGGTAGGCGATTCATCCTGCGATCTCCTTTGCGGCGCTAAAGTCGACGCGGGCGGTGAACAATTCTTTGGGGTCGAAGGTCCGCAGGATTTCGTCGGTGACGGTGTGACGCTCCGCGAGAAACCAATAGCTGGAGGGCGCGTGCATCCACCACTCGCGCACCACGCCGGCGAGGTTGTCGGTGTTGAACACGTAATCGGCCCATTCGGCATCGCTGCAACTGACGGGATCAGGCATCGGCTTGAATTCGCCGCCATAAGTGAACTCGCTGATGTTGCGCGGCCCGTTGAGCGGGCAATTCATGATTTTCATAGTCCGCTCTCCGTCAGTGACTGGCCGCCGTGGCGCCCATTTCGTTGACTTGCTGGAAGGTCGAGAAACGTTCGAGGCCGAAGGGTTTGATCAGCTCCGGCACCTTGCCGCCGCTGGCGACCAACTCGGCCATGGTCTTGCCGCAGATCGGCGTGGCCTTGAAGCCCCAGGTGCCCCAGCCGGCGTCGAGGTAGTAATTCTTCACCGGCGACAGGCCCATGATCGGACTGTAATCCGGGGTCATATCGGTGATCCCCGCCCATTGGCGCATCAGCTTGGCGTTGGCCAGGAACGGGAACATCTCAATCGCATGGGCGAGCAAGCTTTCCTTGAGGTCCAGCGTCGAGCGGGTGTTGAACAGCGGATAGGGATCGGAGCCGCCGCCGAAAACCACCTCGCCACGGCTGGTCTGTTGTACGTAGCAGTGCAGGGCGGAGGAACTCACCAGCGGATCGAGAAACGGTTTGAACGGCTGGGTGACCATCGCTTGCAGCGGGAAAGTCTGGATCGGCGAACGGATCCCGGCCTTGGCCATCAGCAACGAACTGTGCCCGGCAATCGCTTGCACCGCGCAACCGCACTTGATGGTGCCTCGGTTGGTCTTGACCGCGGTGATTGCGCCGTTCTCGATAATCAGATCCTGAACTTCGGTGAGCTGATGGATTTCCACACCGCGTTTGGCCGCCTGTTTGGCGTAGCCCCAGGCCACGGCGTCGTGGCGCGCGGTGGCGCCGTCGATGTGCCAGAGACCGGCGATCACCGGCAAGTGGCCAGGATCTAGGTTGAGGCTGGGCACCAGTTCGCGTATCTGTTGGCGGTCGATCATCTCGGTACGGCCACCAAAGTGTTTGTTGACCTCGGCTCGCTGCCGGAACGAACGCACCGTAGCATCGGTGTGGGCCAGGGTCAGTTGGCCGCGCTCGGAGTACATGATGTTGAAATCGAATTCGTTGGACAGCGACTGGAACATCCGCACCGACTCGGCATAAAAGCGCACGCCTTCGCTGGTCAAGTAGTTGGAGCGGATCACCGCGGTGTTGCGCGCGGTATTGCCGCCACCCAGGTAGGACTTTTCCAGCACCGCGATATTGGTGATGCCGTGGTACTTGGCCAGGTAGTAAGCAGTAGCCAGGCCATGGCCGCCGGCACCGATGATCACCACGTCATAGCTCGACTTGAGTTCCTTCGGTGGCGGCAAATCCACTTCCACCGGGTACTCCGAACTCAGCCCATATTTCAATAGATTGAACGGCATAAGGCCTCCGATTGGTTGTGTTGGGCCTGGTGTTGCGCAAGGGCTGCGGTGACGGTGTTTTTCATCAGAAAGGCGATGGTCATCGGCCCGACACCACCCGGTACCGGGGTGATCGCCGCGACGTGGGGCAGGGCGCTGTCGAAGTCGACATCGCCCACCAGACGGCTGCGGCCATCGTCTTCGATGCGGTTGATGCCGACGTCGATCACCACTGCGCCTGGCTTGAACCAACTGGCGTCGATCAGCCTTGGGCGCCCCACGGCGGCGATGACGATGTCTGCCTGCCGGCACAGAGCCTGCGGATCCGGGCTGCGCGAATGCAGGACGGTCACCGAGCAGTCGGCCTGCAACAACAATGCTGCCATGGGTTTGCCGACGATGTTCGAGCGGCCGATCACCACCGCGTGCTTGCCGCGCAGATCCCCGCAGGTTTGCTCCAGCAAATACAAACAACCACTTGGGGTGCAGGGCGCGAGTACGGTGCGGCCCTGGCTGAGACCACCGACGTTCTGACTGTGGAACCCGTCTACATCCTTGTCCGGAGCGATAGCCTCCAATGCGCGTAATTCATTGATATGGGAAGGCAGCGGCAGCTGCAAAAGAATGCCGTGGATCGAGGGGTCGGCATTCAGTCGGGCGATCAAGATGAGTAGCTGTTCAGTACTGGTGTCTGTGGACAATCGATGCTCGAGAGAGCGGATACCCACCTCTTCGGCACGCAGGATCTTGTTGCGCACGTAGACCTGGCTGGCCGGGTCGCTGCCCACCAGAATCACTGCCAGTGCCGGTTGAATGTCTTGCTCGCGCAGTCGCTCCACGTCCTCGCGGACCTGCACCAGGACGCGGGCGGCGGTGGCCTTTCCGTCGATCAGTTTGTGTGTGTTCACCGGAAGATCACCGTTCTGTCCTGGTTGAGAAACACCCGGTGTTCCAGGTGGTACTTGACCGCCTTGGACAGGGCCACGGTTTCGGTGTCGCGGCCGGTAGCGACCAGATCGTCGGGCAGGTAGACGTGATCGACACGCTGTACTTCCTGCTCAATGATCGGTCCCTCGTCGAGGTCGCTGGTGACGTAATGGGCGGTGGCGCCGATCAGTTTCACGCCGCGCTGGTACGCCTGGTGATACGGCTTGGCGCCTTTGAAACCGGGCAAGAACGAATGGTGAATGTTGATCGCCCGCCCCGAGAGTTGCTTGCACAGGTCGTCGGAGAGGATCTGCATGTAGCGCGCCAACACCACCAGCTCAGTGCTGGTGTCGTCGACGATCTTCATCAGCTCGGCTTCCTGCCGGGCCTTGTTGTCCTTCGTCACCGGCAAGTAGATGAAGCGAATGCCCTCACGTTCGGCCATGGGCCGCAAGTCGAGGTGGTTGGAGACGATGGCGGTGATGGTCATGTCCATCTCGCCCTTGTGGTAGCGGTAGAGCAGGTCGGTCAGGCAGTGGTCGAACTTGCTGACCATCAGCAGCACGCGCATCGGCTCGCGGGTGTCGTGCAATTCCCAGGTCATCTCGAACGCCTTGGCGACGTCGGCGAAACCGTCCTTGATCTGTTGAATGTCGCCCTGATGGCCGTCGTTGAAGCGGAACACCGCACGCATAAAAAAACGGCCGCTGAAGTCGTCATCGAATTGCGCCATCTCCCCGATGTAGCAACTGTTGTCCGCCAGGTAGGTGGTGACGGCAGCGACGATGCCGGACACCGCGGGACAGGTGATCTTGATGATGAAATGGTTTTTTTCGTGTTGCATGACACGTCCTCGGGATGATGGCGGCAGCTCATCGCATAGCGAAAAAAGTGTCAGCGGACAGCTGGCTCATCCATGAGCGAATTTTCTTGTAGGGAATAAAATATTCCTGTTGGTGGCTTTATAGGGGAAATCGGTGTGTGGCGTCCAGAGCTTTTAAGAAAGTTTTTTAACTGGGAGGAAAATGCGTGAGGCCGACATGGGTCGGCCTCAACGTGGGGCAAAGCGGGGGAAGAGGGGGGCGTTACTCTTTGTCGCTGCCGTAATTCATGATCGACAGCAGACGGATCGGCACGTGCACCAACTGTTCCGGACCGTGAGGGATTTCGCCTTCGAATGTCAGGCTGTCACCCGCTTCCATGCGGTACAGCTGATTGCCGTGGCGATAGATCAGTTCACCTTCCAGCAGGTGAAGGAATTCGGTGCCGGGGTGGGAGAAGGTCGGAAACTCCTCACTCGCGTCATCCATGCTGACCATGTAGGCCTCGAAGCTCTTCTTAGGCCCGCGAGTGTGGTTGAGCAGATGGTACGTATGGCCTTTCTCGGTGCCACGGCGCACCACTTCCATGCCCTGATCGGCCTTGACCAACAGCGCACTGCCGTCTTGTTGGTCATATTCGCTGAACAACTTGGACAGTGGCAGGCCTAGCACGTCGCACAGACGGCTCAGGGTATCGAGGCTGGTGGACACCTGGGCATTTTCGATCTTGCTCAACATGCCCTGACTGATATCGGCAATCTTGGCCACGTCAGACAATTTCAGATCCTGAGCCTGGCGCTGGCGCTTGATCTGCATTCCCAGATATTGCTCAAGCTTGAGGCGCGGGGCGGTTTCGGTCGACATAGTCATCAGATCCTGCACACTTTCCGTTCAGTAATATTAGTTTCGCACTGAGAAAGTGCAAATGGCGACGCTTGGCGCCTGCCCTGCGGGCAGTATTCCCACAGGGAAAAGAATATTCCCATACATACAGCACAAAAGCGCCTGTCACGGTGTATCAACGTTTCACTCGCGAATCTGGCAAGGGCTTTGCATTCCTATTGGGAAAATAACTTTCTTTTTAGGAATAAAAAGACGGTCAAGGCCCATCCAAGATGTTTTGCCTTTCGCGAGGAGTGACGAGCAATGTTGCCAGCAGAAACCCAGCGCATCATCGACAAGCACGGGATCAAGTACGTGCTTGCGCAATTTGTGGATATTCACGGTGCGGCCAAGACCAAGTCGGTGCCGATCTGTGGGCTCAAGACCGTCGCCGAAGAGGGGGCGGGTTTTGCCGGGTTCGCGATCAGTGGCATGGGCATGGAGCCCCACGGTCCGGACTTCATGGCTCGCGGCGACTTGTCCACCCTGACCCCGGTGCCCTGGCAGCCGGGTTACGGCCGGGTGGTGTGCGTCGGCCACGTCGACGGTAAGCCGCATCCGTATGACAGCCGTTATGTGCTGCAGCAACAAGTGCAACGCCTGGAAGAAAAGGGCTGGACCCTCAACACCGGCCTGGAACCCGAGTTCAACCTGATGCGGCGCGACGAGCAGGGCAAGCTGCAATTGGTCGACCCCAGCGACAACCTCGACAAGCCTTGCTACGACTATAAAGGCTTGTCGCGCTCCCGCGTTTTCCTGGAGCGGCTGACCGAAGCCCTGCAGGCAGTGGATTTCGAGGTCTATCAAATTGACCACGAAGACGCCAACGGCCAGTTCGAGATCAACTACACCTACAGCGACGCCATGACCTCGGCGGATCGCTTCACCTTCTTCCGCATGGCCGCCGGCGAAATCGCCAATGACCTGGGCATGATCTGCTCGTTCATGCCCAAGCCTGATCCGAGGCGCGCCGGGAACGGCATGCACTTTCACCTGTCGATCAGCAGCGCCGACAATAAGAACCTGTTCCATGACGCCAGTGATCCGAGCGGCATGGGGCTGTCGAAAATGGCCTATCACTTCGCCGCCGGCCTGCTTGCCCACGGCCCGGCGCTGTGTGCCTTCGCCGCGCCGACGGTCAACTCCTACAAGCGTCTGGTGGTGGGTAATTCGTTGTCCGGTGCGACCTGGGCTCCGGCCTTTATCGCCTTCGGTGCCAACAACCGTTCAGCCATGGTGCGGGTGCCTTACGGCCGCCTCGAATTCCGTCTGCCGGACGCTGGTTGCAACCCTTATCTGGTCAGTGCCGCGATCATCGCTGCGGGCCTGGACGGCATCGACCGCCAGTTGGAAATCGATCACATCTGTAATGAAAACCTCTACAGCCTGAGCCTCGAACAGATCGCCGCGCGGGGCATCAAGACCCTGCCGCAATCGCTCAAGGAAGCCTGCGACGCGCTCGAAGCAGACCCGTTGTTCGCCGAGGTACTTGGCCCACAGATCGTTGGCGAGTTCATCAAGCTCAAGCGCATGGAGTGGGTGGAATACAGCCGCCACGTCTCCGACTGGGAAATCCAGCGCTACACCGAATTTTTCTGATTTTTCATTTTGACAACCATTCGGGCACCCGGCACGGCGCCGGGCGTTCACTGCCTCCGAAGGAGACTTGATATGTGTGGGATCGTAGGTCTTTACCTGAAAAATCCGCAGCTGGAATCCCAGCTCGGCAAGCTCTTTGAACCGATGTTGCAGGCCATGACCGATCGTGGCCCGGACAGTGCCGGCTTCGCCATTTACGGCGATGAAGTGGCGGACGGCTGGGTCAAGCTGACCTTGCAGGCGACCACTGAAGGCTTCGACTGGAAAACCCTGATGGGTGAATTGGAAGGGCGCCTGGGCTGTTCGCTGGACTGGTTCCAGAACGCCAGTGCCGCGGTGTTGAAGATCCATGCCGAAGAGGCGCCGGTACGCCTGGCCCTCGCGGAACTCGCACCGAGCCTGCGCATCATGAGCGCCGGGCAAAGCATCGAAATCCTCAAGGGCATGGGCTTGCCCCAGGAAATCTCCCAGCGTTTCGGCCTGGCCGGCATGAAGGGTAGCCACATCATCGGCCACACCCGCATGGCCACCGAAAGCGCGGTAACTATGGAAGGCAGCCATCCGTTTTCCACTGGCGCCGACCTGTGCCTGGTGCACAACGGCTCGTTGTCGAACCACTTCCGCCTGCGTCAGGAACTCAAGCGCGAAGGCATTCACTTCGAGACCGACAACGACACTGAAGTGGCCGCCGGCTACCTGACCTGGCGCCTACAGCAGGGCGATTCATTGAAGGAAGCGCTGGATCACTCGCTGGAGGATCTCGACGGTTTCTTCACCTTCGCCATCGGCACCCGCAACGGTTTTGCGGTGATCCGCGACCCGGTCGCCTGCAAGCCGGCGATTCTTGCCGAGACGGACGACTACGTCGCCATGGCCTCCGAGTATCAGGCCTTGTCGAGCCTGCCGGGAATCGAAAACGCCAGAATCTGGGAGCCCGCACCGGCCACCCTGTACATCTGGGAACGCGAGTCAGCTTAAGGAGCGCACACATGAAAACCATCGATCTTTCCACTGACACCGTGCGTGACCTCAATCAGGCGCTGCACGATCAGGTCAATAACGTGACCGACCACGAGTGGGTAGTGACTCACTCCGATGGCAAGCACAACCTCGCGGTCGGGGTGAATGAAGCGGTGTCCATCGATATCCAGGGTCACGCCGGTTACTACTGCGCGGGGATGAATCAAAAGGCCTCGATCACCGTCCACGGCAACGTCGGTGTCGGTTGTGCCGAGAACATGATGTCCGGCTATGTCCGGGTCAAAGGCAGCGCCTCTCAGGCGGCCGGTGCTACGGCCCATGGCGGGTTGCTGGTGATTGAAGGCGACGCCGGGGCGCGTTGCGGGATTTCCATGAAGGGCATCGACATTGTTGTCGGCGGCAGCATCGGCCACATGAGCTGCTTCATGGGGCAGGCCGGTCGCCTGGTGGTCTGCGGCGACGCCGGCGATGCACTGGGCGATTCGTTGTATGAAACCCACATCTACGTGAAAGGGACCGTTGAGTCTCTGGGCTCGGATTGCATCGAGAAAGAGATGCGCGCCGAGCACCTGGAAGAGCTGCAAGGGCTGCTCGACCGCGCCGGTTTCGAGCACAAGGCGGCTGACTTCAAGCGCTACGGTTCGGCCCGTCAGTTGTACAACTTCAAAGTCGATAACGCGTCCGCGTACTGATCCGCGCGAGGAGAATAGATATGAGCGACCCAATCAGCCAAAAAGCGCCTCCCGTACTGCGCGAGTCAGCCACCTTCGACCGCCTGACCATCCAGGAAATCCAGCGTGCCGCGGAAACCGGCATCTACGATATTCGGGGCGGTGGCACCAAACGCAAACTGCCGCATTTTGATGACTTGCTGCTGCTTGGTGCCAGCGTTTCGCGCTATCCTCTGGAAGGCTATCGGGAGAAGTGCGGAACCGATGTGATCCTCGGCAACCGTTTCGCCAAGAAGCCGATTCACCTGAAGATTCCGGTGACCATCGCCGGCATGAGCTTCGGGGCTTTGTCGGCCAATGCCAAGGAAGCCCTGGGCCGTGGCGCGACCATCGCCGGCACCAGTACCACCACCGGTGACGGCGGCATGACCCCGGAAGAACGCGGCCAGTCGCAGCATTTGGTGTATCAGTATTTGCCGTCCCGCTATGGCATGAACCCGGACGATCTGCGCAAGGCCGACGCGATTGAAATCGTTCTGGGGCAGGGCGCCAAACCCGGTGGTGGCGGTATGTTGCTGGGCATGAAAGTCACTGAGCGCGTGGCCGGTATGCGCACTTTGCCGATCGGTGTCGACCAGCGCAGCGCCTGCCGACACCCGGACTGGACTGGCCCGGATGACCTGGCGATCAAGATTGCCGAGCTGCGGGAAATCACCGATTGGGAAAAACCAATCTACGTAAAAATCGGCGCCAGCCGACCGTATTACGACGTCAAGTTGGCGGTAAAAGCCGGGGCTGACGTGATTGTGCTCGACGGCATGCAAGGCGGAACTGCAGCGACTCAGGAAGTGTTCATCGAACACGTCGGGATCCCGATTTTGTCGGCCATTCCACAAGCGGTACAGGCTTTGCAAGAGATGGGCATGCATCGCAAGGTTCAGTTGATTGTTTCGGGAGGGATTCGCAACGGTGCCGACGTCGCCAAGGCGATGGCGCTGGGTGCGGATGCGGTAGCTATCGGGACGGCGGCGCTGATTGCCTTGGGCGATAACCATCCACGCCTGGACGAGGAACTGAAGAAAATCGGCTCGGCCGCTGGTTTCTACGATGACTGGCAGAACGGCCGGGACCCGGCCGGTATCACCACGCAGGACCCTGAGCTGTCCAAGCGACTGGACCCTGTGGAAGGTGGTCGGCGTCTGGCCAACTACCTGCGCGTGCTGGTGCTGGAAGCCCAGACCATGGCCCGGGCTTGCGGCAAGTCGCACCTGCACAACCTCGATCCCGAGGATTTGGTAGCACTGACGGTGGAGTCGGCTGCCATGGCGCGGGTGCCGCTGGCGGGGACCAACTGGATTCCAGGATCCGGTATCGGTTACTGACAAACCCTGTGGCGAGCGAGCTTACTCGCGCTGGGCTGCGAAGCGGCCCCAAGAATCTTTGCGAGTGCTACGCACTCGAGCGCGAGCAAGCTCGCTCGCCACAGATCAAGGAGCCCGACAAGAGGCCCATGAGATAACAACTGCTCGCTGCCAGACACCTACCATTCCTTTGCAGGAGCTTTGAACATGGTCAATCGTCTTCTCGGCAAATCCCTCCTTGTCTTATTGGCGGCCGGCGCCCTCGCGCCGCTCGCCCAAGCGGCCGACGCACCCACATTGAACACCGGCAGCACCGCCTGGATGGTGACCGCCGCGGTGCTGGTGCTGTTCATGTGTCTGCCGGGCCTCGCCTTGTTTTACGGCGGTCTGGTGCGGGCGAAAAACATGCTCTCGCTGTTTACCCAGTGCTTCGGCATCGCCGGTCTGGTCGGCGTGCTGTGGGTGATCTATGGCTACAGCATGGTGGTCGACAGCACTGGCATGGTTGAGGGGCAGGTGACGTTCAACAGTTTCGTCGGTGGTTTGAGCCGGGCCTTTCTGGCCGGCATGACCCCGGATAGCCTGGTCGGTGACATCCCGGAAGGCGTGTTTGTCACCTTCCAGATGACCTTCGCGATCATTACCCCGGCGCTGATTGCCGGTGCATTCGCCGAGCGCATGAAGTTCTCGGCAGCGCTGTGGTTCATGGCGCTGTGGTTTACCCTGGTTTATGCGCCTGTCGCCCATATGGTCTGGGGAGGTTCGGGCGCTTTGATGCATAACTGGGGCGTTCTCGATTTCGCCGGTGGCACTGCGGTGCATATCAATGCCGGCGTCGCTGCTTTGGCGGCGTGCCTGATTCTCGGCAAGCGCAAGGGCTACCAGAATACGCCGATGCCGGCTCACAACCTGAGCCTGACCATGGCCGGTGCGGCGATGCTCTGGGTTGGCTGGTTCGGCTTCAATATCGGTTCCGGCGGCGGTCTCAATGGCACTTCGGGCATTGTCATGCTCAACACCCAACTAGGTGCTTGCGCGGGGATTCTCGGCTGGATGTTCACCGAGTGGTTCAAGGTCGGCAAGCCGAGTGCTTTGGGCTTGGCCAGCGGTGCTTTGGCCGGTTTGGTCGGCATTACTCCGGCGTGTGCGTATGTCGGCGTAGGCGGCGCGTTGGCCATCGGTCTGCTGTGCGGGGTGTTCTGCTACTTGAGCGTCACTGTGCTGAAACGCCGCTTCGGTTATGACGACAGCCTCGACGTGTTTGGCTTGCACGGCATCGGCGGAATGATTGGCGCGGTATTGACCGGCGTGTTCTGCGTGCCGTCCCTGGGCGGGTTGGTGGAAGGCGTGAGCATGGGCGCTCAGGTCGTGGCGCAGATCAAGGGCGTGTTGCTGACGACGGTGTACTGCTTCGCCATCAGCTGGATCATTCTCAAAGTGATCAACGCCGTCATCGGCTTGCGGGCCGATGAATCGGTGGAGGACATGGGGCTGGATCTGGCTGAACACAACGAGAGTGCCTACAACCACTGATCGTTACTATTGAACGATACGGCCCACTTTCGAGTGGGCCGTTTTTGTGGTGCTCAGATCAACGTTGCTTCACTGATCGACTTTCGCTCGCGCGCTGCGGCGGCACGCTGCAATTGACTGGCGATCAGGGTGTTCTTCAGCAGATACGCAATGGTCATCGGCCCCACGCCTCCCGGAACCGGCGTGATCGCACGGGCGACGGTACGCGCACTGGCGTAATCGACATCGCCTACCAGCCGGTTGCCGGACTCACTGGCAATGCGATTGATGCCGACATCGATCACCACCGCCCCGGCTTTGAGCCAGCTGGCATCGATCATCTCAGGACGACCCACCGCCGCAACCACGATGTCCGCCAACCTGCACAACGCCGGTGCATCGACGCTGCGCGAGTGCACCACGCTGACCGAGCAGTTGGCCTGCAACAATAAGGTTGCCATGGGTTTGCCGACAATGTTCGAGCGTCCGATGACCACCGCGTGCAAGCCGCTCAAGTCACCGCAGGTTTCGTGCAGCAGGCGCATGCAGCCGCTGGGTGTGCAGGGTGTCAGGACTTCGATGCCTTGCACCAGGCCGCCGACGTTTTCCCGATGAAATCCGTCCACGTCTTTGATCGGGTCGATGGCGTGAATCACTGCCGCCTCGTCGATATGTCCTGGCAGGGGCAACTGCACCAAAATGCCGTTCACCGTGGCATCGGCATTCAGTTGGGCAATCAGTTCCAGTACTTGCGCCTGGCTGGCGTCGTCCGGCAGACGGTATTCAAGGGAGCGAATGCCGACTTCCTTGGCCCGCAGCAGTTTGTTGCGCACATAGACCTCGCTGGCCGGGTCTTCACCGACGAGCAGCACGGCCAGGGCCGGGTAAATCTGCTGTCCGGCCAAGACCAGAACTTCTTCTCGAACTTCGTCGAGAACCTGGGCAGAGATGGCTTTGCCGTCGATAACGCGGGCAAGTCCAGGGGTGGTGCTGATCAAAAGAGTCACCGTCGTTTTGATTGATAGGGGGGCGAAGTGATCATCGAGGCGTCGTTGCGCCCCGATGATCCATCAGAGACCAGCAGGCAAGGACGCTCAGGCTACCAGTTGATGGCAACCGTACACCACCAGTACACCCGCGATCAGCGTTGCATAAGGCAGCCAACCGGCGCGTTTTTGTCCGGCATCGGTCTGAATGTACAGGTCGCTGAGCATCGCTTCCGGGAAGCGCCCCTTGTCCTGCACATAGTGGCGGTAGCAGAACACCGGAAGAATCAACAGCGCCAGCAACAGGCCGGTCACCAGGGTCCCGGCGCCCCAGATATCGGCTCCCAGCCCCATGCACGCCAGGTTAACGAAGCTCAGTACGCCACCCGCGACCAACAGCACGGTCGGGGCCTTGTACGGGCGTATCCAGTCGGGACGGTCCAGGCGATGGATCCAGCCGGCATTGAGGTTTAGAAAATTGAAGATGATGTAGCTGACGTTGGACGCGGCCAGCACGAACACATAATCGGACATCAGCAACAGCAGCAGGTTGAACGACAAGTCGGTCCACATCGCTGCGGTAGGCGCGCCATGTTCGTTGGTGCGCCCCAGGTATTTCGGCAACCAGCCATCCACCGATGCCTGATACAGGGTGCGCGAGGAGCCGGACATCGAGGTCATGATCGCCAGCAACGTGGCCAGGACCAACATGATCAGCACGATGTTGGCCACCAGCTTACCGCCGCCGATGCTGTCCGCCATGACCTGGCCCACGCCCATGCCGCTGTAGATCGCGGGTGACAACAGACCGCTATAGACCGCCGGTGTGACCACCGCGCCGCTGGCATCGAGCACCGCCGGTGTCACCAGTTGGCCGAGTCCGAGGCTGCCCTGAAACGCCAGGGGCACCAGGGTGAACACCAGAATGCACAGCAGGCCGGCGTAAAAAATGGCCTTGAACGTGTCACGCTTGGGGTCCTTGAATTCCCGGGTGTAGCACACCGCGGTTTCGAAACCGTAAGTGGACCATGCGGCCATGAACAGGCCGCCAGCCATCAATGACCACCCGGAAATATCCCAAGGCCCGTCGATCACTTGCCCGGCCGCGTCATGGGCCAGCGGGTACAACGGCAGGAAGTTGGCCTGGGCCGCGTCCCCGGTGAACAACGGCACCACGCCCACCAGCAACAAAGGAATCAGCGAGGTCACGCCAAGCACCAGGGTCAGGCGTGCCGAGCGCAAGATGCCGCCATGCTGCACGGCGAACACCGTCAGTAAAATCAGCAGGCCGATGGCGAACGTCGCGTTGATCCGTAGCGACAGGCCGCTTTTGACCCAGCCCAGGTCAAGCAGGGTCAGTTGCCAGGTATTGATCAACGCATCAGCGGGGAACAATGCGGTGAGGATGTAACCGGCTGCCAGCCCCGAGCCAATGGACAAAACCGGGGACCAGGCCAGCCAGTTGCACCACACCGAGACCGGTGCGATCAGCTTGCTGTAGCGCACCCAGGCGACTGCACCGTAGACCGACGCGCCACCGGATTTGTGTGGGAACAACCCGGCGATTTCGGCATAGGTGAAGGCCTGGATGAAGCCGAACAGGATCGACACAATCCAGACGATCCAGGCCGGTTTGCCTACCGTGGCGGCAATCGCGCCGATAGAGAACAGGACCAGGGCGGGCACGCCACTGGCGACCCAGAAAGCCCCGCGCCAATCGATCTTGCGGTGCAGGCTGCCCACTGAGCTGGCGGCCTGCGGTACGGCCTCGAACGTAGTCGCTTCCATCTTCGTATTCCCATGTCTGAGTAGAGTGGTAGTGGGGCAGTCAAAGTCGGGTGGCGCTTAAGTTCATGTGATCGATCAACTGCGTACCCGGCTCTTGTCGGGGTCGTAGAAAATCGCTGCGGTGACCGTGGCGCTGATGCGCTTCTGCAGGCCATCGACTTTGCCGATCTCCAACGCTGTGCCGACGTCGGCGCAGGCCACGTCGACCCGGCACAGCGCGATATTGCTGGCCAGCAGCGGCGAGCGGCAGGCACTGGTGATGACCCCGACCTGAGCCCGGCCGCGGTACACCGGGTCGCCGTGGTGGGCGCCTTCGTTGCCGCTCAGTTGCAAGCCCACCAGTTTGTGAGCGGGATGGGCGCTGCGCCGCAACAGGGCGTCGCGGCCTATGAAGTCATCGGTTTTGCTTTTCAGCGGTACGCAAAAGCCGATACCGGCCTCGAACGGATCGGTCTGGTCGCTGAACTCGTAGCCGGCAAAAATCAGTCCGGCTTCGATGCGCAGCATGTCCAGTGCTTCCAGGCCCAGCGGCACCAGGCCCAAGGGTTGGCCCAGCGCCCAGATTCGGTCCCAGACCCGTTCGGCATCCTCAGGCTGGCACCAGACTTCGTAGCCCAATTCGCCGGTGTAGCCGGTGCGCGAGATCATCAGCGGGCAGCCGTCGTAACCGTCCAGGCGTCCCACCAGAAAACGGAACCAGCCAAGGGTTTCCAGACTCGGCTGGTTAGGCGCGGTCCAGACCATTTGCTTGAGTAAATCGCGGCTCATCGGGCCTTGCACCGCCAGGTTGTGAATCTGCTCGCTGGCGGACTTGATCCAGACCTTCATGCCGAGCTTTTGCGCCTGTTCGCGCAGCCAGACTCCGGCGTAATCCTCGCCGCAGATCCAGCGGAAGTTTTCTGGGCCCAGGCGCAGCAGGGTGCCGTCGTCGAGCATGCCGCCGTGCTCGTGACACATCGCCGAATACACCACTTGACCCACCGCCAGGCGCCGCACATCGCGGGTCAGGCAGTACTGCAACAAGGCTTCCGCGTCGGGGCCGATGATTTCGAATTTGCGCAGGGCGGTCAGGTCCATCACCGCCACCCGCTCGCGGCAACCGAGGTATTCCTCGATCGCGCCATAGCCGTCATAGCGCAGCGGCAGCCACCAGTTGCGGTAGTCGACGAAGCTGCCGGTCAAGGCGCTGGTGCGTGAGTGGAACGCGGACTCACGGGTAAGAATCGGGTCGGCATCGGCCGTGGTTCGAGTGCTCATGGCGATGGAAAAACGCTCCTTTTCGCTGTAAATGCGGACATGGATATCGGTCGGGTTCCAGCCATTGGCCGGGTCGATGTCATCCGGGCACGAGGTACTGCCGCACAGCAGATCGGTCATGGCGCGCAGCAGCACGTAATCGCCGGGGCGCGACCAGGGTTCATCCAGGGTCATCTGCTGATGCGCGTCGATCCCGGTATTGAAGAAGAAATTGATCGCAGGCCAGCCATTGCGGGCCTGGACCCCATGGGACGCGAGCACTCGGCTGAGGTTGTCGCTGCAGTTGTCGTGCCCGAAGTAGCCATGGCTCTCGTAGTAGCGTGCGGCGCAGGCCAGGGCGAAGGAGTCGTGGCGGCCGACGGTGTCACGCACCACCTCCAGCATCGGCTGCATCTGCCGGTCGAAAAACTTTGAGAACAGTCCCGGTGCCGGATAGGCGCTGCCGTTGAGGGTGCGGGTCACGGTCTGGTCCAGGTCCAGTTCCAGGCCGCGATCCAGTGCCCGTCGATCCAGAGCGACGAAGTCCGAGCACTGGCGACCGGCGACATCCAGCACTTGCACATACTGACCTTTGCCGACGGTGTAGCTGTGGGCGGTGCCGGCGCTGAGGGTGAACTCGTCCAGCAGCTCACCCAGCGGCTCGGGCAAGTGTGGCAGCAGCAGGGGTGAGGGATTGGCCCGTGTCACCAGCAGTCGCAGCTCGCTGGGCCGATACTGGCGGTCGACGGCCGTTGGCCCGGCGGGTGCCGCGACGATCACTAGCAGCTCATCGTTGGCGACGAAGCGGCGGCTGAAGTCGGCAGGGCTGTCCTCGTCCCAAAGTGAGGCGGCGCTGGGCAGGTGGTGTGGGTCAATCGCACGTCGGCTCAGCGCCTGGCCAATGCGACGCGATTGCAAGGTCGGCTCGGCGAGCCGTGCGCCGATGAACCCGCAGGCCGTCGAACCGCTCAGCGCCCAGGCCGCCAGAGCGCTGCGACCCAGCGTATCGACGGCCAGCAATTCGCAGGGTTGCCGGCCTTCGAGGTCGATCACCTGAAGGCTGTCGCCGGGCTGCAACGCGACAAGGGTCAGGCCGCCGGCGGCCACCCGATAGCGCTCCAGGGCCGGGGCCCGGGCAAAGAGTCCGGGCTCCCGCGGGCGGGAAACACGAGGTGCATTCATGGTGGGGCCCCCGGGTCAACCGATCGACTTGACGGACATCGGCGGTTCACCGAGGTACGCCGCCATGGAATCGTCCAGGGCATGCAGCCAAGGCGTGTGGTGGGGTGGCGACTGGGTGCCGGTCATCAGCGATCGGTAGGATTTGTCGCGGTAACCCATGATGTTGTGGGCCTTGTCGTGCTTCCAGTGCAGGAAGGTGTCGTTGACCCCGGCGATATCGAAGTTCGGGTAATCGGTGGCGTCCACCAGTTGCTGGATATAGGCGCCCTGGTATTCGAACATCTGCTGGTTGGTTTCAAGCTGCTGTTCGCGGGCATGCCATTCCTGGATATCGGCGGCCCTTCGTGTCTGGTCGGGTAGAGCGATGCGTTGCAGGATCACGTCGCGGGCGTACCAGGCCTGGGCGTCGAACATGTTGAACGAGTACCACTGGTCCTGCATGCCGAGGTAGATCAGTTGCGGGTTGGGCTGCCAGAAAATGCCTTTGTACAGGTTCATCGGCCACAGTCGGTTATCGGTCTTGAGGCACAGCTCGTCCGGCAGGAAGGGGAAGTGATGTTTGTAGCCGGTGCAGAGGATCACCGCGTCGATGTGCTTGTGGGTGCCGTCGATAAAGTACGCGCGGTTTTTTTCCAGGCGTTGCAATAGCGGCTTTTCTTCCCAGTTGGCGGGCCAGTCATAGCCCATGGGCGCGGTGCGGTAGCAGCTGGTGATGCTGCGGGCACCGTATTTGTAGCACTGGGAACCGATGTCTTCGGCGGAATAGCTACTGCCGACAATCAGCAGATCCTTGCCCTTGAACTCCAGCGCCTCGCGGAAATCATGGGCGTGCAGGATACGCCCGCCGAACTGCTCGAACCCGGGGAAGTGCGGCATCTTCGGCGTCGAAAAATGCCCGCAGGCGTTGATCACATAGTCGAACTCTTCCGAGGTCCGGGTATCGCTGCCATGGTCGTGTGCGACCACCTTGAAGCGGCGAGTCTCTTCGCTAAAGGTGACTTGGCGCACCACATTGTTGAAACGGATGTAGTCGCGAACCCCGGCTTTTTCGACGCGACCCTTGATGTAGTCCCACAGCACTTCCCGTGGCGGATACGAGCCGATAGGGCGTCCAAAATGTTCCTCGAAGCTGTAGTCGGCGAACTCGAGGCACTCTTTCGGTCCGTTGGACCACAAATAGCGGTACATGCTGCCGTGGACCGGTTCGCCGTTCTCGTCCAGACCGGTACGCCATGTGTAATTCCACATGCCGCCCCAGTCTTGCTGTTTTTCGTAGCAGACCAGTTCCGGGATGGGCGTTCCCTGGTCCCTGGCCGATTGAAATGCCCGCAGTTGAGCCATGCCGCAAGGGCCGGCGCCGATGATTGCTACGCGTGTGGTCATGGTCGTCTCTCGTGGCTGTGTCTCGTGGCTATGGATCGGAAAAGGGCTCGCTCAGCGAAAAATCACCGTCTTGTCCTGGTTGATGAACACCCGGTGTTCCAGGTGGTATTTCAGGGCTTTGGAAAGCGCTACGGTTTCGGTGTCGCGGCCGATGGCGACCAGCGCATCGGGGAGGTAGGTGTGATCGACTCGCTGGATTTCCTGCTCGATGATCGGGCCTTCGTCGAGGTCGCTGGTGACGTAGTGGGCGGTGGCGCCGATCAGCTTCACGCCACGGTCGTAGGCCTGGTGATAGGGTTTGGCACCCTTGAAGCCGGGTAGGAACGAGTGATGGATATTGATGGCTCGACCGGACAGCTGCTGGCACAGACCGTCAGACAGAATTTGCATGTAGCGGGCGAGTACCACCAGGTCGGTCTGGGTGTCCTCGACGATGCGCATCAACTCGGCTTCCTGGCTGGCCTTGCTGTCCTTGGTGACCGGCAGGTAGATGAAGCGAATGCCTTCGCGTTCAGCCATGGCCCGCAGGTCCAGGTGGTTGGAGACCACTGCGGTGATTTGCATGTCCATCTCGCCCTTGCGGTGGCGGTAAAGCAGGTCGGTCAGGCAGTGGTCGAACTTGCTGACCATCAGCAGCACGCGGGTCGGCTGACTGCTGCAGAACAGCTGCCACTGCATGTCGAAGCCGCCGGCCAAGTCGCCCAGACCTTCGCGCAGAGCACCGACATCGCCGGTCACGCCGGTGTTGAAGCGGAACACCGCGCGCATGAAAAACTGCCCGGTGAACTCGTCGTCGAATTGCGCCAGCTCGCTGATGTAGCACTGCTGTGCGGCCAGACAGGTGGTGATCGCGGCAACGATGCCGGACGCTGCCGGGCAATTGATCTTGAGAATGTAATGTTCGTTGGAAGTGTCCATCGAAGGTCCCTTGGATAAAGTGGTTGGAGGCTCAGCCCTTGGCCGTGCGCTTGGTTTTTTCCGGATCGTCGAAGGGCAGGGCGTGGGTCACGGCGGCGCTTTCCTGACTGCCGCGCACCTGCAGGGCAATGCCTGGAACCGAGCAGGTGACGCTCATGCGGGCGATGGCCATGGAGCGTTTGCTCAAGCGCGAATACATGCCGCAGGTGATCACTCCGACTTGCTGGTTGCCTTGCCACAGGGTGTCGCCGGCTTCGGCGGCGCGCACACCTTCGAGCAACACGCCGGTGATTTTGAAGCGCTCCTGGCCACGCAGGCGAAAGTGCTCTTCGGCGCCGCGGAATTCGCGCTTGTCAGGGGAGACGGTGAAATCCAGGCCCATTTCCCACAGGGTGTCGCCAGCCTTCTGATCGGCGAAGGGGTACATCTGCGAGTTGTCGTAGGGGAAAAACATCAGCGAGCTTTCCACCCGCAACCAGTCCAGGGCTGTGAAGGCGCACGGGATGATGCCCAGGCCCGCGCCTTGTTCGAGGATCGTGTCCCACAGCGCCGGGGCATCGGCGGCCTTGCAGAAAATCTCGTAGCCGCGCTCGCCGGTGTAACCGGTGCGAGAGATCATCACCGGGCGGTCGAACAGGCGGGTTTGCAGGTGATGGAAGTAAGGCAGTTGACGGATCCCGGGCACGTGCTCGGCGAGAAAGTCCACCGCCAGCGGCCCTTGTAGGGACAGGTCGTGCAGGTCGTCATCGAACAGTACCGCCACTTGCCGGCCCTGGGATGAGCGCACCAGCATTTCGTGGCCGTTGCCGGCACCGTGCACCACCATGAACGCGTTAGGTCCGGTGCGGTAGACGATGCAGTCATCGACGAACTTGCCGTCCTCGTCGAGCATCGAGGCGTACACCGACTTGCCGGGGTAGAGCTTGGCGATGTCGCGGGTGGTTGCCCATTGCAGCAGGCTCTCGGCGTGGGGGCCTACGTAGTGGACTTTTTTCAGCCCGGACACGTCCATCAGCCCGGCCCGTGTGCGGATCGCCTGATGGTGATCGGCGAGGTCGCTGTCGTAGGTCCAGGCAGTGCCCATGCCGTTCCAGTCTTCGAGGTTCGAGCCGAGTGCGCGGTGCCGTTCGGCCAGTGCAGAAATACGCCATGAATGCGCCATGTGAAGATCCTTGTCGGTGAAAGTAGGTCAGGGTTCAGGCTTGCGGGTCGAAGCGGCTAAGCCACTCGACCAGGGTCTGTCGGTAGCGGCTCATGCCCTTGTAGTCGGCGATCGGCTCGGGCAGGTCGCGCAGCACACGGTGCAGGCGGCAGCCCCAGCCGGGCTGAGTGACCAGCTCTTGCATGCTGATCAGGTAGGTGCGGATGCTGAACATCACCGCGTTGCTGCGCGGCAGACGGGCCATCACTTGCAGCTCGACGCGCAGGTGAACCTGTTGCCCGACGTTCTCGGCGGTGATGCGGCCGCGGTCGGCGCCCCATTCATGGAAAGTCTCAGGGGAGGAGTCCAGGCGCGGGTTGATGGTCAGCGTCCAGTTCAGGCGTCGCACCGGCTGCCCCACCTGCAGGTTGAGCAGGTACTTCAGCGCGCGGTCGAAGATGCCCATCTGGTGGGCCATGGGCACCGGAGAATGCCACTGCTTGAAACTCATGCCGGCGTCGAAGGCCAGGGACCAGTCGGCCGGGCTGGTGACCAGGCCGGCGTCCATGTACAGATCGCCGTCTCGTTGATCGAGCAGGGCGAAATCCCCCTGCACCTGTCGGCCAATGAACTCCAGCGGTTCGCAAGGCAGGGTCGCGGCATCACCGAACACAAAGCGCTGATCGATATCCAGCAGGGTGTTGCGCCAATGCCAGTGCTCAGCGTCACGCTCAAGGGTGAACCACTGCGGATAGTCGGCGGCCAGGTGCTCCATGAGCATCTGCAGCGCATCCCAGGCCGCCACTTGCATGTGCGGCAGCACCAGGTAGCGGCGTGGATCCTTGTCCAGCACCAAGGCGCGTTCGGCCATTTCCGAGCGGTAGTGTTCGTCGATGTCGAACCCGTGCTGGTAGATCGAGCCGGGATCCCGCGAGGTCGCCGGTTCGATGTTCACCGAATACAGGTAGCTGTCCTCGGTGAAGGGGAAGGGGAAACGACTGATGGCAGCTGGGCTGTTGCGAAAGCTGAAATCGTCTCGATAGCTCTGCACGGGGCTTGGTTGAATGGTCATGGTCGACTCCTAAAGATCCAGCGAAACGGTAGGGCCGCAGCCGCGGGAGACACAGGGCATGAGAAAGTCGGCCTGCTCGGCGGGGCTCAGGAAACTGTCGCGGTGTTCGATATCGCCGCCCACGTGGCGGGTCATGCATTGGCCGCAGGCCCCTCCACGGCACAGGTTGGGGATCTGCAGCCCGGCGGACTCCAGGGCTTCGAGCAGGCTCTGATCGGGGCCGACCCGCAGGCGCCGGCCGCTGCGCAGCAGTTCCAGCTCGAAGGGCCGGCCCGGTTGTGCGGCATTGAACGCTTCCCAGTGCACACGGCTGGACGGCCAGCCGAGTGCCTTGGCCTGTTGCCGAACCGCGTCGAGCAACGGTTGCGGGCCGCAGGTGTAAACGTGGCTGCCCAGCGGTCGATCACGCAGGATGTAGCTCAGGTCCGGGCGGCTGGCGTAGATGTGCAGGCGCGATCCCAGCCGCTGTTGCAACGCCTCGACATAGGCATCGCTCAGGCCCGGACGACAGAGGTAGTGCAATTCGAAGTGAGCCTGGCGTTGTTCCAGGGCCGCGATGTAGGCCATGAACGGCGTGATGCCGATGCCTCCGGCGATCAGGATGTGCAGGCTGGCGGTCGAGTGCAGGGCGAACAGATTGGCCGGTGGCGAAATCTGCAGCCTGTCGCCGATCCGGACCTGCCGATGCAAGTAGTGAGAGCCGCCGCGGGAGGCCTCCTGCAGGCGTACGGCGATGCGGTAATGCTGGTTGTCCGCCGGGTCGCCGGTCAGTGAATAGGCATTGCGCACCTTGCCCTCGGCCAGCGGCAGGTGAACCTGCACATGACTGCCGGGGGAGAAAGCCGGCAGGGGCCCGGCGCACGTCTGCAGGGTGAATTCGCGCACCACTGGGGTAAGCATCCTTGCCGCACTGACCCGCACTTCGATGACGGCGCTCATGACCGAACTCCGGCGTAAGGCTGGTCGGGGTTGGTGCAGACACCGAGGTATGCCCCGAGGCGGCGGGAAAAGTGCTCCCGGACTTCCAGTCCGACTGCGCAACCGATGCAGCTCAGCAGCGGCTCCGGCCCGGCGGCCTGAGTCAGGCCGCAGTGCACGCAATACACCTGGCGCTGGCCGGCAATCGTACGGGTGATGTCGATCTCGTCATCTTCCAGTCCGGCGCTGCGGGCCTCGCCGTGGATACGCCAGATAAAGGCCTCGTCGCCCATGATGTAGAGATGGCTGCCGACGGTGGCGCTAACCAGCACCTGATGCAGGCGGCGGGAAAAGTCGGCGCTCTCGCCATTCAGCACCAAGGGCTGTTCCAGTTCCCCGACAAAGGGCGTGCAGACGGCCGCCGATTGCATGACCACGATGTGCCGGGTGACGCTTTCACGAGGCAGCGGTTGGCGATAGCACGGGAGGCTGTGAAGTCGGTCCGGGGCGGCGCTGTGTCTATCCGTCATGTGGGCTTTCCTGGCGTTGAACTGGGAATTTGTTTCCTGTTGGGGAAGATACTTTCCTATGGGGAAAATCTTCTCAATCCGGAAAAAGGGCTATGCCTTTGGAGATAAGCCCTGAACAACGCCCGTCCGGGGCATGGAAGTTGCTGGTCTTTGCTCAAGGCTGAGCAACCGGACGGGGAGTTATCGATAGTGCGAACACGACCGCAGTGGTGGCCGCTCTGGTTGGGGCGTATCCGCCCCGAACAGGCACGCAGCGTGCGCAAACTACTCACCGGATTGCCCTTGTGTCAGGTGCACGCTGACGGTGCCTTGTCGGGTTTTCTGGACCGTTTCGAAGCAGTGTTGCCGAGCTGCAAACTGAATCTGATCCTGGGCGGCGAAGACCTGGGGCCGGCGCGGCGCGGATTGATCGAGGGCTGCCAGGACGTGAAACGCTGCCCTTGGCGTGATTCGACACTGGATGATGCGGCTCAGGTCTGTGGCCCTTGTCGGCAACGGGGCGTTCATCGCCTGGTGTGTGCCTTACCGCAAAGTGATGATTCGAACAAAGGGGTGTTGTTGCTGGATACCCCTCAACCGGTCCACGCAAGCTGGCGCCAGTTGTTGGAAGAGGCGGCGCAGGCGGTCGGCGTCACCGTGCGCTTGCGCTGCTACACCCGTGAGCAACAGCGCAAACAGGCGACCTCCCGGCACGGCGCCCTGGCTCGTGAGTTGCACGATTCGGTGGCTCAGCAGTTGGGTTATCTGTCGTTCCAGGCGCGTTTGCTGCAGTCGCAGTTGGGCGAGCCTGCGCACGCCAACGCCGCGTTGCAGGAACTGTGCGGCGGCTTGAGTCAGTTGCAGCGTCAGGTGCGGGAGCTGATCACCAGCGCTCGTCTGACCATGGACGGGCGCTCGCTGCGTCAGGCTCTGGCCGACTCTGTCGCTGAGTTCTCGCGGCGCTGCATCATCGTTTTTGAACTGGACAATCGCCTGGCTGATGATGCTTTGAGCCCGGAAACCGAACTGCAGATTCTACAGATCATTCGCGAGGCACTCGCCAACGCGGTACGCCATTCCCATGCACGGCATGTGCGCATCGAGTTGCGGCAAAACCAGGACGGTGAAGCCTCCGTCTCGGTGGAGGATGACGGCATTGGACTCAGTCCGGCGTCAGGAGAAGAAAACCATTTTGGCCTGGCGATTATCCGCGAGCGCGCCGCGAGCATTGGCGCCCGACTGACCATTGAGGCGATCCGCCCGCACGGGGTCCGCGTACACCTTGGCCTTCGCCGCCACCAAGAGCTGCCACAGGGGAGTTTCGATGGACTGCACGACCTTATTACTGATCGATGATCACCCGTTGTTTCGCAAAGGCCTGGCACAGCTGTTCAGCGCCAGCGACGACTTCGAAGTGGTGGGGCAGGCCGCCAGCGGCCGCGAAGGCATCAACCTGGCGGTGAGCCTGGCGCCGCGGCAGGTCTTGCTGGATCTGCACATGCCCGGCTTGAGCGGTTTGCAGGTGCTCGATGAACTGCGTCAGTTGCGCCTCGACTGTCAGGTGGTGGTGCTCACCGCATCGATGGATCGCGCCGAGCTGTTGACGGCCCTGCGCCTGGGGGCCAGTGGTTATGTGCTCAAGGAAACCGAGCCCGATGCGTTGTTGGCCTACATGCGCAATTGCCACAAGGGCGCGATTGTTCTGGATTCAACCCTGATTGCGCTGCTGGCCGATCAGGGCGAGTCAGTGACCCGGCCCGCGCACGATTCGGATCCGCTCGAAACCGGCAACCTGACCGAGCGCGAGGGGCAGACCCTGGCCCTGATCGCTGCGGGCATGAGCAATAAACAGATCGGCCGTGAACTGGGGATCAGCGATGGCACGGTCAAAATCTATGTGAGGAATCTGTTGCAGAAGCTCAGCCTGCACTCGCGCCTGGAGCTGGCGGCGTGGGTGCACAACGGCGCGTCGGTGAGACACGAGGAACGTCATTAGATGATGGAACGACCAGAGGCATTCGTGCAGACACCGCCCTTGCACCTGATGGATCGCTTTCCGGCGGCGTTGCTTGAACTGCGCGATAGCGGTCAGATCGCCCACTTCAACCTGGCCTGGGTCGAACTGATGGATCTGCCGGGTACGGAACGCAACCTCATCGACTATGTGCACCACGAAGACCGTTCGTTGTGGCGTCAGGCCCTGCATGAACTGCGTCGGCACCCCGAAACCTCCTTCAACCAGCGGCTGCGTTTTGTTCACCCTTCGGGGGAACTGCGCTGGTTCGACGTCAGCCTGAAGCGCGGGCCGCAGGGTTTCTATCTGGTGGCCGGGGATATCACTGCGCACAAACGCCGCGAGATTGCTTTGCAAGCCAGTCAGCGCAGCAGCATGAGCTTGCTCGACAGCATGCCGGGGCTGATCTATCGCGGCCGCAACAACCGTGACTGGACCATGGAGTTCGTCAGTGCCGGTTGCTTGCAACTGACTGGGTATCCACCGGAGCGGCTGGTGGACAACCATGAGTTCACTTACAACAGTCTGATCCTGGCACAGGATGCCGATTACGTCTGGCGTGAGGTGCAATATGCGCTGTCGCGCCAGGAGCCGTTCGAGCTCAACTACCGGATTCGCTGCGCCGATCAGTCGATCAAGCAGGTCTGGGAAAAGGGCGTCGGGATCTATGCCGACACGCGTGAGGTGTTGGGTATCGAGGGGGCGATTTTCGAGCGCAACGCTGGCCAGAGTCCGGCGCGCTGAATGCAGGATTTTAGGGGAAGCACAGCGCCGGGCATGGGCGAGCAGCGCTTGATGCGGATGGTCCCGGCGCAATATTCAATTTGACACAAACGGCAGTCGTTCCTTGAACCAGGCCACGGCTTGCATTTTGAACGCCTCGGCAGGTGGCGTTAACGGGTAGCGCTGGTCATAGGCCAATACGATGCGTTGAGCGGGCAGCTCTTCGCGTATGGGACGACAGACCAGGGGTTGACCATCGTAGCTATGATCGCCGAAGGGTCTGGTATAGGTCAGCGCCACGCCGAATCCATTGGCAACCAGGCTGCGCTGAAACTCGAAGCTGTGTGTGCGCTGGACGCTGGCGGGCGAGAACCCATAGAAATTGAACAGGTCCAGCACGTGCTGCCAGCTGTGGATTTGGTCAGTCACCACCAGATTGCATTCGCTGAGTGCTTGCAGACTGACATGGGTCTCGTTTGCCAACGGGTGATCAGCCGCCAGCAGGGCGTGGGCCGTCAGCTGGCACAGCTCCGTGCATCCCGTGTTTTCCGGCAAACCCAAATCGTACGTAAGCGCCAACTCCAAAGTGCCTTCGGCGAGACGCTTGCCCAGATATTCGAACCCACCTTCGCGCATATCGACAGTGACCTGAGGATGGTCCTGCTGCAGACGTCTGAGAATCTGCGGCAGGCAATATGGCGCCAGATCCTCGTAGCAGCCCAGCACCAGTTCCCCGGAAAAGTCGCTGCTGTCAGTCCCGATATCCGAAAAGGTCCGAGCCTCGGCCAAGACGCGTTTCGCCTGGGCCATCACCGTACGGCCAAAAGGCGTCAGGGACACGCCGAGCCCGCGTTGGCGAACAAACAGCGGCTGGCCGAAAAGCTGTTCCAATTCGGTGATGGCCGTGGAGATCGAGGGTTGGGAAACGTGCAGTTCCTCGGCCGCCAGCGTGAGGTTGCTGTGTTTGGCGGCAGCGAGTGCGTAACGGAGTTGTCGCAGACTGAACTTCATAAGATTTTCGTAGGTGATAAATCAATACATATTATTTTATCTTCGTTGAGTGTCATGAAATATTTGTCCTGCGCCCACCTTTATTTCTTGCTTGAGGGAGTTTCAGGTCATGACACGCAGTTCATACACCATCAATGAAAAAGACATCGAGGCCTTTCAGCGCGATGGGGCGGTTTGCCTGCGCGGCATTTTCAGTGACTGGATCGAAACCATCGCCGCCGGTATTGAGCGCAATTTGGCCGAGCCGGGTACATACGCCAGCCGATACGTCGAGAAGGATGACAAGCCGGGTGGCTTTTTCGATGACTATTGCAACTGGCAGCGGATTCCAGAGTTTCGCGCAATGGTGGAGCAGTCACCTGCAGCGTCCGTCGCGGCCGCCGTCATGCGTTCGAAATCGGCACAGTTCTTCCATGATCATGTGCTGGTGAAAGAGCCGGGGGCGCAGAAAGCCACACCTTGGCATCAAGACATTCCCTACTACTTTGTCGAAGGCAATCAGAACGTCAGTTTCTGGATCCCCGTGGACCCGGTACGCGAGTCGACGCTGCGGCTGCTTGCAGGCTCACATCGGTGGGAGAAAGGGATAAAACCTGTCCACTGGGCCGATCAAAGCGATTTTTACAGGGACGCTGACGGGTACCGCGATGCTCCTGATCCGGATACGGAAGAGGGCATGCAAGTGCTTGAGTGGGAAATGCAGCCGGGCGATGCAGTGCTGTTCGATTTTCGGACGGTACATGGTGCCAGGGGCAATGCGTCGGCGCAGCGTCGACGTGTGTTGTCGCTTCGCTGGCTCGGCGACGACATACGTTATTTCGAGCGTCCAGGACGGACCTCTCCACCGTATCCAGGGCATGCGATGCAGACCGGTCAGAGACTGCGCGAAGATTGGTTCCCGACGATACATCAAGGAGCTTGAGTTTTAAGTTGATGACAGATGTTCGCCACTGACGTGGCGAACACTTGCACTGCCATAACCCTGTTCACTGTGTTGGAGCGTGCGATTGTGAAAATCAAAAATAGCCTGATAGCCCCACTGCTTTCCCTCGGCCTGTTGGCGGGCAGTGCTTCGAGTCAGGCCGCCAGTTGGTGCGAGTCGGGTAAACCGGTGAAGTTCGCCGGGCTCAATTGGGAGAGCGGCATGTTGCTCACCGATGTGTTGCAGATAGTGCTCAAGGACGGATACGGCTGTGAGATCGACACGTTACCGGGCAACTCCATCACCATGGAGAACGCCCTGAGCAGCAATGACATTCAAGTGTTGGCGGAAGAATGGGTCGGTCGAAGTGAAGTCTGGAACAAGGCTGCGGACACCGGGAAGGTAGTGGGTGTCGGCGCACCGATCATTGGCGCAACCGAAGGCTGGTACGTACCGCGTTATGTGGTCGAGGGCGACACCAAACGCAACCTTAAACCCAAGGCACCAGACCTGAAAAAAATTGCCGATCTGACCCAGTACGCCGGACTCTTCAAGGATCAGGAAGAGCCGAGCAAGGGCCGTTTTTACAACTGCCCGGCCGGCTGGACCTGCGAACTGGAAAACAGCGAAATGCTGAAAAGTTACGGCCTCCAGGGGAGCTACACCAACTTCCGCCCAGGTACCGGCCCGGCTCTGGATGCCGCGGTCTTGTCGAGCTACAAACGTGGCGAGCCCATTCTGTTCTACTACTGGTCACCGACGCCGTTGATGGGGCAGGTCGACCTGATCAAGCTGGAAGAGAAACCGGGCGTCGACAAAAAGATCAGCATCAAAGTGGGTCTGTCTAGCGTCTTCCATGCTCAAGCTCCCGAGCTGGTGACAGTGCTGGAGAAGGTCAATCTGCCGATTGACCTGTTAAACCAGAACTTGGCTCGCATGAGCAAGGAGCACATTGATTCTCCCAAACTGGCAAAAATTTTCTTCAAGGAACACCCGGAAATCTGGCACACCTGGGTCAGTGAAGCGGCTGCGAAAAAAATCGACGCGACGCTCTAGCGCAACATAGGGCATGGATGCCCTTTCTCTGACACCTATCCCTCGCTTTTTTCTTCGCCCCGTTGACGAAGCGCCCCTTTACGCCCAGGAATTATGAACATGATCAAATCACGAGCTGCCGTCGCCTTCGCGGCGAACCAGCCGCTGCAAATTGTTGAAGTCGATGTGGCTGCACCGCAAGCCGGGGACCAAAGACACACCGTGGCACAGTCGCCATATTGTGAAGCTAGGTCATGGCGGTACGGACGCAGCCGCTAATCTTGAGATCTACCACCTGCGCTGCCCGAGGGATGTGCAATTTGCCTATGCCGATGATGTGCCACCGGGTGCCTAGAGGCGCCTTAGCAGAGGCTTGAGCCGTGTGCTGGGAAACTCGCATGCACGGTTCTTAGGGGGGTGGACGCGGGTAACCGCGTCTGACTACCCGACAATCAAATCCGGCCGTGGGCTCTTGGGCGCTCGAACTGGCTGTTCGCTGGCTCGTTACGAAGCGGTAAACGTGCTGCGGCGATCATGAGTTTGATCCAGTCGGCGCGGCTCAACGGGCATGATCCGTATGCTTACTTGAAGGATGTTCTTACACGCCTGCCGACGCAGCGTGCGAGTGAGATTACCGAACTACTACCGCACAGGTGGGCGCCCGTTTAATCACACAAGGTGTGTTGGGCGGACGCTTACCGAAAAAGGAGGTTCCCATCCCGAGGGAGGAACCCCCAAGGGAATGGTGATGTAGGCCGGCTCAAGCAGAGCCGAAAGAGAGGTGGCATCCACCATCGGGGAGCGATGGCTATTCGCTGAATGGATGCTAAGCGAATGTGGTGTCGGTCAACGTAGCTAAGCTGCGTCGTAGCCTTCAGGACCAGGACTACTTGGGCGTGTTGCTGGATGAGTTGGCAGCCAGCGATTCACTGCTCTAGTGTTGGACAGGCGGAAGCTACGGTTTGGGTTGAAACCGCATTGGAGAGTCACCGCTTTGTGAGTTAACCGTGTGAGGACGATGCGGCTTTTCAGCTTGGTCGGCTAAATAGGGTTGTTACAGGTATCTGTAACAACCCTGGGTATTTGTATCTTTCATGTAGCAGGGGCGGTCAACCAACTACTGTTCACGGTTGCCAGTAAAGACGCATCCGAGATCACACCGGAGGTTTTCGGATCGAATCCAGGATGGCTAGCGCTAAATCCAGCCATGGCTTGAACCAATTGATCCACTTGAGCACCCAGCACATAGCCAGAACTACTTCCCCCCAGCGAAATTTTTTCAAGTTTGCTAACGGAAGCGTCGTACCAACCCTGAACGGTGATATCGGTATCGCTGCCAAGCAATTGGACACGCAGATCATTGCCAGATCGAGCGAACCACAATGATTGCCGAGTTTCATTGTCGACCTGAAGCTCGCCCCGTACTCCGCCAATACCATTGACGACAGTGTCATGCCCCTTGCCTCTGGCAGTGACATAACGGTCATAGCCACCACCACCGCTCAGAAGATCGTTACCTGCGCCACCTTGAAGACGATTTGCGCCTGCATCACCGGACAAGATGTCGTCATACGCCGAGCCCAGGACATTCTCGATTCCCGTCAGGCGATCAACCCCACCATAACCATTACTCGCGGTGCCTTTCGACAGGTCAACAAGAACGCCTGAAGGTGCGCCGTCATAGCTGACGGTATCTACGCCTTCACCGCCGTTCAGCGTGTTTTTTCCACCTTTACCAGACAACACATCCGCACCGGCGCCACCATTGAGTACGTTGTCCTGGCTGTCACCGCTCAGACGATCGGCGAAGGCACTTCCCATCAGGTTTTGCACATGGGTAAATCCGTCGAAATCACGTGGTGTTAGTGAGTCCAGCGATACATCGATCCCTCGCACCAATTTTGAATAATCCGCAGTGCTGACCCCGAGCAGATTGTCATACAGCGATAGGTTGTTCAGGTTCAGGCCGGTCAACGTTAGCAGTGGCCCCGCTGTCGCGTAGGAAACACGTGCCTGTGCGGAGGCATCTTGGTCCAGATATACGGTTGTTAAGCCAGTGCTGAGCAGCAACCTGTCGCCTCCAAGCCCGGCTTGGAAGTTTTTAACGAGGTGACCTTTCGCTCCAGCTATATCGGTGAACAAAAAAATGTCACGACCCGTGCCGCCCGTTAGACCTTGGTTACTACCAGCTCCAGAAATCAACAGACTTCCTGTCGCAGAAGCCGTAGCGACGGCATTGGTGCCGGACAAAAACTGGACATTGGCATACCCCAGTACCGATCCCAGCGCTGTTTTGTAGGTTTGCATACTGGTATTGGCTGCCGCATAGGCGTCCTGCGCTGCTGCCTGCGCAAACAGGATGGCGGCTGCCTTGTTCTTATCAGTGGCCGAAGCCCAGTCATAGCGGGTGGTGGTGATGACATCCACCCAGGTCCCAACGTTGGGGTTAAAAACATTGGTCGGAATGAATCGTTTTGTGGTCGTCGTACTGTTAGCCGGCAAGATACTGCCCAAACGATCACGGTTCCGAGTGATGAGCAACGATGCTTCGGATAATCGGGAAAGTGCATCCTGATAAAGAACCACCGTACGCCCCAAACCTTGTTCAAAGGCGCTCGCTGCAGTCCCGGCCAACTGGGCTGTTGACAGGTTTTTCGTGTCGTTGGCCTTTACCGCTTGTTCCAGTGCCGATTGCCGAGCTGCTGCGCTTGAGGCGACGGCCTGCCCCGCGGTAACTGCCGTAGAAAGTGAGCTGGTAATAGCGGTCAGGTCTGTGATGGAAGCACCCACCGCGCCAACACCTCGCTCAAGCTTTTCAGCAGGAGTGGAAGTCGATGACGGTGACGAAATATCTATCGTTTTTTGAATATAGAAAGCATCGGCGTTCAGGGCCGTTATTCTCTGAAAGCTTGTGACATAGCTTGGCCGTCCCAATAGCGGGTTTGTAGAGTTCCAATCTCTTGGCGTGGAAACGATGTATGTCTGAGCATCCTGGCTGGTCTGATAGCGGTAGGTGTTTTGATTCGGGTTCAGGAAAACCGAGGAAACCTGGGCCGCTAAACTGCGGATTGAGGTGATCTTGGTACTCAGAGCAGTCACCGCCGTCGTCGCTGTGTTAACAGCTGTGCCGGCCAGCCCCTTGCCTTGAGTGACGCTTCCCGATTCAAAAATTCGCTTTGTTTCCAAGGCTACGCTGGACACCGAAGGCACCAGGGGGATTTCTACCTGAGTGGTGAAGTACCCAGCCAACGAGGGGGCCCGGCCCGCAGTACTCGGATTTAGCGGATCGAAGGTGGGATTGGCCTGTTCCCAGGCTTGTTGCGTCGCAATGGCAAGTTCCACCCCATTGCTGCCCAGCCTGAGACCACTATTCAGTTCGATGGCCGCCAACTTGCGATAGTCCGCGGCAAACCAGTCTTGGACTGTAACCCGATCATGGCTGCCGAGTACCGTCAGCACCAGATTATTGCCTTCACGCGATAACCATAGATCGCTGGCCTTGATGCCCGCGCGCAATTTTAAGATCGAGCTGGGGCTAGCATTGCCCGAGACGCCGTTGAATACCGTATCCTGACCATCGCCGCGGTCGAAGACAAAAACGTCATTACCACCAGCGCCTTCAAGGCGATCATTGCCACGGCCACCTGTCAGTACGTTGTTCGTCGAGGAACCTGTCAGTATGTCGCGCCAGGCAGATCCAGCGATATTTTCAATGTTGTATAACGTGCTGCCGAAGCTGTCCTTACCAGTGGAAAGGTCCGCGGTGACGCTACCTGTAGCGTCGGCGTAACTAACTTGATCAACACCGCCGCCGCCATCAAGCCAGTAGCCTTGACCTTTAATCACCAACGTATCGTTTGCGGTGCCCCCTCTGAGCACCGACGCCCAGTCACCGCCGATCAATGTATCGCCGAGGTTTGAAGCCGTGATCTCATTTACATGCACTTGGCCGTCGTTGAGTGAATTACCTTGCAAACTACGCACGCCGGCCTGATTGAAACTGGCAAAGGAGAGGGCGCGAACGCCGCTGAAGTTGGCAAATAGGTTGAGGCTTTGGGCCGTGACACCCAACAAATCAACATAGCGTTGCCCGTCGGCTGCGCTAACCCGAAGGCCGCCCTGAATACTGGTAATTGCAGCCGCATTTCCCAGTCCCAGAAGCTGAATTTGGTCGCCGGCACTACCGGCTTGGAACCCCTGCAGGGTGACCTGGCCGCTGGCCTGACTGAGCAGCACATTGTCGACCTTGCTGTTGAGCACAAATCGTTGTGCTCCCTGGCCTGCAAGGACCAGGTTGTAGCCATTGTCTAATGAAACCGTTCCACCGGTAATACCGGTGTAGGCTTTGGCGTAACCGGCCGATTGGGCAAAAGCCCCCAAGGACGCATCTACACCGATTTTTAGATCCCTGAACAACTGCAGCACTGCGGTATAAGCAGTGAAGGTGTCCGCCGCAAAACCGGAGTCCTGAGGAGAAAAGAATGTATAACCACCAGGCAAATGTCCGGTGTAGGACTGATTGACCGGAACCAGGTTGTTCAGTCCGCCACGCAGTGCCTCTAACTGCGCAGCATAGGTCGCCCAAGCGCCCACGGTATTCAAATAGGATGTTGCGGCTGCACCCCATGCCGTTGCGGCTGTCTGAGCTTGGGCCTGAGCCGTGGCGCGACTGTCAACTGTTGATACCGCGTTGGCTACCTGAGCGGCACTTTGCGCCCGAGCGAGCGCGCTGGCCCCAGCGTCGACTGCTTGCAAGGTCGAGCGCACCGTCGTGTAGTAGGCGGTGCCCTGTTGCATCAACGTCAGGACATCCTTCCCGGCAGTATTTCCACGCTGAGTGGCGGGGTTGCTGCCTTCGTAAGTCGTAATGAGCGCCGGATCCTTCGTCTGGATGAGCGGGTTCGCATAACCTTGATAAGTATGTGAACGTGCGCTCGCCATCCAGGTGCGTAACGCGCTCATTAACCCAGTAAAATTTGGCGCATGAGTCGCTAACGCAGCATCAACCCCTCGTGCCTGACCCGCCGCCATAGCGGCGAAGTCCTTGGAGGCGTACTCAGCAAAAATCAGAGTTCCCGGATTGATGGGTGAGGTCGCGGGGCTGCTTGAGGTCTGCGCGCTCAAACCGATATCTACGATGTCCAGGCGCGCCCCGTTGTTGAGTGTGAAACCGGCGGTAGAGTCGATCAGCCCGCCTGCGATCTGTCGGCCATCATGAACCGATGTCAAATCAATGGACTTGATGTTCAGGGCCGCCAAAGTTCTTAGCTCGCCGGCGGTCGAAACGCCGTTTTGATCAGCGTCCACCCATACATTCAGTGCGTCAAAATAACTGGTACCAGTAAGCGGATTGACCAGTGCTGTCTCCCGGGAGAACACCGTACTCCCTGGCTTCGTCAGCTTAGCCAATGCTTCGAAGCCATTTTTTCCGGCCGGTCCCGTACTACCTGACACGACAAAAGCTTCACCAAACCATTCGGCAGCGCTATCGATAACACCGTTGCGGTTTGTATCAAAAACCAGGATGCCATTGTCCGCGCCCACCCAACCGACGGGGCGTTTTATCCCATCTGCGTGGAGGTCGAATACCGCGTTACTTTGGGAGGGGGCAACCAGTTTTATTCCATTGCCGGATAAATCCAGCACTAAAGGTAAACGGTGCAATGGTTGGTTGCCGAAACCCAACACTTGGACATTGAAAATGGAGGCGAGCGGGGTACTCCAGCGTTGCTGGGCATTATTGATTGCTTGCTGGATCGCCGCCGCCAAGCTATTCGACAACGCCAAGGAAGCGGGGATAGCCCCGCTCAACGCAATCGGTGCCCAGCGATCAGAAACGCCCTCCAATCCTAGGCGCCTTTGCAAATACCTCAAGGATGCCGCATTGTCTGTCCCCGCTGCCACCCCGTCGGCAGCTGTTCCGAGGGTATCTGTGGTTGCAGCTTGTTTGGCCTGAAGTGCTCCAGCCAGAGCTGAGTCGTTTGCTTGGATGGAGGACTTGGAAATAAACGCAGCCAAGTCCGATTCTGCGCCGGTGAACGTGGTGCCGTTTTGTTTCCAAGTGGTCTTGACTGGCACCCCATCAAAACCGTAGGTCTGCTCTACAGTCAATCCGCCATTGGCATTTTTCCAGATGACAACGACACCTTCGCTACTTAAGCGATATGTCGCAGATAAGTCGCCATAGCGATTTAATACAGAGACGTTTTGTTGGCCGATAGTTAGTTGGGCCTCTTTGGGAACATCGATCAAGGTGATCCCTGCAATACTCACTTGAGTACCGTTACTTCTGTATAAAACAGATGTTGCACTGCCAAACTCGGTTGATGAAAGATTTAGTTTAATATTTCCGTCTGCATCTAGCTCAACGTTACCAATGTTGTCAATTGAGATATTGGTCATGTCATCAAGCAGAACGTTAAAAGCGTTTTTATCAATGATGTCTGATAGGGTCGATAGTTTTATGCCAAAATAACCAAGGGTGGCATCCAAGCCAAGCGGAGTGAACAGACCCTTGTTGGATGCGTCTATTGTGATTTTTAATAACCCTGACAGCGTGGCTTCATCTACTCTTTCCTGCCAGCGGGAAAAAACTTCAGAGGTGTTTGTAAACTGAGCTTGTTTTGAAAGATATTCTGAATCGTAGTTTTGCCGGCTGACTTCTGTGGCAGTTTCAAGAAATTGAGCGGAGCTACTCAGTCCGCCAGTTCGATTGCCCCACATCGCCAATTCGGCAACAAATTGCAAATCCAAGCGGTTTCGATCCAAACCGCCAGGACCATTTGGGTTCTTACTGGCGGCGTCTAGGGCAAGATTTACATAGCGTTCAATAATAGTAAGTTGCTGCTCATCCGCAGCGTCGACTAAGCTGGTATGTGCCGATAATGCTTTGTCCACCATGGCCCGCTCAGTGCTACTTAGCTGCAAATTTTGGCTGGCTTTTGAATATAGACTGTCCGCCTGTGCCGAAGTTAGAGCACCCAAGCTAACTTCCGCGTCCAAGATGTTTCGGAAGGCAGTTCTAGCTATAGAGTTATTACCTACATCATTTTGAAGGGCGCCGAAGGATAGTCCGCTATTTCCAGTGGATAGTACGGACACATAGGGGCTAGTGTTACCAATCTCTGAACTGGATACTGATTTCTTAATGAAATCTCGTAACTGTTGATTGTCGAGCATAAGACCCCCCTCAAATGTATATCGATTTGGTTAGGATGGTAGTTTGAATGCAAGCCTATCCGCCGTAGCAGTTCTCGTAAATGGCTTTAACCTTCCACTGATCCGTATCAGTGAACTCATTTAGCATCGAAAAATGTCCGACCATTATATCGTTGCAAACGAAAACTCTTTCTGCGGTTTGATTGTGTTTATAAGTGCAGATACTGCCAAAGCTATGGTTTCCATTTGTAACTCCAACAGGGAAATCATAGATGTCAGAGCAATTTTTTATAGCTCCCGCGTAGCCTTTGCGTTTCAAACTTTCATTGAATGACTTTGTGCGTTTAATAATCGTTTTTGGGTCTTCTATCGTTCTCACGATTGACTCGTTTCCCTTCCACTCGACTTCTCGAGAGAAAACGCCAGTGGAAAACCCTGAAAGAATAAAAAATGCAATTAATAAATAATGTGTGCTGGCTCTCGCTGCAGAGGGTTTGTGTGCTTCATCCATTTTTGTAATCTCGTATTCTAGAGGCGGGGCTGTATGGGGCGGCAGTAGATGTTCTGGCGTAAATATTTTGGCTTTGTCTGGGAAGGCAGTTTTCCATGTTGTGCCTGAAGTTGGTTGCTCCTTCCTTAGCTCCCAGATCAATGTAGTAGGGGCCGCTAGCTTTAATGTCCACCGTAAGTTGGTGCGTTTCGGATTGGAAAGTGACGCGAGTTCTTAGTCCAGTGGCGTTGGTGTCTGGATAATTGCCCGTCTCTAGTATTCCGTTGTGAGCCTCTGATCTAGTAATGGTTGTGTCCCATTTGGGGTTTTTAACGGATAGTTCTTGAACGGTTTTTTGTGCGCATGAAATAACTTCCTGAGCCGACACCCGCGAATCTGTCTCCCAGCTTGTCCGTGAATGTGGCTCGATTAGGCTGCAACCGCTTAGCGTCAGTCCATATGTCAGCCAAACACTTGCCATAGGGAAAAAAGAAACTCTCATAGACAGACCTATTTTTGTGAGCGCACACAGAAGACTGTTTTCGAAGCCGAAGACCGAACCCGTTCGTGGAGAAAAGCTCATGCTGGCTCCTTAACGCTCTCTCAAGCTCTCATCGATATGCTGCTGCAACGGGCTCAAAAAGTAATCGAGCACTCGACGCTGATCGGTTTTTACTTCGGCCGTGACAGACATCCCGGGCGACAACGCTACGCTTTGCCCGTTGATGATGAGGCTGTTGGTTTTGAGGCGAATACGGCTGCTGTAGATAGGTCCGCGTTTTTCGTCCTCGATAGCGTCATTGGAGACGCTGAGTACCTCACCCTCGACGGTTCCGTAGCGAGTAAACGTAAAGGTTTCTACTTTTACGGTGACTGCTTGGCCGGCGCGAACAAAACCAACGTCTTTGTTCTCCAGCATCGCCTCTACTTCCACGGGCTGATCCATGGGAACGATGACCATCAGGGCTTGCGCGGGAGTGACGACACCGCCCACCGTATGTATGGCCAGTTGTTGTACGGTGCCCGCCACTGAAGCTTTAAGCTGGGTCAAGGTCTCTTGGTAATGCGCCTTCGCTAGCTGCTGAATCAGGCTTGCTTCTTTTTGGCTAGCCTCCTGTTGCAAATCAAGCATGGCTCGCCGGGTTTGGGCCACCACACCTTCGCGGCGGCGCCGGGCTTCATTTTGTGCCGCAGTGGACTGCGCCACGCTTGCCTGTTGCACGCTGAGTTGTCGTAATACATCCAGACGAGCCTGCTCTTTTTGCAGATATTCGTGACGCGCCACGTACTGCTGGGTGAGCAAGCGTTCATAGTCCTCAGCCAGTCGAGTGGCGATCGGCAGGGTAGTGCGTAAATTCGACACCTGAACCTGGGCCGCCTGGATATCTGCACTGCGTTGAAGAATCTCGGCGTCTGCCAGTTCGAGCTGACTTCTGTACTCCTGATATTGCCCCTGTAACCATCGCTGAGTGGCAAGGAGCTGATCAGCATTTGCGTCTTGCAGGCTTTCATGCGGAAGCCTTGGTTCCTGCGGATGGTTAATGGCTTCTAACATGGCGGTACTGCGAGCCTGATCAATGCGCGCGGCCAGCAAGTCGCTTTGAAGGCGCCGAACCTCTGCATCCGCCGAAGTGGGGTCCAGTTCAATCAATACCTCACCAACACTGACAAGCTGGCCGTCGCTGACATGAATCGCTTTGACCACGGCTGTTTCACTGGACTGGACGAGCTTGGTTTTCCCACTAGGAACAATTTTTCCTGGGGCGACGGCCACCACCTCGATCTTTCCAAAATACGCCCAAGACAGTGCTAGAACAGCAAACACAATGATGGTCCAGACTAAGATTCTGGGTGCTGGGTGGGAGGGGCTTTCTTGCAGCGTCAAAGCCGCCGGCAAAAACTGCAACTCATGGGGCAAACGCTTTGGGGGTTCCATACGTTTGCGTTGTCGCCAGGATTCACCCCAGACTTGTCGATACCGTTGTAATAGTGCCAAGTCCATTTCTACCGACTCCTTGCCTGCACTCAACTCTGCTGCATGCGGTGTAAGCGTGAATAATGCCCCGCTTGGTGGGCCAGCAACTCGAGATGGGTACCTTGCTCAACGATCTGCCCGCGATCCACTACAAGAATACGGTGGGCGTCGCGTACTGCTGACAGCCGGTGGGCAATGATGATCACCGTGCGACCAGCACAAATACTTTGCATGTTCTGTTGAATGACCCGCTCTGATTCATAATCCAGAGCACTGGTGGCTTCGTCGAAAATCAGAATGCTGGGATTGCCGATCAACGCCCGAGCAATAGCGATCCGTTGCCGCTGGCCGCCGGAGAGCGAAGCACCATGTTCACCAACTCCAGTGTCGTAGCCTTCCGGTAACTCGAGGATAAATTCGTGCGCGCCGGCCATTTTGGCGGCATGCATGACGTTCTCTAGTGGGCAGCCAGGGTCAGTCAATGCGATGTTTTCACGGATGCTGCGGTTGAACAGCATGTTGTCCTGAAGCACTACGCCGATCTGTCGGCGTAATGACGACACGTCGGCCAGCGCCAGATCCATGCCATCAACTAGCACGCGTCCACGCTCCGGGACATAAAGCCTCTGTAACAGGCGTGTCAGAGTGCTTTTTCCTGAACCTGAACGACCTACGACACCAATTACTTGGCCAGCCTGGATCTGCACACTGACGCCTCGCAAAACCTCTGATCCATCGAGGCGGTAACGGAAATGCACTTGATCAAATTCGATGTGACCCTGAAGTGAGGGTAATGCGCTGCGCGCCGTTTGAGACAGCTCTGTGGGGGTATTGAGGATGTCCCCCAGACGCTGCACTGACACCCCCGTTTGCTGGAAGCTGGTCCATAGCTGAGCAAGACGCATAATTGGTTGGGATACTCGACCGGCCATCATGTTGAAGGCAATTAGCGCACCTACCGTCAATTGGCCCTCAATCACCAACCGCGCGCCCATCCAGAGTGTCGCGACGGTCACTAGCTTGCCAATGAAAGACACGCTTTCATTGGCAATCGCCGATAGGTTTTGTGTCTTGAACCCCGCTGCAACGTATCCCGCAATCTGGTCTTCCCATTTGCGTGCCACTTGAGGCTCAACCGCCATGGACTTTAGCGTGTCGATACCATTCACGGTCTCCACCAGAAAAGCCTGATTCTGGGCTCCACGATTGAAACTGTCCTGTAATCGAGCTCGTAGCAGAGGGGTCACAATAAGAGACACCAGGAAATACAGGGGCAGGGATAGTAGGACGATCAATGTTAACCAGGCGCTGTAATAGAACATCACGACGATGAACACTACCGAGAACAACACATCAAGAACGACGGTGATGGCGTTCCCGGTAAGAAAGCTGCGGATGTTTTCCAGTTCGCGAACACGCGCTACTGAATCCCCTACACGTCGAGCCTGAAAATACGCCAAGGGCAGGTTCAACAAATGACGAAACAACCGCGAACCTAGTTCTACGTCGATACGGCTGGCGGTATGGGCGAATAGGTAAGTGCGCAGCCCACTCAATGCGGACTCAAACACCATGATCCCCAGTAGACCGATGGCGACAACGTCCAACGTGGTCAGCCCGTGGTGCACCAGGACTTTGTCCATGACCACTTGAAAAAACAGCGGTGTGACCAATGCAAACACTTGCAGTACAAAGGAGACCAGCAGTACTTCGCCTAATAGCTTGCGATATTTGACGATGGCAGGAATGAACCAGGTAAAGTCGAAGCGGGAGTTTTCACGCTGTAGGTTCGCATCGGAGCGTACCAGGATCAAAGTACCCGACCACCGTCCCTGCAACGTTTCCAGCGCTATGACCTCTGCTCGTGCCACACGGGGGTCATGGATAACCGCTTTGCTTTGGTCGACCTTGGCAATAATGAAAAAATCACCGTTATGATCAGTGGCAATCGCGGGAAGGGGGGTATGTTCCAGACGGCTTGCAGTCGTTTGTACGGACTTGGCTTTAAGACCTACTCGTTGAGCGGCTAGCAGCATCTCTCGTGAGCTAAAAAGGCCGCCCTCGCTGCAAAATTCATGAGTCAGTTGCTCAGCACTGACAGCAACGTTGTGCAACCGAGCAAGCATGACCAGGCAGATAAGGCCTGTATCTACTGGCGCATCAACGTTTGCTTGTTGTTCATTCATATCGCGTCCATGCCTGCAAAGTCTGTGATGACTCGGGTCTCAACCATCCGTTAAGAGATGTGTACGCCACACATATGATGGCTTTATGACGCCTGTGAATTATCGATGGGTCGTCCGCCGGGGCTGGCCTAGCCTTTGGCTAAAAGGGCTTACGGGCATCGGGCGGGAGGAAGTCGCGATCAGCGTTGTAGCTTTTGGTCAGATACATGGCCAAGCTCGACAGGTCGGCGGGGCTTAGTGTGCCGGCCGTCTGTTTGAGTTTTAACGTGTCGATGATGTAGTCATAACGCGCATTGTTGTATTCCCTGACGGCGTTATAGAGCTGACGTTGGGCGTTGAGTACGTCGGCTGTATTGCGTGTTCCCAACTCCCGACCTACCTGGCTGGCCTTTACCGATGCCTGAGTGGACAGAATTGTCTGCCGACGGGCGATGACTTGTTCAACATCCGAATTGACTGCACGGTGCAGGTTGCGCACGTTCTGCACAACCTCATGGCGCAGATCTTCTCTCTCATCTTCGCTTTGGGATAGGCGCTCAGTCGTTTCTCGCACTTGCGAGCGCGTTGAGCCGCCCGAGTACAGAGGGATATTCAACTCAATCCCGACACTTCGTTGCGCCACATTACCTTGATAATCGGAGCGATTGAAATCGGTGGGATTGCTATAGCCGAAGCTGTCGTTGTCACCTCTGCGATATGAAACCACCGCATCTAAGGTTGGTGCGAAACCTGCTTTACGTTGACGTTGAACATGTTCGGCGGCGGCGACTGCAAAGCTGCTCGCCTGCAGTGAAAGGTTTTGCCGTACAGCAGTGATTACCCATGCATTGGCATCATTGGGCTGCGGCGTCTCAATAGGGAGCTGATGCTCTATACCCTCGATCGTCGAATAGTCTTGTCGTGTTAGACGCGATAGGGCCTCGAAGGCGTCGTCAACCTTGCGTTCAGCCAGCTTGCGATTAGCCTGGGCATTATCAAATGCAGCTTGGGCGTCTAGCACGTCTGTGAGACTTGCGGCACCATTTTCCAGACGAGACTGAGCTTGCTCCTGTTGTCGCTTAAGAGCCGACTCCTCTGCCTTTGACGCTGCCAGTAAATCCCGTGTGCGCAACACCTCAAAATAGGCTTGGGCAGCTTTTAGAATCAGCTCTTGCTCTTTGGCCGAATGCTCCAGCTCCGCCTGATTGGTACTGGCCTGAGCCGCCTCGAGAGCAAACCAGCGATCGAGGCGAAATATTGGTTGATTCAAATTCGCCTGGAAGACTGATTGACTGCGAGTGCGGGTTAATGTCGGGGCATCACGCTCCAGTCGTACGGACTCAATATTACCGCCCGCGCTGAGAGTAGGGAGCAAGCCAGCGCGCGCCTGGGGAACAGCTTCACGCTGGGCAGCGACTGCATGTCTGGATGCAGATAAGGTCGCATCATTGATAACCGCTTGCTGATATATGCCTAGCAAATCTGCAGTTTTGTCAGGTGGATTGACAGCGGCCCACAAGCAGTTGCACAGCAGGCAACTCAAAATGCCGCAGATCCTGGCGGAGTAAATCATGGAAGTCCATTTGGTAGGGGAGTATTGACCGATTCTGTACACGGCAAAGATTTTCGCCGCTCCCAATATTAAGAGTCTTATTGTTACCGTTTCAGGTCATATCCCTACGTCAATCCATATGAGTGACTTGGCCGAAAGCAGTTCTCTGAGCGATCACTCAGGCGTTGGATGGCAACGCCCGTGACTGGATGACGGTGTGCGGCTTAGGTCAGTTTGCAATCCCCGGATACGGTTCATTGAACTCATGGGGGCGCTACAGCAGGAGCAGCTTCACGACCCCATTTAGTTATCCAAGAAATCCGTGAGTAACTGTCCAGACCGGACGCTTTCCGTCCGACTGGCTATGAGTAGAAGAAAATGGCACAGCCCGGAATCACGCCTTTCTGGTCCTTGATACTCCTCGAAAATGAGTCCAGAATTAAGTCTTTTCCTGCTCCGGAAAGAAAATAAACCCCTTAGATTTCAATGAGTAGGACACCAGATACGAGTCTCGTTTCCCGCTCCAAGCATTAAAAAATGGATCTCTGAAAAGAGGTCCATTTTTTTTCGTCCAAAGAAAAGTTTTTCATAGGTTCTTTCCGCGACATCCTCTGAAAACATTCAAATCCAGGCCCAATGGATACATTTTTCAGTACATCAATCTGGTGCTTGGCAGATCGTTTTTTTGCAGTAAGCCCCACTGAAAAGCGTACAAATCTCCTCAAACCGTACGAGGCTGAGATTGGAGGATGACGCTCGTCGATACCCTCGGTGCAAGCTTATCGTGATCGTCGCTTTCCAGCCTCCTGGCTGAGGCATCGAGCCCGTTCCAACCCCTTCGTATAACGCTTGCTTCTACTTATTCATAACCTGGGCTGTTTGCTCCCAAACCCGGCTGCGCCTAGGTTAGCGCCTAGCCGAGCTTCAAGCTTTGCGTAAAAGAACAACAACAAGAGAAGCGAAAAATGCCTGTGATAACCATCGGTATGGTGGGAATCGGCCAGCTTGGCCTTCCTATCGCAACCAACCTGCTTGCGGCCGGATTTCGCGTTGTCGGTTACCGACGTCGAGATCGTGAAGCCTTCATCCGTCAGGGGGGCATCGCGCTCGAAAGCCCAGCCGCCGTAGCGGCGCAATCAAACTTCATCCTCACTTGCTTGCCCAGCGAAGTGGCCCACATGGGAATCATGGAGGGGCCTGATGGCCTGCTTCAGTCCATAGGACCGCAGCACACGCTCATCGAGATCGGCACCTATCACAAAGCCTTCAAGCAACGAATGGCTCAGCGTATCGAACAATGTGGTGCGCGGGTGTTGGAAGCGGAGGTTAGTGGTACTCCATCCATGGTTTCCCTACGCAAGGCTTCCTTGTTTCTGGGCGGTGACCCTGACCTGGTAGAGCACTGCAAGCCTGTGCTCGATGCGATCGCCGACATCCAGTTCCATATCGGTGGGTTTGGGTGTGCGGTCGCGATGAAATTGATCGCCAACTATCTGGTGACTATTCACACCCTGGCCGCAGCCGAGGCGCTAAACCTGGGCGTGAAAGCAGGGTTCAGCGCACAGCAGGTGGTTGAGGTAATACGCCAAAGCGCGGGTGGCTCAACGATGTTCAGTGCAAGAGCACCGATGATGGCCGATCGTCACTTCCTGCCGGCGCCAGGACCTTTCGCCACGCTGGAAAAATACATCGACATGGCCAGTGAGCTGTCCGAGGAACTCGGTAGCGCCGCGCCTTTGTTCAATGCCGCCAAGCCCTACTTTCTAAGGGCTATCGAAGAAGGCATCGGTGAAGAAGATATCTCGGCAGTGATCAAGTTGATCGAAGCCGACTCCCAGGCCGACTCCCAGGCACCTTCCAAAAAAGAGAAAACAACATGCTGATTGAACAACGTACCTATCAACTCAAGCCTGGCGCCCTGCACGAATTCCTGCGTGCTTACGAGGAGGAGGGGCTGCCACTTCAGGGCGAGGCACTGGGCAACCTGATCGGTTATTTCAAGCCGGAAACGGGGGACATCAATCGGGTCATTCAGTTGTGGGGATACTCCAGCTATGAGGACCGTGCCCAACGCCGCGCGGCGCTGTCCAGCGACCCAAGGTGGCGCACGTTCCTCGGCAAGAACGGCCATCTGGTGGTTGCCCAGCAGGTGGAACTGCTGAGCGCCGCGCCCTTTTCCCCTATCCGTTAAGAGGAGCATCCAAAATGATTCGTTCTCTACAACACGTAGGCGTGACCGTTCCAGACCTGGAAGTAGGTCGTTCCTTCTACGAAGCTGTTGGGCTCGAAGCCCGCATGGCAGGTGAGCATTTGGTGTTGCGTTGCAAAGGGCGCGCCCAGGATCAAGTGCGGCTGATGCCAGGTACTACAAAGCAACTCAGCTACATCTCGTTTGGTACCGATGCTGAGGGGTTGCAGACTATTCGCGAAAACCTGAGCTATCACGGTGTGGTCATCCATCCGGCACCTTTTGATATTGGGCAAGATGGGGTGTGGTTTCGTGACCCCTCCGGTGATTGGATACACGTCAGTGAGGCCGACTCCATGTCGATGGCTCCGTTACCGGCGCCAGAGTTGAACACCCCGGGCCGTTACCGCCGCATCGGTCAGCGCGGGTGCACACCGTCCTCGAAGTTGCGTCGAGTGACACCGTTGCGCTTGGGTCACTTGATCAAATTCACCCCCGATGTGGATCGTTCGATTGACTTCTATACCCGGGTGCTAGGCATGAAAGTCTCTGATCGCGCGGGGGACAAGATCGCCTTTCTGCGGTGTGGCTGTGGCGGTGATCACCATGTACTGGGCCTGGCCAAGAGCAGCCATAGCGGCCTGCACCATCTGAGTTTTGAGGTGATGGGTATTGATGAGATCGAATTGGGCGCTCAACACCTGATGAGCCTGGGCTACGAAAGCGCTTTTGGCCTGGGCCGACATGTGGCCGGTTCCAACTACTTTCATTACATCCGCGACCCTTGGGACAGCATGGTCGAATACTTCTGGGACATCGATGTCATTCCCGAAGATGACAGCGAATGGCTGGCTATCGACGGGGCACCACCAGACCTGATCGCCGTGTGGGCAACCAATCCACCTCCTGAGACGTTCATTCAGAACTTCGAGGCGGCGCGTGATGAGTGACAGCTCTGCGACCAAGGAACTGCTGGCAGGGATGTTGAACAAGCCGCTGTTCGTGGTCATGCGTACGCCACGGGATCTGACCCGCGTACCAGAGCTGCTGGACGCCCACTTGAAGTGGGCGATTCTGGCGCAGCAACGCGGCGAGTTGTTTGCTTCCGGCCCCTTTGTCTCGGATCAGACCTTTCCGGGTGAACTGGGCGGCATGAGCATTCTGCGTGCGGCGGATCAGGCCGAAGCGCTGCGCATCGTCCAGTCAGATCCCTTTATTGCCCAGGGTATTTATGACGTAGAGGTACGCAAGTGGCTGCTCATGGAAGGCGGCCTCACGCTTCACGTCAGCTTTTCCAACCAACGCTTTTCGCTCCTGTGATGGTGGCCCCATGAAGTATCAGCTTTTCACCTATCGGACGGATGTCCAGTCAAACGCTACCGGCCTGCTGGTTGGCGAATATGCCTATGATCTCGGTCAGCTTGTGGCCACGGCAGGCCTTGAGTTGCCGACAGCTTCCATCGATACATTGCTCGATAGTTGGGAGACGTCCAATCCGCAGCTGCAAAAGCTTGCAGTGGCGGTGTTTGAAGCGCCAGCGCTCTATGAGTCGCAGCGGCTTGATCTTGCCACTTTGCACTTTGCTCCGTTTCTGGAACGTCCAGGCACGATCTATTGCGCGGGAGCAAACTATCGTGACCATGTCGAAGCCATGGCCCGTGCGTTCAACATGAAACTGTCGCTGGATCCGCGCAGCGAGGGCATTGCTCCCTGGCATTTCATCAAACCCGGCCGCGGCAGTCTGGTCGCACACAAGCAAGCGGTGGACTTTCCGGAAGGTGTCCGCATGCTCGATTGGGAAGCCGAGTTGGCGGTGGTGATCGGCAAGAGAGCATCGCGCGTCTCCATTGAAGATGCACTCGACTATGTGGCGGGTTACACCTGCGCCAATGACCTGTCCGCGCGTGATCGACTGCGCCGCGAGCAAGTCGATCCGAGCTCGCCGTTTCGCTTCGACTGGATTGGACACAAATGCTTCACCGGTTCTTGCCCACTCGGCCCGTACCTGACGCCAGCACAATTTGTGAAAGACCCCGAAAACTTGAATATCAAGCTGTCGAGGAACGGCGCGTGGGTACAGGATTCCAATACCCGCAACCATATGTACGGCGTTGCAGAGCAGATTTCCTATCTGAGCCAGACCATCGACCTGTTTCCCGGTGATGTGCTGTTGACGGGAACACCGGCAGGCGTGGGCATGGAAAGCCACACATTCCTGGACCGCGGCGATGTATTGAAAGTCTGCATCGAAGGGCTCGGCGAGCTGGAAACCACTATTCGCTAATACCGTGCTAACGGCCGGGCAATCAGTGCCCGGCCATTGAATAACTCAACTGTTTGCAGCGTCCTGACAAATGACGGTGTGCATCGCTGCACCTGAAATTTGCCAGCCGTTTTTAAGTAACGCCAATGCTGAAAGTTCCAAAAAAACTCTCCTCCGTAATACAAAAATAAAAATGGAACATGAGATGAACGCACTAAAATCACCTACCTTGCGCACGTCAAACGTCTGGATCAGCACCCTCTGCATCGGTCTTCTTTGTGTTCCGCTTGCCCAGGCAACAGAGGGCGGCGGCAGTTCATACCCACTGGGTGTGAATACGGTCGGCGCGGGAAAGATGCCACCGCCAGGCTTTACCGAGTTCTTCTACTTGTCCGACTACAGTGCGAACAAAACACTGGACGGCGAGGGCGATAAAAAACAGGGTATTCACAACTTTGACCTTAACGTCCAGGCATTGTCGATACGCGTGGATTACGTCTATCAGGACTTCTCGATACTGGGTGCCAAACTGGCCAGTCGCCTTGCCTTGCCCTTGATCAAGGGTGACATCAGTTTCGATGTCGATACGCCTCGTGGTCGCGTTCATCGCAGCGACCATCAAGAAGGTGTCGGGGATCTGACGGTGGTTCCATTTGTATTGGGTTGGAGCTCTCCACGGTACCACCAGTTACTCGGTCTGGATGTGTTTGCGCCCATTGGGTCCTATGACAAGGACCGCCTTTTCAACCCGGGTCGAAATACATGGGCTTACGGGCCCTGGTATTCATTTACCGCCTATCCGCTGGAGAATCTGGAGGTCAGCGCCAAGCTCATCTACATGATCAATGGCGAGAACTCCGAAACCAACTATCGCTCCGGCCGTGAGTTCAACGCTGACTACAACATCGGCTACAACATCACCCGCGAATGGCAAGTGGGCGTGAACGGCTACCTGTACAAGCAGGTCAGCGATGATGAGAAAAATGGCCAGACCTACCTGGATGGCAACCGTGGCCAGGTCGCCGCGATCGGCCCCGCGATCAAATACCAGACCCCGGCAATCGGGTTTGTCATGAAATGGCAGCACGAGACGAAGGTCGAGAACCGGGCCGAAGGTGATCGAATCTGGCTGCAGGCCGTTTACCGATTCTGAACATCGCCTCCTTCATGGGCAGTCATAAAACACGTGGCGGCCCTAGTACGAACATCACTGTCCAATAATTAAAACCAGGTGAAACCATGACTGGAATATCCAAGTGGCACGTACTGATCGGTGGATTTATCGCCTACCTCTTTGATGCGATGGAGATCATCCTGCTAACACTCGCTTTGCCCGTTATCCGCCAGGACCTGGGTCTCAGCCTCCATGAGGTGGGTGCGCTGGCTAGCGCTACATTGCTGGGTATTGGCGTGAGCGGCGTTGCCACAGGTTGGTACTCCGACAACTTCGGCCGGCGCAAGGCATTGATTGCATCGCTGGCGATCTTCGGCGCACTGACCTGTGTCTTTGCATTCGCTCATGATCTCTACGTAATGGCGGGCCTGAGGTTTCTCTCAGGTCTTGGGCTCGGCGGGGTATGGACGATCCTCTCGGCTTATATCGTCGAAACATGGCCGCCCAAGCAACGCGCCAGAGCCATCTCCTTCGTAATCAGTGCCTTCCCGATTGGCGCCATCGCGGCTGCCCTGGCGGCGAAGTTCATGCTGCCGGAATGGCGTTTTATGTTTTTCGTGTCCGGCGCCGCGGTGATCCTGCCGATCATTTATGTGTATTTTCTGATTCCGGAATCGCCGGCCTGGAAGGCTCAGCGCGATACACAGGGCACTGCTGCGCAGCGGATATCGGTCAGGGAGATTTTTTCGCCTGAGCTACTTCGTTACACCCTGCTGGGGTCTCTTGCAGCCAGTTTTGCGTTGCTCGGATCCTGGGGCGTCAGCACATGGCTGCCCACCTACCTGATACAGGACCGTGGCTTGACTGTGGCGTCGATGACCAGCTTTATGGCGGTACTCCATCTCGGGAATTTCTTTGGCCTGAACGTATTCGGCTTCATCGCCGACCGCATTGGCAAGCGGCTTACGATTGTCATATCGTTGTTGCTGACATCCATGATGGCGCTGGTCTATGTCTATACCCTCCACACCCAGTCGCTGATCTGGATAGGGGCGGGGTACGCATTTTTCATGGTGTTCGCCGGGTTGTTCGGTTCTTACTTCAGCGAGATGTACCCCATCCGGGTGCGAACGCTTGGGGCGGGCTTCTGTTTCAATGTGGGCCGAGGGCTGGCGGCTTTTGCACCCGTGCTGCTCAGTGGCATCGCCAGCTTTTATAGCCTGGCAGCGGGATTGATCGTCTGCGCCGGCTTCTACGTCATCTCCGCAGTGTTCGTGATTTCCATGCCAAGGAATAACACAGTGAGCGAGGTGAGTACTCAGGCTGCCGCTTCAGACATTGCCAAGGAGGCAATCGGTTGACCTGATTCGTGGGTGCCAATGCCTCGTATCTACGGATGCGGGGCATTTTTTTTGGCTCCAAAAAAGGCAGATATCTCTATAAAAATTTCAGATAGCGCGAATAACTAATATTTGCTTCTTTTATTTATTGGGCAACGGGAAGATGAAACCCAGACAACAATAAATAAGAGGACATCCCTCATGATCAACCTGCATGACATTCGATACATACGGTTGGGTACCGCGAATCTGGACGAAGCGCGTCGCTACGCCACGCAGGTGCTCGGACTGCAGGTCGCCCGAGAAGCCAACGGCGCGGTGTACTTCCGATCGGACAGTCGCGACCACACGCTCTGCTATTACGAGGGCGATCCGCAGGAAACCACGACGGCGTTCGAGGTCAGGACAGCGCAAGACCTGGAAGACGCCGCGGTGTTGCTGGAGCGTCATGAATTCGACGTACAGCATGGCTCGCGTGCAGACGCTGAAGTGCGCTATGTCGACGACTTCATTCGCTTCAAGGATCCCAGCGGCAACAACATCGAACTGGTCTTGCGTCCCCATGCCAGCGGGCGACGCTATTTCCCGAGTCGCGATGCCGGCATCACCGGTTTCAGCCACATTGGCTTGCGCACCCTGAATGCCCGGCGTGACGAACTGTTCTGGACTCAGCTGGCAAACGCCAGGGTCAGTGACCGAATTGGCGAGGCGCCGCTACTGCGCATCGACGAGGTCCATCACAAGATCGCGTTGTTCCCTTCGTCCCATCCCGGTGTGCAACACATCAACCACCAAGTGGAATCCGTCGATGACTTGATGCGCGCCTACTACTTCCTGGTTGAGCGGGGCATACGCATCCTCTTTGGTCCGGGCCGCCACCCCACCTCGGGCGCGATGTTCCTCTACTTCGAGGGACCTGACGGCATGACCTACGAATACTCGACAGGGGTCAGCCTGATCTCTCCAGAGAATGATGCAAGCCATCAGCCTCGGCAGTTTCCGGCGGAGGGCGCGGGATTCTGCGCCTGGGGTGCGAAGCCTGACATTCCGGAATTCAAATCGTGAGTCGCGTGCCAACACCCAGCCGCGAACAGCAATCGCAGGTACGCGTGGCCGCGCGCGCCTTGTCCCGCGCCGGTCTGGTGCACGCCTACGGACACTGCAGCCTGCGGCTGGATGAGGAGCATTTTTTGGTTTGCGCAGCGCAACCGATGGGTTTGATCCGGCCGGGCGAGCCAGGCGTTGTGGTCCCGATCAAAGGTGAGTTGCCCGAGGGTGTGCTGGGTGAGGTCCGCATCCACCAGCAAATATACCGTCGCCGCCCGGATGTCCACGCAGTGATTCGAAGCATGCCTGCCCAGGTCATGACGCTGTCTTGCGCAAGGCTGACTCCCAGTCCGCGCCATGGCATGGGCAGCTATTTTCAGCAGCCAATCCCGCTGTGGGACGACCCGCAGCTGCTGCGCAGCGACGACCAAGCCAGCGCCTTGGCCAATCAATTAGGGCAGGGCAATGCGCTGGTCATGCGTGGCAATGGCGCCATCGTCGTTGGCGCGTCACTGATCGAAGCGTTGACGCTGACCTGGTACCTGGAAGACGCCGCGCGGATTGAATTGCAACTGCACAGCGCAGGTCTTGCCGCTCAAGGGCCGGTACTCGACGCGCAAAGCTGCGCGCAACGGGCTGTCACCAGCGGCCGAATCTACGAACGCATGTGGGAATACCTGACGGCGGGCGATCCCGAAGCCAGCGTTCCAACACTCTAAAACAAGAAGGAATACCTTATGCCTGCGAAAGAATTCCGCCATTTCATCAATGGTGAATGGGTGAGTAGCGCCCGTACCTTCGAGAACCGGAACCCGGCCGATAACAGCCTGATCGGCTTGGTGCACGAGGCCGGCAAGACTGAAGTCGACGCCGCCGTGCGAGCTGCGCAAGCGGCATTGAAAGGCCCGTGGGGCAGCATGACTGTGGCCCAGAGAACGGCCTTGTTGCACAAGGTGGCCGATGGCATCGAACGTCGCCATGAAGAGTTTGTGGCTGCGGAAGTGGCCGATACCGGCAAACCCCGCGCCCTCGCCGGACATTTGGACATTCCCCGTGGTGCGGCCAACTTCAAGGTGTTCGCCGACCTGATCAAGAATGTGCCGACCGAAAGTTTCGTGATGGATACGCCTGACGGTGGCAAAGCCGTGAACTACAGCGTGCGAGCACCGCGTGGCGTCATCGCCGTTGTTTGCCCCTGGAATCTGCCGCTGTTGCTGATGACCTGGAAGGTCGGGCCGGCCCTGGCCTGTGGCAATACCGTTGTGGTCAAACCATCCGAAGAAACACCGGCCACTGCCACGCTGCTCGCCGAGGTCATGAACGAAGCCGGCGTGCCACCCGGTGTGTACAACGTGGTGCATGGCTTCGGCGGCGACTCGGCCGGCGCGTTCCTCACCGCTCACCCAGAGGTTAATGGTGTCACCTTCACCGGTGAAACCGGCACGGGCGAGATCATCATGAAGGCCGCAGCGAAAGGTATCCGCCCGGTATCGCTGGAGCTGGGCGGCAAAAACGCCGGCATCGTTTTCGCCGATGCGGACCTGGAAAAGGCGGTCAAGGGATTGGGGCGCGCTGTGTTCGAGAACAGCGGTCAAGTGTGCCTGGGGACCGAGCGCATCTACGTGCAACGTCCGTTGTTCGAGCGCTTCGTCGCTGCATTCAAGGCCCACGCCGAAGGCATCAAAGTGGGTGATCCCAATCAGCACGACAGCACCATGGGGCCGGTGATCTCGCTTGGCCACCGCGAGAAAATTCTCTCTTACTGCCGTCAGGCTGTCGCCGATGGCGCCACGGTGGTCCACGGCGGTGGCATTGCACAGGTGCCGGAGCACCTGGCCGAAGGGGCCTGGTTCGAGCCGACGATCTGGACCGGCCTTGCGGAAACCTCGGCCGTGGTGCGCGAGGAAATCTTCGGCCCGGTTTGCCACATCGCTCCTTTTGATACCGAAGAAGAAGTCGTCCGCCTGGCTAACGATACCCCCTATGGACTCGCCGCCAGCGTGTGGACCTCCAACCTGCAGGTCGCCCATCGTTTGGGCAGCGCGCTGGACGTGGGCGTCTGCTGGATCAACTCGTGGTTCCTGCGCGACCTGCGTACCGCCTTCGGCGGCGCCAAGCAGTCGGGTATCGGCCGTGAGGGGGGCGTGCATTCGCTTGAGTTCTACACCGAGCTGCGCAACGTCTGTGTGCGGCTGTAAGGAGCTATTCATGAATAAGCAAGAGATTAACGTTCTCGGCCACCAACTGCACCAGGCCCTCTGCAATTGCGAGGCTCTGGCACCGTTGACTGACACCTATCCGGACATGACCCTGGAGCAGGCCTATCAGGTGCAGCTGTCGATGATTCAGCGACGTCTTGACGATGGCCAAAGGATCATTGGAAAAAAGATCGGCGTCACCAGCAAAGTGGTGATGGACATGCTCGGCGTCGATCAACCGGACTTCGGTCATCTGCTCTCGGACATGCTTTACGCCGACGGCGCCGCTATCGCCATCGACGGCTTGATCGCACCCAAGGCCGAAGGCGAGATCGCTTTCGTGCTCAAGGAAGACCTGCGCGGCCCGGGCATTACCGTCGCCGATGTGCTGCGCGCTACCGCCTATGTGATGCCGTGCTTCGAGATTGTCGATTCGCGCATCCGTGACTGGAAAATCCGCATCCAGGACACCGTTGCCGACAACGCCTCGGCCGGGGCTTTCGTCCTGGGCGGGCAGGGCGTGGCCCCGCGTGACGTCGACCTGGCCTGTGTCGGCATGACCCTGGAAAAGAATGGTGAAGTGGTCGCGACCGGCGCGGGCGCCGCAGCCCTCGGCCATCCGGCGAATGCCGTGGCCTGGCTGGCCAACAAACTCGGCCAACTGGGCATCGGCCTCAACAAGGGCGAAGTCATCCTCTCCGGTTCACTGGCCGCCATGGTGCCGGTTAAGGCGGGTGATCAATTGCGCATCAGCCTGGGCGGTATCGGCTCGGCCTCCGTTCGTTTCGTTTGAAGGAAACCCTTATGAATCTCTCTGCAAGCACTATCGCCCAACTGGCCGAACACCTGGAAAACGCCGAGCTCAACCGTGAGCCGGTGGCCAAGATCACCGACGCCCACCCGGACATGGACTGGGAAGACGCCTATGCGATTCAGGACGCCATTCGCCAGCGCAAGGAGTCCCGCGGTGTACGAATTGCCGGCCTGAAAATGGGCCTGACTTCTTTCGCGAAGATGAAGCAAATGGGGGTCACTGACCCGATCCACGGCTTCCTCACGGACTACGGTTCTTGCCTGGACGGCGCGGCTATCGATGTTGACGGCTTGATCCATCCCAAGGTCGAGGCCGAGATCGCCTTCGTCCTCAAGTATCCGCTCAAGGGCCCGGGCATCCATGTTGGCGACGTATTGGCTGCCACCGATTTCATCCTGCCGGCGGTCGAAGTGATCGACTCGCGCTACGAGAACTTCCGCTTCGATCTCAAGAGCGTGATTGCCGATAACACCTCTTCGGCACGCTTCGTCACCGGCGGACAAATGAGTGGCGTGCAGGGCATTGACCTTAAATGCCTGGGTGTGGTGCTGGAAAAGAACGGCGAAGTAGTCGCCACCGGTGCCGGCGCCGCGGTGCTCGGGCATCCGGCGCAGAGCGTCGCAATGCTGGCCAACATGCTCGGTGCCAAGGGGCGTGAACTGCCGGCGGGCTGCTTCATCATGACCGGTGGCATCACCGAGGCCATTGCCGTTGCTGCCGGGGACAACATCACCGTCCGCTACCAGCATTTGGGCAGCGTCTCCATGCGCTTCACTTCGTCCAGCCAGCGTTGATCCGGAGCTATCGACCATGCCTATCGCCATGATCCACCTCGCCGAAGGACGCAGTGAAGAGAAGAAGCATGCACTGTTGCTCAACGTCACCCAGGCCATCGCGCAAAGCCTCGATGTGCCCGTAGATAGCGTACGCGTGCTGCTTCAAGAGATTCCCGAAACCCAGTGGGCTGCGGGTGGCAAGACCCTTGCCGAACGCCGGCGTGGTAACGCCTGATCCCAGGCTGTGTGCAACGACAGGACACAATAACAATGAGCAATCCAATCAGCGTCGCAATCATCGGCTCGGGCAACATCGGCACTGACCTGATGATCAAGATTTTGCGTCACGGCAAGCACCTGAAAATGGCCGCTATGGTCGGCATCGACCCGACCTCTGATGGTTTGGCCCGCGCCCAACGCATGGGCGTGGCGGTGACCCATGAAGGTGTTGAAGGCCTGACCCGCATGGACGAATTCAAGGACATCGATTTCGTCTTCGATGCCACCTCGGCTGGCGCCCACGTGAAGAACGACGCCTTCCTGCGCTCGATCAAACCCGGCATCCGTCTGATCGACCTGACACCTGCAGCCATCGGCCCGTATTGCGTGCCGGTGGTCAATCTGGAACAGAATCTCGGCCAACTCAACGTCAACATGGTCACCTGCGGTGGCCAGGCGACCATCCCCATGGTCGCAGCGGTATCACGCGTGGCCAAGGTGCACTACGCCGAAATCGTTGCCTCGATCGCCAGCAAGTCCGCGGGTCCCGGCACTCGTGCCAACATCGACGAATTCACCGAAACCACCTCCAAGGCTATCGAAGCGATCGGCGGCGCAGCCAAGGGCAAGGCGATCATCGTGATGAACCCGGCCGAACCGCCGCTGATGATGCGTGACACGGTGTTTGTGCTGTCCGAAGCCGCTGATCAGACACTGGTCGAGGCCTCCATCGAAGAGATGGCGGCCGCCGTACAGGCCTATGTGCCGGGCTATCGCCTCAAGCAAAAAGTCCAGTTCGACGTCATCCCTGAAGACGCACCACTGAACATACCGGGTCTTGGCAAGTTCTCCGGTCTCAAAACCTCAGTGTTCCTCGAAGTCGAAGGTGCCGCCCACTACCTGCCAGCCTATGCCGGCAACCTCGACATCATGACTTCCGCTGCCTTGGCCACCGCCGAGCGCATGGCGCAGTCGATGCTCAACGCCTGAGGAGACCGACATGACTTTCAATCCCGGCAAAAAACTCTACATCTCCGACGTCACCCTGCGCGACGGCAGCCACGCGATTCGTCACCAGTATTCGCTGCAGAACGTGCAGGACATCGCCCGCGCCTTGGACAAAGCCAAGGTCGATTCGATCGAAGTGGCGCACGGTGATGGCCTGCAAGGGTCGAGCTTCAACTACGGCTTCGCCGCCCACACCGATCTGGAATGGATCGAAGCCGCCGCCGACGTGATCAACCACGCCAAGATCACTACCTTGTTGTTGCCCGGCATCGGCACCGTGCATGACCTGAAAGCAGCCTACAACGCCGGTGCCCGGGTGGTGCGCATCGCCACTCATTGCACCGAGGCCGATGTGTCGAAACAGCACATCGAATATGCCCGCGAGCTGGGCATGGACACCGTCGGTTTCCTGATGATGAGCCACATGATTCCGGCCGAGCAGTTGGCCGCCCAAGCCAAGTTGATGGAGAGCTACGGCGCGACCTGCGTGTACATGGCCGACTCCGGTGGGGCGATGAACATGCAGGACGTCCGCGAGCGTTTCCGTGCGTTCAAGGCGGTGCTCAAGCCGGAAACCGAAACCGGCATGCACGCCCACCACAACTTAAGCCTGGGCGTGGCTAACTCCATCGTCGCGGTGGAAGAGGGCTGTGACCGCATTGACGCCAGCCTGGCTGGCATGGGGGCGGGGGCGGGCAACGCGCCATTGGAGGTGTTCATCGCTGCCGCCGAGCGACTGGGCTGGAATCATGGCACCGACCTCTACACCTTGATGGATGCCGCCGATGACATCATCCGTCCGCTGCAGGACCGTCCGGTGCGGGTAGATCGCGAGACGCTGGCGCTGGGTTATGCAGGCGTTTACTCCAGCTTCCTGCGTCATGCCGAAGCGGCGGCCCAGCGCTACGGGTTGCGTACCGTCGACATCCTGGTCGAATTGGGACGGCGAAAAATGGTCGGTGGGCAAGAGGACATGATCGTCGATGTGGCACTGGACCTGACACGACGTTGAGTTATCCACGCGTCCGCATAACACTAAAGAATTCCAGTTTTACTGCACCTGCCGGTCGAAGCCCACGTCGCTTTGCTGGCAAGTGCAGTGTTTTGGTTTCTGAATGTCAGTCAGGGCGCTGTGATGAAAGATCTAAATCTGCTCTATACCTTTGAAGCGTTGTGGCGAGACCACTCCGCTTCAATAGCGGCGCAGAATCTGGGTGTTACGCAGGCAGCCGTCAGCGGGGCGCCCAAGCGGTTACGAAACGACTAAGGTGACAGGTTGTTTACTCTGGTAGGTCGCCGAATGGAAACCACACCGTTTTGTGTCCACATCGCGCCGCGACTGTTGGCCTCCCTTGCGATGGTCAGGGAGGCTGGAAGCCAAATGCCGGTGTTTGATCCGAAACGTTGGCGAAGTCGTTAGGTTCCCCGCCATCGTAAGCGAATTGTCCAAAGTTGCACCTCAAGCGCGGACACATGATTTTAGAGGAGAGTGAAATGCTCAAGGCTTCAGACGTCGTAGTGCAGTGCCTCGAGAATGAGGGCGTAGAGTTCGTGTTCGGGATTCCTGGTGAAGAGAACCTGGATTTACTTGAATCACTCAGGCGCTCCAACATCCGGCTCGTTCTCACTCGACATGAGCAATCGGCTGGTTTCATGGCGGCAACCTATGGCCGGTTAACCGGCAAAACGGGAGTCAGCTTATCGACCCTTGGCCCTGGCGCTACGAACCTGGTCACTGCTGGCGCCTATGCCTACTTGGGTGGAATGCCAATGCTCATGATTACCGGGCAGAAGCCAATCAAAAAGTCCAAGCAGGGCCGTTTCCAGATTCTTGATGTTGTTGGGATGATGCAACCGCTGACCAAGTACACCCACCAGTTGGCGTCCGCTGACAACATTCCCTCGCGTGTGCGTGAAGCCTTCCGCCTTGCTGAGGAAGAGAAGCCCGGAGCGGTTCATCTTGAACTTCCCGAGGACATCGCCGCGGAGCAGACCGAAAGCCGGCCAATTCCTCCGAGCCTGCATCGTCGCCCGCTGGCCGAACACAAGGCCATCGAGGCCGCAGTCGAGAAATTGCAGACAGCCCGTAGCCCGATCCTGGTGATTGGTGCCGGCGCCAATCGCAAGATGACTGCCAAGGTACTCAAGCAACTGATCGACAAGACCGGCATCCCTTTTGTCACCACTCAGATGGGCAAAGGTGTGGTAGATGAGCGTCATCCACGCTTCCTTGGCAATGCCGCACTGTCTTCCGGCGACTTCGTGCACCGTGCTGTCGAGGCGGCTGATCTGATCGTAAACATTGGCCACGACGTGATTGAGAAACCGCCATTTTTCATGGTCCGTGGCGGCACCGAAGTCATCCACATCAACTTCCGCTCCGCCGAGGTCGATCCGGTGTACTTCCCACAGGTCGAAGTGATCGGCGATATCGCCAATGCTGTTTGGCAGATCGGCGAATCCTTGAATGACACTTCACACTGGGACTTCACCCGCCTTATGACGATCCGTGAATCCAACGAGGCCCAAGTGATTGAGGGCGCGGACGACAACCGTTTCCCGATCTACCCGCAGCGCTTTGTCGCCGACGTGCGTCGTGCCATGCCCTCCGAAGGCATCGTGGCTCTGGATAACGGCATCTACAAAATCTGGTTCGCGCGCAACTACAAGGCACATAAACCCAACACCGTACTGTTAGACAATGCCTTGGCAACGATGGGTGCGGGCCTGCCTTCGGCGATGGCTTCACATTTGGTCTATCCGGATCGTCCTGTGGTCGCTGTGTGCGGTGACGGCGGCTTCATGATGAACAGCCAGGAGCTGGAAACCGCCGTACGTTTGAAGATGAACCTGACGGTCATCATCCTACGCGATGATGGCTACGGCATGATCCGTTGGAAGCAGTCCAACATGGGGTTCACTGATTTTGGTCTGGACTACGGCAACCCGGATTTCGTCATGTATGCGCGAAGCTATGGTGCCAAGGGCCACCGGGTGGAAAGCGCCGAAGGCTTCTTGCCGCTACTGCAGCGCTGCATCAGTGAGCCGGGTGTTCACGTTATCGATTGCCCGGTGGATTATTCCGAGAACGATTTCATTCTGAACCATGAGCTTAAAAGACGTAGCGCGTTGGTTTAAACCAACGCTCGCCAACCCCCATTCAGAAAAGGAAGCGTGATGCAGCTTAAAGACACCCAGTTGTTCCGCCAGCAAGCCTTCATCGATGGCGCGTGGGTCGATGCGGACAATGGTCAGACGATCAAGGTCAACAACCCGGCAACGGGCGAAATTCTGGGCACCGTGCCGAAAATGGGCGCTGCCGAAACCCGCCGTGCAATCGAAGCCGCTGACAAAGCGCTGCCGGCCTGGCGTGGCCTGACCGCCAAGGAGCGCGCGAACAAGCTGCGTCGATGGTTCGAACTGATCATCGAAAGCCAGGACGACCTGGCTCGCCTGATGACCCTGGAGCAGGGCAAGCCATTGGCTGAAGCCAAGGGCGAGATCGTTTATGCCGCTTCCTTTATCGAGTGGTTCGCCGAAGAGGCCAAGCGCGTCTACGGTGACGTGATTCCGGGTCACCAGCCAGACAAGCGCCTGATCGTGATCAAGCAGCCGATCGGCGTGACAGCTGCGATTACTCCGTGGAACTTCCCGGCCGCGATGATCACCCGTAAAGCCGGCCCGGCCCTGGCCGCTGGTTGCACCATGGTGCTCAAGCCGGCTTCGCAAACCCCGTTTTCGGCGTTCGCCCTGGCTGAACTGGCCCAGCGTGCCGGTATTCCAAACGGTGTGTTCAGTGTGGTGACTGGCAGCGCCGGCGATATCGGCAGCGAGCTGACCGGCAACCCGATCGTGCGCAAACTGTCCTTCACCGGTTCGACCGAAATCGGTCGTCAATTGATGACCGAGTGCGCCAAGGACATCAAGAAAGTCTCGCTGGAATTGGGCGGCAACGCGCCGTTCATCGTGTTCGACGACGCGGACCTGGATAAGGCCGTCGAAGGCGCGATCATTTCCAAATACCGCAACAACGGTCAGACCTGCGTCTGCGCCAACCGCCTGTACATTCAGGATTCGGTCTACGATGCGTTCGCCGAGAAGCTGAAAGTGGCCGTGGCCAAGCTCAAGATCGGTAACGGTCTGGAAGCAGGCACCACCACTGGCCCGCTGATCGACGAAAAAGCCGTGGCCAAGGTGCAAGAGCACATTGCTGACGCCGTTTCCAAAGGCGCCACCGTGCTGTCCGGCGGCAAGTCGATGGAAGGTAACTTCTTCGAACCGACCATCCTGACCAACGTGCCGAACAACGCTGCCGTGGCCAAGGAAGAAACCTTCGGCCCACTGGCTCCACTGTTCCGCTTCAAAGACGAAGCCGAGGTGATCGCGATGTCCAACGACACCGAGTTCGGTCTGGCTTCGTACTTCTATGCTCGCGACCTGGGCCGTGTATTCCGCGTGGCGGAAGCCCTGGAATACGGCATGGTCGGCGTCAACACGGGGTTGATCTCCAACGAAGTCGCGCCGTTCGGCGGCATCAAGGCCTCGGGCCTGGGCCGTGAAGGCTCCAAGTACGGCATCGAAGACTATCTGGAAATCAAGTATCTGTGTTTGAGCGTGTAATAGGTTTTCAACCTTATTAGTCTGATTGACTGAAAGGAATGGGGCCGGCGAGTCCGGCTCCGATTTTTTCTTCTGTCCTTTCATATCACTGAAGCTATCGCTCTGCGGCTACAAGCCACCCCGATTTTCAATGGAAGTGGGCGTAGGACCAACGGATACGCACGAAAGCTGGACATGGATGTGGTTGGCTTCTTGATGATGAGCCATATGTAGCCCTCCCAAGGGGTGGGGCAGCAGGGCAAGCTGATGGAAAGCTACGGTGCTAACTGCATCTATGTGGTCGACTCCGGGGGGGCTGAATATGGGCGACGTGCGCGACTGATTCCGGGCGTTGAAAAATGTTCTCGCCCTCCATGCGAAGACGGGTATCCATGCCCACCACAACCTGAGCTTGGCCGTTGCCAACTCCATCGTCGCGGTGGTCAGGGTTGTGATCGCGTTGACGCCAGTCTGGCTGGAATGGGGGCCGGTGCAGGCAACACACCATTGGAGGTGTTCATCGCCGCTGCCGAGCAAATGGGCTGGAACCATGGCACCGATCTTTACACCCTGATGGATGTCGCCGATGACATCGCCCCCCTTCAGGACCGTCCAGTGGGTGTTGATCGCGAGACGCTGGCGCTGGGTTATGCAGGCGTTTACTCCAGCTTTCTTCGCCATGCCGAAGCGGCTGCCCAGCGCTACGGGTTGCGTACCGTCGACATCCTGGTCGAATTGGGTCGGCGAAAAATGGTCGGTGGGCAAGAGGACATGATCGTCGATGTGGCGCTGGATTTGACCCGCCGCTAATTGGTGCAACAACGCAACAGTCTTTGGTGGTTTTACGGGATTCCCGATCGTTGCCCCGGTAAATACAGTAAGTGGCATTACAAAACGAGAGTGTGGATATGAGCAACCTTGACGACCGGAACATCATTGTCACTGGCGCCTCAGGCGGTATTGGCCGTGCTTCCGCACTGGCTTTTGCCAAAGCGGGCGCCAGAGTTGTGCTGCTTGATCGCGATGCCCTAGGCATCGAAGAAACCGCCAGCGCTGTCACGGCTGCCGGTGGCAAGGCTTATTCAATCATCTGCGACGTTACCGACGAAGACGCTGTGGCCGCAGCAGTCGATGATGTCGTCACTCGATTTGGCCGTCTGCATGGCGCGTTCAACAATGCAGGGGTCGAGCAAAGCAATTTGCCTCTGCATGAAATTTCGTCTGCGGCGTGGGATCGCATTATCCGCATCGACCTGACCGGTGTTTTCTACTGCATGAAGCATCAGATCCGGGCCATGTTGAACAGTGGCGGTGGCGCCATCGTGAACACCGCTTCATCCCTGGGCTCGGTAGCGATTGCCGCTGCCTCGGACTATATCGCTGCCAAGCATGGAGTGGTCGGTTTGACCAAGGCTGCGGCCGTCGACTATGGCACCCTCAACATCCGGGTCAACGCAATCATGCCAGGGATCATCGAAACGCCAATGATCGTGCGTGCGAGCGAAGAGCCCAATTTTGCCAAACAGTTCGCTGCATTGCGCGAACGACACCCTATCGGTCGTTTCGGAAAACCGGAAGAAATCGCCAAGGCTGCGCTATGGCTGCTGTCCGATGACGCCAGTTTTGTGACCGGTACGGCAATGGCCGTAGACGGTGGTTATCTCACCGTTTGAGACCCCCTGACAGACTGTCCCTGACGCTCGACAGGGAGTCGGTCACTTTTGAACCTGAAACCCCGGAGTACCCCATGATCAATGTAAGTCGTCGCTTGAAAGTCAATGCCCCTGAGGAGTCGGGCGGTGTGAACCTGAACCGCAGCCAGGTATGGGAAGGGTTGGTGAGCAAGGCTCGCAATGCGGTGCCGTTCGTTGATGCCATTACCGAATGTAATGTCGTTGAGGACCAGGGCAATACCTTTATCCGCGAAGTGGTGCTTTACGGTGAGCGCCTTCAGGAAATGGTCCTTCTTACTGAAGAGCAGCAAGTCGAGTTCGTGCGCCTCTCCGGTAATGCCCGTGGTCTGATCAAGAACGTCATCGAGGAAGAGGATGGCGAACTGTTCCTGCGCTTCTCCTTCGATTTCTCCCTGCCGGGCGTACCGGCGGGCAGCGAGAAGGAAGTCGAGTTCTCAACCGGCATGCAGACGTCCTACCTGAGCGCCGTACGATCCACCCTGCAAGCCATCCGTAACAAGGTCAGCAAAGCGGCATAAGATTCACCGCAGCGACCAGAAATGAAAAAACAAAAACAAGAAATGAGGCGTGCAATGAACCATGAATTGACAGGTATGTTTGAAAGTGTCGATCGGATGTCGGTCGAAGGTTTTTTGAGTTATCTGACCGATGACGTCGTGTTTCGGTTTGGCAATTCCCCGGAAGTAGTGGGGAAAGAGGGTGTCAGGGCGGCGATTGAGTCATTTTTTACCCAAATAGCCTCGCTGGAACACATTCTTCAAGGCGTGTGGAGCGAGGGCAACACGACAATCATGCGTTTTGATACCTATTACACCCAGCATGACGGCACGATTATCAATGTTCCTTGTTGTGTCGTTGTTCACTTCAATGCTTCCCGATTGATCAATGATTATCGAATTCACATTGATATTTCGCCCCTGTTCAGCAGCGTATCTGCTGGTAATGTTATCCAAGCGTCTGCATAACCATACATGAGTGCCAGTTGAGCTGCACTCGCCGGTCGAAGCCCACGCCGCTTTGCTGGCGAGTGCAGTGTTTTGGTTTGCGAATTTCAGTCAAGGCATTTCGATGAAGGATTTGAATCTGCTCTATACCTTTGAGGCGTTGTGGCGAGACCACTCAGCCTCCATTGCGGCGCAGAATCTGGGTGTTACGCAGGCTGCCGTCAGCGGTTCGCTCAAGCGGTTGCGAAACGATTATGGAGACAGGTTGTTTACGCTGGTCGGTCGCCGAATGGAGCCGACGCCGTTTTGTGTCCATATCGCGCCGCGACTGTTGGCCTCCCTTGCGATGGTCAGGGAGGCAGGAAGCCAAATGCCGGTGTTCGATCCGAAAAATTGTGAAAAATCATTCGTCTTTAGAATGCGCGACATTGGCGAGGTCGTTTGTTTGCCGCCCATCTTGAGCGAATTGTCCAGGGTTGCACCTCAAGCTCGAATACACACCGTCGTGGGTGGGATGGATGAGACGCTCAATGGCCTGTCCACTGGCAGAATCGACCTGGCGCTCGGCTTTTTGCCGACCCTTCAGACTGACATTCACCGTACGCCTGTTATTTCTCAGTATTACGTCTGCGCCATGCGCAAAGACCACCCCTTGGCACATCGCGGCTTGAGCCTCGAAGCCTTTGTCGCCAGTGAGCATTTGTTGGTGGAGTCAGGTGGTGGCGGTCACCAGGCACTGGAGCGTGCTTTGGTCGATGCGGGCGGCAGAGACTGCATTAAAATGCGCACCCCTCAGTTCTTGTCCGCTCCGCACTTGCTGCTGGATACCGACATGATATGGACGCTGCCCATTTCCCTGGGTAAAACCCTGGCGCGCTTTTATCCTCTCGTCATACACCCTCTGCCCCTGCAAATACCCTCGTTCGAGATTGATCTGTACTGGCATGACCGATTTCACCGAGACCCTCAGAACAAGTGGTTGAGAGAAATGGTCGGTCAGGTACTGCGCAGCCAACAATCAGCCTGGCAATAGTCGTTCTCACCAAGCCGCAGCCATCTTCCCTGACCTCAAAACATGAACGCGCGGGGCGCTTGTCCCTTTATCAAGCGACTCGCTCAATGGTGATGCTTCGTTCCTGGATGCTTTGGGGTAAATGGAGGCTCAGGTAATCGATCAAGCTGCGAACGGATGGCAACATCCCTTTCGGTTTGGGGTAGAGCAGATGGATGATATGCGTTGCACCGGTCCAGGAGGGGATAACGACTTCCAGGGCCTTCGCGCGAACAGAGGCTGCAGCTATGGGTTCCGGCAACAACGCGACGCCCAATCCATTGACGGCGGCCTCCAGTTGCATGCGTAGATCATCGAAGATCAGACGTGGCTGATGGCTGACCAGCAGCTCCTCACCTGACGAACTGCTGAGGAACCATCGGCCGACGCCGTCATGGATGTCACCAGGACGAGAAAGCGTCTCGATGTCCGACAGGGCCTGGATCGTGGCAGGTCGCCCGACACGATCGAGAAAGCGCGGGCTTGCGACCAGAATCTGCCTGGTTGCCCCTAATTCCTTTGCGACCAACCCGGCCGTTTCTTCAATCCGGGCACGCGATCGCAAGGCCACGTCAAAGCGCTCTTCAAAGAGGTCGACCTCTCGATCTACAGCATTCAACTCAAGCCGCACCTTCGGATACTTTTCCATGTACCCAGGCAGCAGGGGAGCTAAATAACTCTGCGCCATCACCTGAGGACAGCTCAACCGTACCAACCCGACGGGTTCCCGTCGAAGATGCTCCACGCTTTCATAGGCGGTATGCGCACCCTCGACAACGGGTTGGCTGAGCGTAAAGAAATGATGGCCGGCTTCGGTCAGCGAAACCTGGCGCGTTGTGCGATGTAACAGCCTGGCCCCCATTCGCAATTCAAGATCCGCGATATGACGACTGAGCAACGTTTTTTCAATGCCCGTTGCCCGTGCCGCTGCCGAGAAACCTCCATGTTTGACCACCAGTACGAAGTAATAAAGGTCATTAAGGTCTTTCATGCAGTGACGCTCTCCTGCGGGGGCCGTTGAGCAACCGTTAACGGCAAAGGCTGATGTAACCATCATTGATCAAACTGGATGCGGGATAAACTAGCTACAATTGAAATGACTGATCCACTGATGGAGCAATCAACATGGAACTTCTGAACGACATGGCGTTGTTCGTCGAGGTCGTCAAAGCCCACAGTTTTCGCAAAGCCGCAGAAGCGATGGCGATGCCGAATTCGACCTTGTCGCGACGCATCAGCGGGCTTGAAAAGGCCATTGGCTTGAGACTGTTAAATCGCACCACGCGCAAGATCGAATTGACCGAGGCGGGGCAGTTGTACTTTGACCGGTGCAAGCGAATCGTTGACGAGGCGCGGCTGGCGCACGAGCAGCTGGGTGAAATGCTCGCGCATCCAAGCGGCCTTTTGCGCGCGTCACTGCCGGTGGATTTCGCCAACATTTACCTGGCACCGCTCATTGCTGAATTCGCCCGACGGTACCCCGGCATCAGCTTTGAATTCGACCTCACGCCGCGCCAGGTCGACCTGGTCAGCGAACCCGTCGATGTGGTTATCCGCATGGGCGAGCCGGCAGATTCGAATCTGATTGCACGCAGGCTGGCGACCCTCTCTCGTCGTTTATATGCCTCGCCTCGCTATCTGGAACTCAATGGAGAGCCCAGCCATCCGGCTGAGCTGATAAACCACGAATGCCTGCGACTGAGAAAGGCTGGCAAGTGGCAGCTCTCCCATGCAGGCGAAGTGGTGGAAATCGAGGTGGGTGGACGGTTTCAACTCAATAGCGTCGGGATGCTTCGGCGATTGGCGACACTGGATCTGGGGATAGCGCTGCTGCCTGAAGGCATTGCCGCGGACGATCTGCGCACTGGCTTGCTGCAACCGGTACTGCCCCAATGGCACGCCAATCCGATCCCGGTGTATGCCCTCACTGAAACCCGCCTTTTGCCCGCAAAAACTCAACGTTTCATTGAGTTTCTGCGTGAGCAACTTGAGCAGGCTTGACTGTCGGGTTCCGTCGAGTGCTCAGCCAATAAAGACCACCAATGGCTGTTGCGCCGATCAGCACGGGAAGCGCCAGCCAATGGAAGAAGACCTGTGATGTGCCCGCCGTGGAGATAAACCAGGCGCCCAGCATCGAGCCGACAATTGAACCGCAGCGGCCAACGGCCATTGCCCAACTCACCCCGGTCACTCGGGCGGCGGTGGGGTACAAGGTGGCTGACACCAGGTTGAGTCCGTTTTGAGCACCGGCTACACCGAATCCGATGAGAAATACCATGGCGGCCAGCTGATAGGGATCACCCATCAGATAGCCCGTGACAGCAATGACCACAGCCGTCACCGAGTACGAGAGGGTCAGCACAGGGTAGGGACCGACGCGATCCATCAGCAGGGCCATGAGAATGGCGCCGACGGTACCGCCCAGCGGCACCATGGCGCCAATACGCGAAGCGTAAGCGATATCGTAGCCGGCCTCTTTGAGCAGGGTAGGCAGCCAACTGGTCAGCAGATAAAACACAAAGAGCGAGCAGAAGAAGGTCACCCACAGCAGCAGTGTGCGGACCAACCGACCGTTGATGAACAAATGAGAGATCGGCGACCTGACGTGGGCCGGGCGTTCGTTATCGAGGATCGTTACACCGCTCCAGCTTTTTCGGGTGATGCGTTCGACCACCCGGCGCAAGGCGTCGGCGTGCTTGCCCGAGGACGCCATGAACCGAACCGACTCGGGCATTAACCAAGCCAACAGTGGCAGTAGCGCCAGCGGCATGACGCCACCCAGTACGAGCACAGAACGCCAGCCGAATGCAGGAATCATGTGCGCGGCGAGCATGCCGCCCAAGGCCAGGCCAGCGGTGAAGCCACTCCAACTCAAGGTCACCATGATCATGCGCCGGCGGGCGGGGGAGTATTCGGCGCTCAAGGCAATGCACGCCGGCATCGCACCACCCAGGCCGATGCCGGTGATGAAGCGCAGAATCGTAAGCGACTCGATCGATTGGGTGTAGGCGCTGGCCAGGGTGGCGAGACCAAACACCAGCACTGAAATCAGTAAAACGCTTTTGCGCCCGATGGCATCGGCGACTGGCCCCAGTATCAGGCTGCCGACCATCAGGCCGAATAATCCAGTCCCGAAAACCGGTGACAACTGGGCAGGCAACAGACCCCATTCTTCGCGCAGCGACGGGGCGATGTAACCAATGGCTGCGGTATCGAAACCATCCACCAGGACGATGAGGAAGCACAAGGCAAGGATGACGATCTGGTAGGGCGAGATCTTCGCGCTGTCGATGATCTCGCCAATTCGGGCGTTGTCAGGGTTCATGCGGCTACCTTTTATTTTTTTTATCTGGACGTGATCGTCGCCAAGCGCTTTAAATAAAGGAAGCCAATTCTAATTATTCAAACTATCTGGTTTTGTTATACCTATGCGCACCGACCTCAACTTGCTCCGCGTCCTGCTAGCCGTTTATGAAACCGGCAATGTCACCGCGGCGGCAAAGCGGTTAGGCATGAGCCAACCCGCAACCAGTGCTGCACTGGCCCGCTTGCGCCACTCGCTGGGAGACCCACTGTTCATTCGCTCGGGTAACGTGATGGAGGCGACGCCACGGGCGCAAGGCATCATTGAGCGCACCCGCGAAGTGATCGAAATCATCGACCGGGACATCCTCAGCGGCCCGACCTTCGACCCTGCTACCAGCGACCAGGAGTTCGTCTTTTGCCTGAGCGAAGTGGGTGAAGTGGTCTTTCTACCTGCGCTATTCCAGAGCCTGCGCAGCGCGGCGCCGAATACGCGCATTCGAACTGTCAGTCTGGCACCTGATGAGCTTGTGGAGAACCTGCATGAAGGCCGGGTCGATGCGGTGCTTGGCTATTTTCCCGACCTCACAACCCCCAACATCTATCAGCAGCGGTTGTTCTCTCATGACCTGGTCTGTCTGATCCGCCTCAATCACCCTCTGGCAGGGGAGCGCCTGTCCCTGGAGGATTTCAGCAGGCTGGAGCATCTGCAGGTCCGTGATGGCAGTCGTCGCCAGGAAATGTTCGAAGCCCACCTGACCAAAGCAGGTATCCACCGCAACATCGTGCTGCAGACGTCTCACTACATGAGTGTGCCATCGATCATCGAACGCTCTGATTTGATCGTGGTGTTGCCCCGGACCGTTGCCAACATGTACACGCATAATCTGAACGTGCGAATGGTCGAGCCTCCCGTGGACATTCCACGCTACGACCTCAAGCAGTACTGGCATGCACGCTTTCACGAAGCGCCTAGAAGTGTCTGGCTAAGGCGATTGATCATGTCGGTATTCAATGGGTGACGTGCCCGACAAACCGGAGTGGTAAGAACCCGAATATAACCGCAACTTGAATTTTTCAACCCCGCCTGTCTTCTCCCTTTAGACCCCCTCACCGCGATTGTTGCTTGAGAGCAACAGTCCTTGGTGATTTCCGTGCCTAGTCAATAAGTAGTGGTCTACCTACAGTTCGGCAACTCATTAACCACCGCGACTGATCGGGTGTGTTATTGCAAGATCTGTTCTTATAAAAACAAGCAAGAATAACGGAGTGCTTATGAGTCATCGTCTGCAGGGTAAAGTTTGCATTATTACAGGCACTGGCGGGTCAATGGGGCGAGCGGCAGCGTTAATGTTCGCACAGCAAGGTGCCAAAGTAGTGGGGTGTGACATCTATCATGAGGCGGCTCAGGAGACAGTTGATGCCGTGAAGTCCATGGGTGGGGAGATGGTTTCATTAAACAATTGTGACTTGACGGATCCTGCCAACTGCACCCGGTTAGTTGAATTGGCGGTTTCGGAATACAGGCGCGTCGATGTGTTATTCAATAATGCGGCGATGGCCTATTTTGGTTGGATTGATCAGATATCAAACGAGGACTGGCATCGAACAATCGATCAGGAACTGAATCTGGTTTTCCATCTCGTGCGTGCAGCCTGGCCGGAGTTAATCAAGTCCCCGGGTGCTTCCATCATTAACACAGCGTCGGTTTCGGCATGGTCGACCTACCGCATGCTCCCCGGAATCGCGCACAGCGCGGCCAAAGGAACCGTGCTTTCCATGACTCGCCAACTGGCGCTGGAAGGCCGGGTCCATGGCTTGCGCGCCAACAGCATTTCCCCTGGGTTGATTGAGTCCAAGCAAACAATCCCGTTGCTGCAGGATCCCGAGTGGGCTGAAACGATGGTGGGCAAAGTGATGCTGGGGCGTTTGGGTAAGCCCGAAGAAGTTGCGGCCACTGCTTTATTCCTAGCCTCTGATGAAAGCTCTTTCATTACGGGTACTGATATTCGGGTCGATGGTGGTACCACTGCCTGGTAACTCTACCTGACATTAAGTTTGATTATTCAACTGGTCTGCCTGAAACAAGGAGGGGCTCTATTGCCTTGCAAATAATAAACACCCCTTAGAGGCAGGCCCTGTTGTTCTGTTTGTTCTGTTTGTTCGCATGAATCTTCGTAATCAAAATAATAATCCATACGAGATCATCCTTATGTTGCGCGTAAAAACTTTGCGGCTCAGCAAACGTTCTCCCTTGCTCTGCACGGCGGCCATGCTGCTGACGTGTGCCCAAACTCACGCTACCGAAAACAACGGAACTGCTTACCCACTTGGTCTTGACACCGTATTGGCTGGGCGAATGCCACCACCAGGGTTAACCACCTTTTTTTACAGTTCTGCTTACGAGTCGACTGAACTAAAGGGGGCCTATGGGCGCAGCATGGCCGGGATTGAGGACTTCAACCTCAGTTACCAGTCACTCGCGGTATGCCTGGACTACGTTTATTCCGACTACACCTTATGGGGCGCAACACTGGCCAGTCGTGCAGCCTTGCCCTACATAAAAGGGCAGGTGAGTTTTTATACCGAAACGCCCCAAGGGCGTGTCCGCAACAGTGGCAAGGATGAAGGCTTCGCCGATCTGGCGTTTACTCCACTGTTTCTGGGTTGGAGTTCTCCACGTTTCCATCAGATGCTGGGTGTGGATTTTTATGCACCCACCGCTTCGTATGACAAGGATCGGCTGTTCAATGTGGGAACCAACGTGTGGTCCTACTCGCCGTGGTACTCCTTCACGGCGAACCCGATAGACGAGGTGGAGATAAGCGCCAAGATTCTCTACATGATAAACGACAAAAATCGTGCGACTGATTACCGGTCGGGGCGCGAGATTAATGCTGACTATCATCTTGGCTACAGCTTGAACAAAAATTGGCAGGTTGGGGTCAGTGGGTATTTGTACAAGCAGGTGAGCGATGATGAGCGTCACGGTGAGTCGGTGTGGGAGGACGGCAATCGAGGTCAAGTCGTTGCTTATGGCCCTGTTGTGAAATATCAAACCCCCAAATTTGGCGTACTGATGAAGTGGCAGCATGAAACGCTTGTCGAAAACCGGGCCCGCGGCGAGCGACTCTGGCTCCAGGCGGTCGTGCGTTTTTAAGCCTGGTCTATTGGCCACATCTGCGAAGCAGGGGCGCCAGTCGTGGCCCTTGCGCCGTGATTGGTGCATCAGCACAACAGTCCTTGGTGATTTTCCTGTCTAGTCAGTCTCTGGTGCCTCATTTATGGTCTGGTGATTAGATCAATCAGGCGGGCTTTGGGATGCTGCAAAAGGAACACTTCAAAACGCTGAGCGGCTTCGGCTCCGTGCACGACGTACCCAAGCTGCCAACCGGTTTTACTGACGTCTTCGAAAGCTACGAGATCGCGGCCAACGGCGTGAAACTGCACGCCGTCATTGGCGGGCAGGGCAAGCCGTTGCTACTGCTTGGGGGCTGGCCGCAAAACTGGTTTGCGTGGCGTTACCTGATGCAGCCGCTGGCTCGCACGTTCACCGTGATCGCTGTCGATCCGCGGGGTGTCGGGCTCTCGGAAAAAGCGCAGGAGGGTTATGACTCAAGGACCTTGGCCCAAGACATGTTTGCGCTAATGGACGCCTTGGGGCATGAGTCTTTTGCCATGGCCGGCCATGACATCGGCATGTGGACCGGTTATGCCATGGCACACGATCAACCCGCCCGAATCGAGCGCATTGCGCTGGGCGAGGCGCTTATTCCAGGCTTATCGGACTCTCCGCCTTTGCTGCCTGAGCAGCGCTGGCTCAGTGATTTTCTCTGGCATTTCAACTTCAATCGGGCGCTGGGCATCAACGAGCAACTGGTCAGTGGTCGCGAAGAACTCTACTTCGGTCACCAGTTCGCGACGAAAGCAGGGTCGCCAGAGGCGGTACCTCGTTACGCGATCGACTTCTACATCGAACAACTCAAGCGCGATCCACAAGCCCTGCGGGCCAGCTTCGACTATTACCGCGCAATCGATCAGTCGATTCCACAGAACCAACAGCGCAAAGCAACGCGCGTGACCTTACCGGTGTTGGCATTTTCGGGTGCGCTTGCCTGTGGCGACAGCGTTGAAGCCGAGTTGCGCACGGTCGCATCGAATGTCGAATCCGTGGTCATTGCGGATTGCGGTCACTATCCGGCGGAAGAACGCCCGGAGACATTGCTGGCTGCGTTTGAGGCGTTTTTCGCGCCCTATGCACGATGACCAATTGCCGTTCGGTGAGAGATGGTGGGGCTACACTCATTATTGCGCATTGAACGACACCACCAGTACCAGAGGCTGCTGTCATGTCTGTCGTTATCGCCCCGCTTAGTCGCGCCAACCTCGGCGGCCATTTCCACGGTTTTGGTCTGCGCACCGAGGCAGAATTGATCTCCCCCTTCATCGGGGTCGACCACTACTGGATGGACGCGCCGACCTTTGGGCCACACCAGCATGCCGGCATTTCGGCGGTGTCCTACCTGCTTCCCGATTCCGAGACGGGCATGGCCAACCGTGACTCGATCGGTACCCAGAACGTGATTCAACCGGGCGGCCTGCACTGGACTACCGCCGGCCGTGGCGTGGTGCACGAAGAGGTTCCGGTCGAAACCGGCAAAAAGGTTCACGGACTGCAGATCTTCGTCGCTCTCGCTCCGTCGAACAGGGACATCGCTCCGTTCCCGCTGATACTCGAAGCGCAGGATGTGCCAGTCATGCAGGAGCCAGGTGCCAAGGTGCGGGTGCCGTTGGGGAGCTATCGTGAGATACGCTCCCCGCTGAGTCCACCGACTGAGGTAACGATGCTCGACATCTCTCTGGAGGAGGGTGCCGAGCTGAGTGTGTCTATTGCCGCAGGCCACTGCATGTTTGCCATGCCAATCGACGGCACGGTGGAGGTGGAGGCCCAGCGCTTCAATCGCGAGGACCTCAAGCTTCCGGTGTTCCCGGCGCAAAATACTCCACGCGAGGTCAAGTTGAGAGCCCCGCAGGGCAGTGCCAACGTCGTGCTGTTCAGCGGACCTCCGCTACCCTTTGTTTGAACCCAACGAAACGAGGATTTGTACTATGGCTGCCGTACGATTCACTGCAGAGAACGCCGCGTTGTTGCTGATCGACCATCAGGTCGGCACGATGCAACTGATCAAAAACATCGACCGTGAGTTTGCCGCCAAGCAGTCGATTGCACTGGCCAAGATGGCGAAGATCCTCAACATGCCGGTCGTGATTACGTCCAGCCAGGAAGATCAAGCCCAGGGCCCGATTCTTCCGGAAATCGCCGCGATACTCCCAGAAGCGCACGCGGCACGGATCAAGCGTCCCGGTGTGGTCAACGCCTGGGAATACGCCGACTTCCACGATGCAGTGCTCGCCACTGGGCGTAAGCATCTGATCATGGCCGGTGTGACCACTGACGTTTGTCTTATCTTTCCGGCAATCGATGCTGCGCTCGAAGGCTTTGCCGTGCAGGCCGTACTGGATGCTTCGGGTTCGCCCAGCGATCTTTCCGAAGAATTCGCTCGTCAACGAATGCACGATGCCGGCGTCGTGCTCACCGCCACCAATACGCTCATGGCAGAGATCGGACAGGATTGGTCTACACCTACCGGACAGCAGCTGATTGGCTTGTTGTTCACCGATGTATTCCCAGCCTTGGGTGCTGGCATCCAGTAAACCACGATCCCGTCACGTTGCTCGAAGCGCATGGCTCTTCGGGCAACGCGACAGTTCTCAGATCAGTTCACTGCCGCATAACGAAGATATTCGGCGCTGATCCGGTTTGAATGGGTAACCAACCCGCGGACGAAGGGCAATCGTGCTGCTTCATAGCGGGCCAACACGGCGGCAACGGGTTCGTCTGCGCTTCGGTCTGCGAGCATCCGAGCCAGCACTGCCGCATCTTCCACGCCGGTCAAAAAGCCGCGCCCGGTCATCGGTGAAACGACGTGGGCAGCGTCCCCGATGGTGGCCATTGCGCCACGTGCCAACCGCTGCGGTTTGTACTCTGCAATCGGAGCGCCGCTCAACACATTCGCTGAGCGCACGCCGACTGTCACTGCCTCCGCCCACATCTCAGGCCAGACCTGAGGGACCTGGGCGACCAAGCCAGACCTCACGTCTTCATCAATCGTCCCGCGTCCGAGTGTGCCCACGATGTGGCCATCGGCGGTCAGGCAGCCGGTGCTACGGAGCAATGCCTCTTGATGCACATCGAACCACGCGAATGTGACTTGACGCTGACCTGGCTCCATCGAGCCGTCGCGACCAGGAAGTACTGCAGCAACCAGACGATATCCGCCCACGAACTCAATCCATAGGCCGCCGTCCGATGGCCAGGGGACGGGACGCGTCAGCGTTCGCTCCTCGACCAGTCCACGCCACACCAGATAACCGGCGTAGCGGGCAAGCGGTGCGTCGGGCGTGATTGCCTGGCGAACGATGCTGCGATATCCGTCCGCACCGATCACCGCGGCGGCAACCCTCTGGGTTCCGTCGGCAAAGGAGAGTTGTGCCCGATCGCCAAGGTCTGTGACCGAGGTGACGGCGTTGCCTTCTTCGAGGACGATGCCGGGTGTTGCGACAGCCCGGTCCCGTAGCCAGCTGTAAAGCGCCGGCCAGGTCGTCAGTTCGCGATAGGCGGGTACCACGGGCAAGATGGGCGCAGCACGGGGATCATGGCCAACCGTCGCCGCGACCACATCGAGATCGATACTCAGGCTGTCGCCACCGTGTACACGCCCGACGGAACGCTCAACAACACGAACGGGCACGCCCCTGGTCGCGCAAGCGAGCGCCAGCGTGAGGCCGGCAAGAGATCCGCCGACAATAATGATTTCCGGGTGCGTGGTGTTCATCGCGTGTAAGCACTCATAACGTCAACATTCCTGAAAATATTCCAGTTCATCTGAAGGTCTTCTGCGTGACTGAAATGATCAGCGCGATCGCCGCCACGCCGATCACGACCCAGAAATATTCCATGCTGGCGACCAGGGTCGATTGCTGCTGCAGCATTTGTGCGTGCATCGCCACCGAGATCTGATTCGCAGTGGTGGCGCCCACTTCGGATGACAGTGCTTGCGCCAGCTGTTGAGTCTGCTCCACATAGAGAGTGTCGCTGGCGCTGAAGTGCACGTTGAGGTTGTTGTATTGCAGGGTCGTACGCCATTGCAGAAACAGTGTGGCGGCCGTGGTGCCAATCGCCATGGCGATCTGTCCCATCATGTTTTTGATCTGATAGGCATGCGCGAAGAGCTTCTCTTCTTGCATCACGTCCCGAAAGGTCTGCATGGCGGCAGTCGACATGACTAACATCACAAAGCATCCATTGAGAATCAATGCCGGCAGAATGTTCGACCACATATTGGCGCTGGGCGTCAGCGAGGACAGCAGCCAGCCAAAGCCACCCAGCGCGATAAATCCCAGGATGAAGAATTTCTTCGGGGCAGGGTACTTTGGAAGGAGAGTGGCCATGATGACCCAGGTGGCCAGGGTGCCGGTCAGTCCGATGGCCTGGAATGTACCGATGGTGTCCCAGGAGTAGCCCAGTCCCGTTTGCAGGAAGTACGGCAAGATGTAGTTATTGGCGCCCAGTACAACGTAGGCGTAGCAGAACAGCGCCACGCCCTGGAGGTAACGAGGCTGCATCAAGTCTCTGACTTTCAGGAAGGGCTTGGCCTTGTTGTGTTCGGCGTGGAAGAAGGTGTACATCCCCAGTGCTGCCAAGAGTGCGCAACCGACGATGATGAAGGTGTCGTTATAAAAGTCGTAGTAGGAGCGCTGCAAAATATAGAGCAGAAAGAAACTGCTGACCGACAACAACAGAATGCTTGCCAGGCTCGAGGGGGTTCGGTCCTCTTCGGGGATAGGGCTCGTCGACAGAAAACGCACGCAAAGCGCTGCTGCAACCAGGGCGCCGACGATCAGTATCCAGAAGATGGCGTGCCAGGTATTTTCGGCCACCACCCACGACGAGATAAAAGGCGCCGCCGCCGTCCCGCCAGCGAGGCCGGTGGCAAATACTTTGATTCCGGTGAACCGGCCCGGGCCTGGGGGAATCAGGTTGATCATGAGGCGTGCCGACGTCATGAACGAGGCCCCACCCAGGGCCATGACGACTCGGCCTACGGTGAAGCTGGTCAAATCACTGCTCACGCCACACACGAAAGCGCCCAACACGAAAACGCTGATTGAGCCGAGCATGAAATTGCGCCAGCCCAGGCGCTCCGTCAACCAATGCTGTTTCGAAATCACCACCACTGCGATACAGGCATACAGGGCGGCCACCAGGCTGAATTCTTCAGGGCTGGCCTCGATTTCGCCGCGAATCGGAGCATTGGCAAAAGCGATCATGCCCGCCTGCAAATATTCCAGCGCACAAAGCAAGCCCACAGTGAACAACAAGGCAGCGTGTTTTCTGTACATGATCCGCCCCGTCAAAGCTTCAGGTTTTTGGGGGCATGGTCACTGCCCTCATTGGCACTGATCACGCGTTCCACAACGTCATTGGCGTCCTTAAGTTCGTTCTTGAAAATCTCGGTGCTGTAAACCGGTTGCTGTGCACCGGTCTTGTTCAGGACGGGGCCATTGCGATCGGAGGTATCGACTGAAACCCGCATGGATAAACCGAGGCGCAAGGGGTTTTGTGCTATTTCCTGCGGCCGCAAGGCGATCCTTACCGGCACCCGTTGAGTCACCTTGATCCAGTTGCCCGTAGCGTTCTGGGCCGGCATCAAGGAGAAAGCACTGCCGGTACCGGCATCCAGGCCGATGATGGTCCCGTGGAAGATGACGCTGCGGCTGTAGGCATCCGCGCGCAGTTCAACGGGTTGGCCAATACGCAGACCTTCTATCTGCGATTCCTTGAAATTGGCATTGACCCAGACTTGATCAACCGGCACCACCGACATCAGTGCGACGCCCGGACTGATTTTTTGTCCGACCTGCACAGTGCGTTTGGTGATTACACCTGCAACCGGTGAATAGATTTGGGTGCGATGCAAGGCGATGTAGGCATCACGCAGGTTGCTTGCCGCCACCAGCACATCCGGGTGAGTGCGAAGCGTGGTGTCGTCGACCATCGCACGCCGAATGGAGAGGGCGTGTTGGGTGCCATCAAGCCCTGCGATTGCGTTTTTGAGTACGTCGGCGGTGTGACTGATCTCTTCACGAGAAACTGCACCGCTGGCGCCGAGTTGGTTGCGCCGACGCAAATCATCCCGAGCCTTGCGCACGTCGTTTTGACGCTGCTCGACTTCGGCCTGGAGTTGCTGGACCTGGTAGTACTCAGTGCGTGCCAGGCGTACTGCGCGAGCGAGGTTCGACTGGGCTCGCTCGTACTGAATTTCGGCATCCACGGCGTTCAATGTGACCAATGGCGCGTTGGCATCGACATGATCGGTGTTGTCGCCGCTGATTGCCGTTACGGTACCGCTGACTTGCGAGGTCACCTGAACCACATTGCCGTCGACATAGGCATCGTCGGTGGATTCGCTGTCCAGTTTCAGCAGGTAGGTAATGCACAAGGCAACGACCATAAGGACGATGGCCACGATCAGCAGCAATGTGGGGCGGTGCGATGTTCGCTGTTGAGTGGTAGCGGCTGGGGAGGGCGTAGTTGTCGTCATAGCGTCATTTACCTGCCAGGGAGGGCGCGTTGTTCGGTCAACATTGAGTTAACGAGGTTGCAGCGTTCCGAACGCGCCGCGCTGGTAGCCATCAATGGCTTCGGTCAGCGCAAGCTGAGAGGCGAGCGCCAGCGGTCCTTGCCAATACACGGGTTGATTCAACGGGACGCCAGAAAACAGCACGGCTTTGGCATTGCCCTTGGGGGCGCTCAACCTGACTGCGCGATCGTCACGCAGCGGAAGATTCACCGGCAGCATGAGCTCGATGAGATTGAAGGGGAGGCCGTCGACCCACACTTCGCCGTCAATCGGCATCACGAACGCCACGTGACCTTCGGGGATCGGGACGCTGACTTCAGCGCCGTCCTCGAGCGAGATGTCCAGCACGGTCACTTCGGTGGGCACCGATAACGGCGACGACACCTCGGCGAAACGGCCCAGTGGCACGCGCACCTTGACCCCTGGCAAACGCACCACGGGCACATCCTGCGCTTCTAGACTGAGCGCAAACGGAGCGTCCGCTTGGCGCTCCTGCGCCAGGTTGATGAAAATCTGCAGCATGTGCACCGTCTTGCCCGGCTCGGCCGGCACCTCCTCGTGCACCACGCCTTTACCCGCCGCCGTCCAGTGCAGCCCACCGGGTTTAATCAGGTTGCGGTTGCCCAGCGCGTCGCGGTTATCAATCCCGGTTTCGGAATCAAGAAACAGATAGGACACGGCTGAGAAACCGGCATGTGGGTGCGGTGGAAACGTCGGCCCGCTGATCCAGGCATGATCGACCGCGAGAAACGGGTCGATAGGCTTGGCGAACTGATTTCCACGCAGGCTGAAGGCCCGGAACTGACTGCCGTGATTCATGCGCTGCAAACGTGCGACGGTTGTCATGGCAATCTCCTCAGGCGCTCTGTGCCGGGCTCATGGCCGGGTAATCGATATACCCTTGCGCGCCCGGTGCGTAGAACGTGTCCTTGTCCGGAGCATTAAGCTCGGCGCCTGTACGAAAGCGCTCAGGCAGATCGGGGTTGGCAAGGAAGGCGCTGCCAAACACGGCCGCATCGGCTCGACCCTCAGCGATCAAGGATTCGGCGGAACGCTGATCGAGCCCGCCACCGATCAGGTAGCTGCCGTCGAACAGTGGATGCAGCAACGCGTGGTAGTCGACGCTGGCGCCGAACAGGGCCACGTGCAGGTAAGCCAGATTCAGCCCGTGCAGCTGTTCGACCAAATAGGTGTAGGTTTCTTGCGGATTGGCATCGACGATGTCGTTGAAGTTCATCTCAGGCGAGATCTTGAGACCCACCCGGTCACCACCGATTTCTGTCGAGATGGCAGCCAGCACGTCCAGTACAAAACGAACACGGTTTTCCACCGATCCGCCGTACTCATCCGTGCGCTGATTGCTGCCCGTGGAGAGAAACTGTTCAGGCAGATACCCCGATGCGGCGTGCACCTCGACACCGTCGAAACCGGCCTCGATGGCCAGGCGCGCCGCTTGGCGATAGCCCTCGATGACCGCGGCAATCTCGACCACGCTGAGTGCATGGGGGGTGACGAAATCCTCAAGGCCCGTCGCGGTCCAGGTCTGGCCGGCGGGTTTGATCGCGGAGGGCGCCTGTGGCTGGGCGCCATTGGGTAGCAACGAAGGATGGGAAATGCGTCCGCAGTGCATCAACTGCATGAAGATCCTTCCGCCGCGAGCATGCACGGCCTCGGTGACTTGCTTCCACGCGGCGACCTGCTCGGTGGTTTCGATGCCTGGGGTGCGGACATAGCCCTTGCCCATCGCAACGGGGAACACGCCTTCACTGATGATCAGGCCGGCGCTGGCACGCTGTGCGTAGTAAGTCGCAACCAGTTCGCTTGGCACGCCGGCCTCATCGGAACGCGAACGAGTCATAGGGGCCATGACCATGCGGTTGGACAGGGTGTAGCGACTGATTTGGACTTGGGAAAAAAGAGAATTCATTGCGGTGCTCCTCAGTAATCGATGTAGCTATCATTGATCAATCCGAATCCGGGATAAACCTGGTTAAATTGAAATGACTGATCCACTGGTGGAGCAATGTCTGTAGCGGATTCCGCGATAGGGTCAGATAAAATTGAGTTGAAACTTCGATACCATCCCTTCAATGGGCGATGGGCATACCCCGGTAGCGTACCTTGGAATAATTCCCCTTTTGTTCTTGATACACCAAAAAGACAAGTCCAGAATCAAGTCCATTCCTACTTCAGGAATGAAAGAAACCCCTTTGATTTCAATGGGTCGGACGCCAGGCGCGAGTCTCGTTTCCCGCTCCAATTATTGTTCTACAGGCTTCTATTGAAGTCTGCAGAAACTGAAAAAAGAGGCTTCGGCCTCTTTTTTCGTTCCAGTAAGTTCCGCTCGAAAACACTACCAGCCACGTTTTCTTAGTACATTTTTTAGTACATTAATCCGGCGCTTGGTAGATCACTTTTTCGTGGGACTGGCCTCTCTGGAAACCGTACAAATCTCCTCTATTCAAACGAGACGGAGATTGTACAATGACCCTCACCGATACCGCAGTCCGACACGCCAAACCTCGTGCCAAGGACTACACCCTCCCTGACTACAACGGTCTCGCTCTTTTCGTGAATACGAAAGGCGCCAAGTGCTGGCACTTCCGCTTTTCCTGGGCGGATAAGCAACCCCGTATTTCTCTCGGTACCTATCCTGAAATTAGCTTAGGAGATGCTCGTGCTCTACGTGATGTTGCGAGGGCACTGGTCGCCAGGGGCATCGATCCGCGTGTCCATCGGCAGCTGGAGCGTAATGCCAGGCGCCTGGCCTCGGAAAACGCCTAGGAAGCGGTTGTTCAGCATTGAAAGTGGTACGCAAAGTTGAACATCGTGTTTCTGGTCGTGGGTCTCGATAGTCCGGTCGGACCCAGAACCTCCCGCTTCAATTGACCGCCGAGTCGGCTGACAGCGAGGGCGCTCAGGTTGAGATGTAGAGGGGGGGCGCCTTACCTTCGCTGTTCATGGTCAGTTAAGCCTTTGGGCCAGGTCGGTGATCAGTCGTTGGGCAGGTGCAGTTGCACTTCCATGGCGTCATGAAGGAGTCTGACGACCTCTATCACGTCGTCGTTTGCCACACGATAGAACACGATATGGCGTGGGCTTTTGACCGTCCCATGGGGGTGTTTGGCCTGCTGGCGTGAATAGATGAGGTGATAGCTGCGAAGGCCCGGTGCAAGCTCATCGCGGTCGAGGCTGCCAATGCGATAAGGCGTGCCGGCAAGAGCTTGCAGCGCCGCGAGGATCAGCGCCTGGTAGCGCTGGCGTGCTTGATCGCCGAATTGCGTCTGGGAGAGCCTGAGGATGTCGACAATGTCGGCGCGCGCCGCGTTGGAAATCCGATACTGCGGCATGCTCAGTGTTTTTCCCTCGCGGGGAGGGTGGCCTCCAGGCTCAACCCCTCGAGGTAGTGCTCCAGATCCCCTTCGTTCAACTGCGTGAAGCGCCCGTGCTCAAGGTCCATGATGCCGATCGAGGTCGCCTGACGCAGGGCTTCAATTTTGGCGGTGTCTTCGGCGACGCGTTGCTCCAATAGCCGCAAACCTTCTCGCATCACTTCGCTGGCATTCTGATAACGGCCGGACTGAACCAGGTCATGGATAACCTGTTCCTGGTGAGGGGTGAGCACAACGTTTCGCGTCGCCATGGTCGGCTCCAGTTCAGGGCAAACAGGTATTTTCGATTATTGGCATATTATGCCATTGCGCTTGCGAATGCATAACTGTGGGTTTGTATCTGACAAACTGTGTCGTACGGCGTCATCCTTCACGCCGAACAGCGCGTGCTGGCTCCGGACTGCATGTGCACAGAGTCCAAAAAAGGGTGTTGTAGGCGGGACGTCGGGGGGACAGCTTGATTAGTGTGGGCCTTGGGCCCTCAGCTTGGCCAAACCCTGTTTGATGTGTCAGGCGTTCTCACCGATCGTGTGAAGGGCGCCGCGGACGTTGTCGCCAGCCGCGGCACGGCCTTGGCTCTCAACCAATAAGGTCAGCACCATTAGTGTAGCCTCCAGGACGAGTTGGTTGTGATGCAGTCGTTCAAGAACATCAGGGAGAGAGTATTCAGGGGAAGGCATCGCATCGACTCCATTCGAGAGAGTGGGGAACTTAGCCGCAGGAATGGCTGACAACAAAAAGCCCGCAAATGGCGGGCTCTCTGTATGGGGTCAAATCCTTTTGTCCGTTCAATCTGCGCTCCGTTCTGTGAGCACTTCGTGAAAAGCATGTCGCTGGAACGAAAAAAAACGGCGCTTAGCCGGGCTCTCTGTCGATAGGGCCAAATCCTTTTGGCTGTCCGCATTGTGCTTGGTGGGTGTGACGAACGCATGACAGGGCGGATACGAAAGCGAACCCCCTGACCACGTTAATGCTGCACGATCCAGCGGTAAAAGCGTCCTCAGAAGCTTTGTTATGATCCCTTTCTCTGCCATCTGCAGCTGTGTGGCCTGTATTACCAGAGCGGCGGACCGCCGGAGCACACTGGATGACGATGCTTCTCACCCAGTGTGTCGTCTTTTACAGAATGTTCAGCGGGTAGCTGATGATCACACGATGCTCATCGCTGTCACGCTGGGTGGACACTTCGGTGCGCAGCGAGGCGTGACGCAAGGCAATGCTCAGGTCCTTGAGCGGACCTTGCTGGATGACATAGCTAACCGTCAGGTTGCGCTCCCATTCATTTTTGTCGCCAGCGGGTGTGCGGATGTTCGAGCCACTTTCGTACATGCCGAGAAAACTCAAACCGGGAATTCCGATCCTCGCGAAGTCATAGCCGTAACGAACCTGCCAGGTGGTTTCTCCGGCGCGCTGGAACTTGCCGATCATCGACTCCGTCATGAAATAGGCGGTGGAGCCGTCACCCTGGTTCAACCAGACCGCGTCGCTGTCGCCGCTAACTTGCTGCAGTCCGGCGGCGAAGGTGTGGCCGTTCAGCAGGTAGGTGAATTGCGCGCTGCTCAGGCGACTGTCGACCTTGCCTTTGGTCACACCGTTGCCGTAGTAGCCAAAGGTGTAGAAATCCGGGTCATGGCCGTTGGCTCCATCGGAGCGGTTGTCGAAGTGGCGCAAGTCGGTACGCAGGGTGCCGGGGCCGACCTGCCAGTCGTATTTGAGACCGAGGAAGTTCTGTTTGTAGAAGTCCTGCAAGTTGCCGTAGTAGTACTGCAAGGTCAGGTCTTTGGTCGCTTTGTAGTCCACGCCGCCGTAATAGAACTTGTTGACGAACTCGCCCGTCTGCGGGTTGTTTGCACCGGGAATGGACATGCCCATCTGGTTGCTTGAACCGCGGCCTTTGACATGCTCCAACTGGCCGAGGGTGAAGGTGACGTTCTCCAGGTCCTTGGACTGGAGCTGCCCGCCATTGAAGGTTTGTTGCAGCATGCGGTCGGTGGACATCACCACCGGCAACATCGGTACCAGCGTGCCGTACTTCAGTTCGGTGTTGGAGAACTTTGCCTTGGCCGTCAGGCCCAGGCTGCCGAACTCATCCACGGCGCGCCCGTCGCTGTCGGTCGGGAAGATGTTGCCGTTGAAGTTTTTGCTTTCGGGGTTGTAGTGCCGGCCCTTGCCGGAGTCCAGCCGAATACCGTACATGCCAATGGCGTCCACACCAAACCCCACCGTACCTTGGGTGTATCCGGACTGAAAGTTGGCGATGAAACCCTGGCCCCATTCCTGTGTGTAATTGGGGGCGGCCGCGCCGCTGCGGTTGTCGGCATTACTGAAAAAGTTGCGGGCCAGCACACTGAGCTTGCTGTCTTCTACCAGGCCGGCGGCGTAACCCTGTTGAGCGATGATCAGGCCGCAAATGCCGGCCACTACTTTAGGTGCGCGATTGAAAAGCTCCATCGGAGTCATCCCCATGAGTTGTCGAAAGTTGTGAGAGGCAGTCAAAAGCGGCAGTAAAGTTTTTATTGTTTTTCAGGAGCAACGGTGGCCGGCAAGACGTGCAGTCTCACGGGCGGCAGGCGGTACAGGATGAACAGCGCGAGCACGCCGAGGCCGGCGCAAAGCAGCAGGCCAACGCCCACCGACTGAGCCAACGCATCGCGTGCAAGGCTCAGCCATTGCGGGTGTTCGAGCAGGGCGGCATCGGGGCGCAGAAGGACCTGCGGGTCGGCGTACAAGGCCAGTCCATCAGCGTGCCCTTTGGCGATAAAAAGACGTTGCAGGTTGGCGCTGTAAAGCAAGTTGACCAGCACACCCATCGAAGCGGTTCCCAGCAGCCCACCCACCAGGCGCAGCGATTGGGTCAGTGCGGTGGCGATCCCGAGGAACTGACGCTCGGCAAGGGTCTGGGTGAAGACCGTCAGGTTGAGCAGGATGAAGCCTAGGCCAAGACCTGCCAGCAGGATCAAGCCGAGCAACGCATTGAACGAAGCACCGCGTCCGGCGATGGCCAAGCCGAGGCATGCCAGCAGCAACGCGACAAAACCGCACAGCGGCAACAGGTTTGGATTACGCAAACGGGTGACGATGCGACTGTTGACGATGGCGCCCAGGGTGATGCTCAGCGCGAGTGGCGTAATCAACAGGCCGGCATCCTGCGGTGAGTAGCCATAGCTGCCTTGCAGCAATAAAGGTAGATAGAACAATAACGTAAACATGATCGCCCCGGCGGCCATCGACAGCAGAAACAGCAGGCGCATGCTCGGCAACCCGAGTAAAGCCGCCGGCAGCAGTGCGTGCTGGCAGCGTCGCTCCCAGCGCCATAAGGCGAGGGTTGCTCCGACGCAGCTGACTCCCAGCGCCAGACAACCCAACGGCAGATTGATGTAGAACACCGAGCGCCAACCGTAGGCGCCTGTCAGATAACCACCTAAACCCGGACCTATGGCGTTGACCACGCTGAACAGGGCACTCAGCAGCATCTGCCAGCGCAGGCGTTGTCGGGTCTCAGGAAACAGTTCCGGAATGCAGGCGAACGCCGTGCCGATCAACATGCCTCCACCGACACCCTGCAAGGCGCGACCGATCACCAGCAACAGCATGTCTGTGGCCACGGCGCAGGCCAGCGACGCCAAGGTGAAGATGAGGGTGGCGGCGATCACAAAGGGCTTGCGCCCGTAGTAATCCCCCAACCGGCCGAAGATCGGGATGGTGACGATGGAGGCAAGCATGTAGCCCGTGGCGACCCAAGCGTAAAGCTCAAAGCCCTTGAGCTCGGCGACGATGCTGGGCAAGGCGTTACCGATCACTGTCTGGTCGAGTGCCGAGAGCATCAGCACCAGCGAGATGCCAAGCATCGCAAGCAAAGCCTGCCTGAAGCTCAGGGGAGGGAGGGTCGCCGCCGTCATCATCTGTTCCTCAGCTCAACGCCGCAACGGCAGCAGCAATGCGCGAGCAACCTTCGTCGAGGGTCTTGACGTCGGTGGCAATCGACATCCGGAAGAACGGCGCCAGGCCATATGCGGTGCCTGCCACCACCGCCACACCCTGGCTTTCCAGCAGGTACATGACCACGTCGTAGTCGCTGTCCAGCTGCTTGCCCTGGGCCGTGGTTTTGCCGAGCAAACCTGAGCAGTTCACATAGAGGTAGAACGCACCGTCTGGCTTGCGGCAACTCAAGCCGTCAATGGCGTTGAGCAGTTCCAGGCAGCGATCCCGGCGTTGCTGATAGACCGCCACGCTTTCCTTGACGAACGCCTGGTCGCCATTGAGCGCTTCGACGGCGGCGGCCTGGCTGACCGAACAGGAATTGCTGGTCGATTGCGATTGCAGGGTCGCCATGGCAGCGATCAGGTCGGCCGGGCCGGCGGCGTAGCCGATACGCCAGCCAGTCATGGCATAAGTCTTGGACACGCCGTTGACCACCAGGGTGCGCTCGGTCAACGCTGGTTCGATGGCGAGGATGTGCGGGTTGTCCAGGCCTTCGTAGCGGATGTGCTCGTAGATGTCGTCGGTCATCAGCAACACCTGCGGATAATCCAACAGCACATCGGCCAGGGCGCGCAGTTCGGCGGCGCTGTAGCTGGCGCCGGTCGGGTTGCTGGGAGAGTTGAGCAGCAGCCAGCGAGTGCGTTCGGTGATCGCGCCGCGCAGTTGCGCCGGGGTCAGCTTGAAGGCGTGTTCTTCCGGGCAGGCGAGGGTGACGGGTTCACCTTCGCAGGCCAGCACCATGTCGGGGTACGACACCCAGTACGGCGCCGGAATCAGCACTTCATCGCC